>JBDSVW010000325.1:0-13171 GCA_039927015.1 Gemmatimonadaceae bacterium | reverse complement strand
GTCGGTGTGCTCCGCACGAACTTCCTGCGGGAGGGCGATGTCGGCGAGTACACGATACTCTATGGACTCAACGCGCTGACGCCGATGCAACGACAGGTCACGTCGGTTACGACGCGGTTGATGATCGCCGCGCCCTATCGCTCCGGTACGCTGGCTGTGCGGCTTGCCACTGCGGTATACGACTTCGGTCTCGCCAGCGGAATCGAATTCGACTACATCGACTGCAATCCGCCGCTGGACCATTTCTTCCGCCGTCTGGGCCATCGACCAATGCACCAGGGGAGTCACCCGGAGTACGGCGACGTGTCCATCATGCGGCTCCGCCTTCGCGACGAAAGCCACCTGCGGACAATTCGCTCTCCGTTGATCCGTCTCCCACTCAACCGACGCTCACGCGAGGAAGTATCTCAATGACGACCATCATCAGCGACCCCGACGTGAACGGCAGCGCGGACCACACCCGTACGGCGCCGATCGTGACCTGGCTGGAGCAACGAGTAACGGACCTTCTGGCGCGCATCCAGCAGGAGGAGTTCTGGATCGCCGTCACGAGTGACAACTCTCAGCCCGAGCTCGTGCAAGCCATCATGCGAGAGGTCTATCTCGACATCTGTGCATACCAGCCGCATGTGATCGAGGCAGCGATCGCATCAATCGCCCAGATGCCGCGGTCGATGAATCCGAGGCTGATTCGGTCCATGCTCTATCACCAGGCCGACGAATGGGATCACGGCGAGATGGCGTTGCGCGACTACGTCAACATGGGAGGCGATGCGATCCATGCGCGTCACCTGCCCATGAGCCCGGAATCCTTCGCCGTCGCCGGCGTCTGGTGGATGATCGCGCACATGCGCGACCCGTTTGCGTACATCGGAGCGCTCTATCTCTTCGAAGGACTCACCCCTGTCGTGACTGGTCTGGTGATGGAGCGACTGCGTGTTCACGGGATGCGCGACGGCCAGCTGGAGTACGTGGAGTTCCATTCCACCGAGGACATCAAGCACGCGCGGCTGGTCAACCACATGATCGCCGAGACGGTGACAGGCTTTCCGGAAGCCCTCGAATCGGTGAGGCGTGGCTACGAGTACTTCGAGGCCGCCTACCCTATTCCGTTGTGGCGCGCGGCCTATGAGCGGGCGGTCGCGTCGCACGGCCAGGTGTACCGGTGATTTCGTGCCGTCGTCGGCCACGGCCGCGACGCTACAGTCGAATCCTCGCGAAGTCCGTGCGAGGCCCTCTCCGGAGAATCTCCCCTCCTATCCATCTACTCATTCAACAACGCACCACGCGTCCGACAGGGGCAGGAGCGTTTCGTGCCTCCCGCAGGTCCCCGAGTGCTCCGGTTTGTGGTTGAGCGACAACCTTCCCTCCCAACCCCTCACTCTTCCTGCATCACCAGCACCGGATCGGTCCGCATCGCCCGCCACGTCGGAACCACCGCGGCGGCCACGGTCGCCGCCACCAGCACGCCCACCGCGCTCACGAAAGCGACCCACCGGCTGCATCTCGCCATCCTCATTGCCATCCGCCTGGCCAAGGCGTGGGACGCAGGCTTGAGACTCATTACCGTTGTCCCCCGCAGTGAAGACGTGTCCATGGCCACAGCGCACATCGCCGAGCTGTGTGACCGGGCGCGCATCGAAGGGGTGGGCAATTCGCTTGTGATGGTGGGCGAGTTCGCCGACTGCGTGCGTCAGGCCCCGGCGTCGGACATGGACATCCTCGGCCTTCGCAGCGGCCCCGACCTGGAGTTCGTGGGGGAGATGGTGCGTGCCACGCGCTCGTCCTGCATGTTCGCGGCAGATTCGGGGCTGGAAAGAGTGCTCGCGTGAGGGAACGCGTGCCTAGGGCAGACGACTGCGCTATCAGCCTGACGAGACGTTAGGCAGCCCGTACTGCGCGACGACGACCTCGGAGCCTGCCTGAACTATCGCTACGTCGATCAGGGTGCCGAACGTCTGGACGCATCGCCCTCGAGCTGCACCCGGAACGGCGGAGCCTCCACGAGTTGGAACGTGGCCGAGGCGAGCGCGATTCTTCCGTTGGTGGCATCGATGGCGTCGAGCAGCTTGTTGAACAATTCGTCTTTGGTGCCGCGCCGTCTCCGGTAGTCCACCACGTAGCGGATGGTGTACTCGAGCCAGTTGTCGTTCGCGATGAGGGTGATCATTGGTTCCACCCTGGCGTCCTCGAGCCGGAACTGGCGCAGCATGGTGAGCCACGCGGTGGCGGCCTGCTTGCTGTACTCCCCCACCACCTCGTTTGTGATCCGCTCGCACAACGCGCGCACTTCTGCGCGATCGGCACCGTACTTCACCGGGAGCTGGATCTCATCCCACAGAAAGGGAAAGTCGCCCGAGTAGTTGAACACCGGCGCCTTGAACACGAAGCTGTTCGCCACGCGAACGATCCGTCCGTTGTAGAGATCGCCGTTCACCCAGTCGCCGACTTCCATGAGCGTCGTGCGCAGCACGCCGATGTCGATCACGTCGCCCTTGATGCCCCCAAGCTGCACCCGGTCGCCGGGGGAGTAGAAGTTGCTGAAGGTGAGCGCGATCCAGCCGGCCACGCTGGCAATGACTTCCTGGAGCGCGAACGCGACGCCAGCACCGGCAACGCCGAATGCGACCGTGAGTCCAGACAGCCGGTCGCTGTACACCGTCGTCACCAGCAGGATGGCGCCCGCATAGCCGGCGAAGGTGATGAGCTTGCGCACGCGGTAGCGTGCATCGCTGTCATCGATGAGGCGCCCCGCGGACTTCGAGATGGTGCGTACGACCGCGGTGATGATCGCGATCCCGAGGACCGATACGAGGAGACGCCCGACGGTCGGATCGAAGAGCCAGCCCTGCAACGTCGAATTCATGTCAGCCGAGTGAGCGTTGACTTCGGAAACGGAGCGCGCGGGTCACTTCGCTCGCGCATGAGAGGCCGGGAGGGGAGATCGCGCGAAGCTAAGAAGCGCGTCGTCGTTGCGCAGCGGCAGTGTGTGGGATGGTCAGGAGAAGGGCAATACGCGACGTCGCGAGAATACCTGACCGGCTCTACCGGGATTGCGCATGAGAGGTCGGGGGCACCCGTCCGCCCAGGCGCGTGAATCTCCGGAGCCGCGGCGGCACTGCTGGTGGCTGGAGTGGCGGCGGCTGTGGTGCCGGCGTGGCGGGCCGCTCGCGTGAGTCCCATGGTCGCGTTGCGAGAGGAATAGGGACGACGGTTTCGGCGGCCGACATCACCGAATCGCTCACGGGTGAAGGCGCACTCCGCACGTCGTCCGTGGAGCGGTGCCGTGCGCAACCCGGCGGGCATGGTTTCAGTCGCCGCTGAACGGCACACCGGTGGTGCGAGTCAATCGATGGGCCTACGTCGTGGCGCAGTCCTGCCCCCCGTGCCATCGTTCCCGTTCCCTCTCGCGCCCCTCTCGCGCCCCGCCCATGCTGCTCCGCCACGCCGCCACCGCCCTCCTCGTCTTCTCCACCGCTGCCGCCTGCAGCAAGTCCACCGTGGACTGGCCCGTCTACCAGGGCAGCGACGACAAGACGCACTACACCACCCTCGACCAGATCTCCCCCGCCAACGTCGCCACGCTGCAGGTCGCGTGGACGCACGACACGAAGGATTCCTTCGAAGGCTCGGAGATGCAGTCGAACCCGATCGTCATCGATGGCGTGCTCTACGCCATGTCGCCCAAGCAGCGCGCCTTCGCGCTCGATGCGGCAACGGGCAAGGAGCTGTGGAGCTTCGACCCTACCGGCGGAAATTTCACCGGGCCGCGCATCCGCTACCGCGGCGTGGTGGTGCACGACGGACGCTTCTACTTCAACTACCGCTATCGGCTCTTCTCGCTGGACGCCAAGACCGGACTGAAGGCGCCAGGCTGGGGCAACGACAGCGGCTGGGTGGACCTGCGCGCCGGACTCGATCGCCCGGTGGAAGGTCTGTCCGTGAGCGCCAGCACGCCGGGCGCGGTCTACAAGGACATGCTCATCGTTGGCACCTCTGTCCCCGAAGCGCTGCCCTCGGCGCCGGGTGACATCCGCGCATACGACGTGAAGACGGGCGCCATCCGCTGGAGCTTCCACACCATTCCGCATCCGGGAGAATTCGGCTACGACACGTGGCCACCAGAAGCATGGAAGGTGGCCGGCGGCGCCAACGCCTGGTCAGGCGTCACGGTGGACCAGACGCGCGGCATGGTGTTCTTCGCCACGGGCTCGGCGTCGTTCGACTTTTATGGCGCCAACCGCGTGGGCGACAACCTCTTCGCCAACTCCATCGTCGCACTCGACGCCAACACGGGAAAGCGGGTCTGGCACCATCAGGGCCTCAAGCACGACCTGTGGGATCGCGACTTCCCCGCCGCCCCCACGCTCGTCACCGTGCAGCGCGATGGCAAGCCAGTCGATGCGGTCGCGCAGATCACCAAGACAGGGCACGTGTGGGTGCTGAATCGCGAGACCGGCGCCGAGCTCTTTCCCAGTGAGTGGCGCAAGATGCCGCCGGCCATTCTTGAGGGCGACGTCACCGCCGATTCGCAGCGCTTTCCCATTCTGCCAAAGCCGTTCGCGCGGCAGCAGCTCACCGAAAACGAGCTCACCCAGCGCACCCCGGAGGCACACGCCTCTGCGCTCAAGATCTTTATGGAGAACCCCACCCCCGATCCCTGGACGCCGCCTAACACGAACGGGATTATCATCTTCCCCGGCGTGGACGGCGGCGGTGAGTACGGCGGGCCGGCGTTCGATCCCAAGACCGGCCTGCTCTACGTGAACTCGAACGAGATGGGCTGGATCCTCAAGATCGTGCCGCGCGAGGAGAAGTCGCTGTTCGGGGCCTACTGCGCCGAGTGCCACGGGCCGAAGACCACGCCCATGGCGCCGACGCTCACCGGGGTGAGCAAGCGCCTCACGCGCGACCAGATCGTCACCGCCATCCGCAGCGGCACCGGGCGCATGCCGGCCTTCGCCACCGCGTTGGGCGATTCGTCGATCGCCGAACTCGCCGAGTACCTCGTCAGCGGCAAGGAACCCACGCGCACGCCGAAGAGCGTCTCCACCTTCCTCAAGTATCGCAACACCACCTTCGACATCTTCCTCGACCGCGAAGGCTATCCGGGCATCAAGCCGCCGTGGGGCACGCTCAATGCCATCGACCTCAATAGCGGCGAGACCAAGTGGTCCATCCCCTTCGGCGAATATCCCAAGCTCGTCGAGCAGGGGCTCAAGGACACCGGCAGCGACAGCTACGGCGGTGCGATCGTCACGGAAAACGGGCTTCTCATCATCGCTGCGACCACGTACGACAACAAGATCCGCGCGTTCGACAAGACCAGCGGCAAGCTTTTGTGGGAAGGGCAGCTGCCGGCGGCGGGAAACACGACGCCCGCTACGTACATGGTGAACGGGAAGCAGTACATCGTGATTGCGTGTGGCGGCGGCAAGAATGGCGCGGCCAGCGGGGGGACGTACGTGGCGTTCGCGCTGCCGTAGGGCGGGAGGGTTTGCCCGCCAGATGGCGCAGCAAGTGAATGACAACCGCGCGCGACTCTGAAGAGTCGCGCGCGAGTTGTTTCCGGTCCGTTCGGATTCCCGGGAGCCCACTCCATCGAGGTATGGGCTCCCCGTGAAGGAGTCCAAAGAAGGAGTGTCGGTTTCACCGGCAACATTGACAACCGGCCCTGCCGCACGAGCTTCTCTCTCGTGATTTCCTCGATGAATTCCGTCGACGCGGCTGCGCGCTCGGTCGTGTACTGCCTTCTGGCAGCAGTGGTGGCGTCGTGCGTTCCCCGATCCACCATCTCCCCGCCGCGCGTTCCGGAACCCCAACTGGAGTTTGCAGTCTACGAGACATCGATTCTCGAGCTGCAACGCGCCATGGCTGAGGGACGCGTCACGTCGGTGCAGCTTGTGCAGTCGTACCTGCACCGCATTGCGGCATACGATCAGGCCGGGCCGGCGCTCAACACGATGATCCGCCTGAACCCGCTCGCGCTGCAGCAGGCGGCCGCGCTCGACACGGAACGCCAGGCCAGCGGCCCGCGCGGACCGCTGCATGGCATCCCCATCTTGCTCAAGGACAACTACGACACGGAGGAGATGCCCACCACCGCGGGCTCGATCAGCCTGGCCGGCGCGCAACCCCGCCGCGACGCCGTGGTGACCGCAAAGCTCCGTGCGGCGGGCGCCGTGATACTCGGCAAGACGAACATGATGGAGTTCGCGATGGGCATCACGACCACCAGCTCATTGGGCGGGCAGACGCTGAATCCGTACGACCTGCGGCGTTATCCCGGCGGCTCGAGTGGCGGCTCCGCGGCCGCGGTGGCGGCGAGCTTCGCGGCGGTGGCGTGGGGCACCGATACCTGCGGATCCATCCGGGTGCCTGCCGCGTTCAACGCGCTCTTCGGCTTGAGGCCCACCAAGGGCATCACGAGCACGGTCGGAATCGTTCCCCTCTGCCGGTCGCAGGATGTCTCGGCGCCCTTGGCTCGCACCATGACCGACCTGGCCATCGCATTGGACGCCACCATTGGACTGGATCCGTCCGATCCCGCTGCCGCGCAGTGGCAGGGGCGCACCCTTCCTCGATTCGTCGAGTCCCTGGACTCCACGGCGTTGCGCGGTGCCCGCCTCGGAGTGGTGAAGGCGTTCTTCGGAAGCGCCACGCTCTCACAGGAAGTATCCGATACGGTCCAAGCCGCGATTGCCCGCATGCACGCCGCCGGTGCCGTGGTGGTGCAGCTGTCCGAGCCCGACCTGCAGGCCCTGGCACTCTCTGCCAGCACCATTCAGTTCGAATTCCGCAACCAGCTCAACGCATACCTCTCAACGGGCGGCGGCGCCCCGGTCACGTCGCTCTCCGACATTCTTTCGCGCGGACTCTTTCTGTCCGAGTTGTCGTCTGACATGGCGTGGCTCAACGCCTCACCCGACACGTCCTCCCCGGCGTACCGCGTCGCCATGGCAAACCGGGCCGCGCTGCAACAGCGTTTGCAGGACCTCCTGACACAAAACGGCCTGGATGCCTTGGTATATCCAACCGTACGCGATCAGCCCATGCTCGTCGGCAATCCACAGACGGATCCCAACTGCGAGGCGAGCGCAAACTCGGGATTCCCCGCGCTGAGTGTGCCGGTTGGCTTCACGGCCATGGGACTGCCCGTCGGGATGGAGCTGCTGGGGCTTCCGCTCAGCGACGCGCGCCTCGTCGCGATCGGCTACGCCTGGGAGCGACTCGCTTCCCCACGCCGGCCGCCGCTCAACACTCCTCAACTTCACCTCAAGTCCGCGCCTCCGCCGGCGGATGTAACGGTCCTCATCAACGGTGGCCCGCTGCGGGCGACCATCAATCTCAACTTCGATGCCGCCACCGGTCGGCTCACGTACAACACGTCCATCAAGGGACTGCCTTCGGATGAGTTGCTGGCTATCAGCCTGCACCACGGGCGGATGGGTGGTAACGGACCCGTGGTCGCCTCGTTCAGCCTGCCCGGCCAGCTCGAGACGCACGGATCCACGGTACTCCTGGCAGACGCGCGCGAGGCGCTGCACGCGGGGCTGCTCTACATCACCGTGCTGACCAGAGGCAAGCCACTCGGCGACCTGCGCGCCGCCGTTCCAGCGCCACACACTCCCCCGATCAACAGATCATCCAACTCACTTCTGCGAGGCGTGCCGTGACGAAGATGTCGAGCGACGAAATCGTTGTCGACGTTGTCATCGTTGGCGCAGGAATGGCGGGCCTCTATACCGCGTGGCGCCTGCTCAGCCGCAACCCGGCGATACGTGTCTGCCTGGTGGAGCGGCTGCCGCGGACCGGCGGCCGGCTGGAGTCGGACCACGTGATCATCGACGGCGTATCGATCAAGACCGAAGAAGGAGGGATGCGCTTCCTGTCGAGCCACGTGGAGCTCCTCTCGCTGCTCCAGGAGCTGCAACTCTCGGACAAGATTGTGCCGTTCCCGATGGGCGACGACCACAACTTTTATTACCTGCGCGGCATGCGATTCACTCGCGGCGAAGCGTTGCAGGATCCGTATATCTGGAGCCGGCTCTACACCCTGGACGCTGGCTCGATCGGGCAGCAGCCGGGCGCGATCCTTGTCGGTCTCCTGACAGCGGTGCTCAAGGAAAACGGCGTCGATCCCCACTCATGGCCTGCAACGCCCGACGCCTGGACCACGCTGCGCACACAGTACACCTGGCGCGGCATTCCCACGTATCGCTGGGGCTTCTGGGCCATGCTCACCGACTTTGGCCTGAGCCCGGACTGCATCGAGATGCTGTATCAGTCCAGCGGGTTCATCGCGCCGTTCGACCAGGAAGTGAACGCCGGTTGCGCGCTGCAGCTGCTCGTGGATTTCGTGGATCCGACCTTTCACACGCTGGCACCGGGTTACGAGACGCTCCCGGACACGCTCGCCGGAAAGATCACCGCGATGGGCGCGCAGCTCCGCCTGGAGCACGAGGTGGTAGGCATGGAGCGAGACAAGGACAAGTGGGTGCTGCACGCGCGAAAAGCGGGCGGCCAGCTGGTCACGCTCCGCGCGACACGGGCAGTCTTTGCCGTGACGCAGCTGGCGCTGCAGAAGCTCCTTCCCTTCGTGCCGGTGTTCCGGGACTCTCCCCAGTTCACCAGCGACGTTAACGCGCTCACCGACATGGAGCTGGGGAAGATCAACCTGTACTACGAGTCGAACTGGTGGACCCCCGCGTCGGGCGTCTCGAGCGGCGGTTCCTGGACCGACCTCCCGCTGGCGCAGTTCTACTGCTTTGGCACCGAGGGGTCGGCAAACGGGGGCCCCGCCTCCATCACCCTCTACACGGACTACTATCGCACCGCGTACTGGGCGCAGCTGCAGGCACTGGGCGATCCGTACGTGGTGCCCGGCGGTCCCACGCTGCCCCCCGACTCCGAGCCCGCCAGCACGTTCGTGGTGAAGGAAGCCACCCGCCAGATGCAAGCGCTGTTCGGCCTCGCGTCCCTCCCCGCCCCGCTGGTGGCCACCTACCGGCGCTGGGGCGTTCCCTCAGCCGGCGATGGCGACCACCAGTGGCGCATGGGTGCCAGGGATGACGAAATCCGTGCACGCCTCACGAGTCCCTTCCCGCACGTCCATACCTGCGGGGAGAGTTACTCCGATGACCAGGCCTGGGTGAACGGAGCGCTCCGGTCGGTGGACCAGATGCTGGCCGCGCATCCAGACCTGGCAACTCGTTAGGCCTTCTGTGGAGATGGAAAGTTGAAGGGTGGACGGGCGCTCGCATCCTCGCGGACCACGATCACCTGCGGCCGGCCCTTCTGGCCGCCGTCGATGGCTCGCGCCAGCGAATCCTTCAGGTCGGCCGGCGAGTGGACGAGATATGCTTCCGCACCGAATCCCTCGGCGACCTTCACGAGGTCGGGGTTTCCGAGGGCGTAGTAGTCGTCCCACCCCGGCGCGGGATAGTGGGCGGCCATGGACTGCGTCACCATGTTGAGATCATTCTCGTTCCAGACCATCCAGATGGGTCCCACTCCGTACTGGCACGCCGTGGTGACTTCGGCACCGTGCATGAGGAAGCTGCCGTCGCCGCCGATGGAGAGGCAGGTCGCCGACGGATCGGCGAGCTTCGCGCCCACCACCGCGGCCGTGGCGTACCCCATGGCCCCCACGTCCAGCGCGGCGTGCATGCGCGACGGAGGGTCCAGCTCCAGGTAGGTCGCCGTCCAGCCGCACGTATTCCCGGCATCGGGGAAGACATGGCTGCCGGGCGGCAGCATCTCACTCACGATCGCCATCGCCCGCTCCGGCCGAATGGGGGTCGCGTCCGACTCGCGCGCCTCGGGATCGGCATACGCTGAGTGCGTCTTCTTCATCCACTCCAGGTAGGCGGTGCGGTCCTTGACGGACGGCCCCGGCTTACGCTCCTGCATGACCGCGGCCAGCGCGGGAATGAACGCGCCCAGTTCAGCAATCACGCCCCGGGTGATGGGCATGGAGCGCCCGATCACCTTCGAGTTCGCATCCACCTGGATGAACGGTCCGGCGGGCACCATGGCCGCATCCCACAGGTTGGTGGCGAAGTCGCCCATGCTCGAGCCGAGCACGATGAGACAGTCGAACGGCGCCGCGTCGGGGCTCCCGGTGGGGGGTGAGAAGTACAGGCCCGGCCACGTGCACGACGGGTATCCGCAGTTGCGCAGTGCCAGCGCGTGACTCTCGGGAAAGAGAGCCTTGGCGTCGGCGGTCGTGCCCACGGGAATGCTGAATCGCTCCACCATCGCGACGAATTGTGCCAGCGCTTCCTCGGAGCCCAGGGCATCGCGGGAGCCGTTGCCGAGCAGGATCATGGGTCGCTGCGCGGCGGCAAGCGCGTCGGCCACCATCTGCACGTCGGCCGGCGCGCAGGCATCGAAGGTAGCCCGATACAGCGATGGAGAATTAGGGAACCGAACGTTGGTCGCCGTCGACGCCATGATGTCGTGCGGAATACTCAGGTGCGCCGCCTGCCCCGGACGTCCCTGCGCGATGCGCAACGCCTGGCGAAAGAGCACGTCGAAATCCTGCGTATTCGGGGTCATGGCACTGTAGGCCACCGCGCTCTTGTAGACCTGCAGCACATCCAGGTCCAGGTCCACACCTTCCTGCTCCCAATCGAGGCCGAAGCTGGATTGCGGCTGTTCGCCAGTGATCACGAGCATCGAGGTCATGCCCGCCTGCGCGTTCATCGCGCCGGTGAGCGCGTTGGTGGCACCCGGCCCCGAGGTCACCAGCACCACTCCCAGCTTGCCACTCGCCCGGTGGTATCCGTCGGCCATGTAGGCAGCGCCGGTCTCATGCCGGGCCACGATGTATGGCAGCGTGGCACGCAGTGGCTTGAGCGCCGCCAACAGGTCGGGAAACGACCCGCCGGGAATGCCGAAGATATGATCGACACCTTCCAGCTGCAGGTATTTGATGATCAGCTCGGGAATCGAGATGCTGGGGATCGTTTCGTACGGGGAGGCGAAGGACACGACGGTCTCCTTGCTGATCGAGTGCAGGCAAACGTCGTCCTGCTTTCCTTTGCTGGCAAGGGAGGCCGCCAGGTAGGTTTGACAGGAACGGCCGCCTGCGCGATATCTGACGACACCTGCCGACCCCGGACACCGGGTATCGAGCTGCTACTCCCTACGCCGCGAGGAACGGAATGCCTCATAGACGCAGCCGCGCGGTTCGCGCCCGACAGGGCAAGATTGCCCAACTCGCCGCAGCCCCGAACGCAGGGAGCGGGTCGTTCACACCGGCGGATACCGCCGCGTTGCAGTCCCAGCTCATCGGGACCCTGATCCTGCCGACGTCCGCGTCCTACGACGCAGACCGGCAGCTGTCGGATCGCGTCTGGCAGTCGCTGCCTGCAATCATCGTCTACTGCCAGGTGTTCGAGGACGTATGGCACAGCCTGGCGTTCGCCCAGCGCTTCGGCCTGCATGTGCTCTGCCGGTCGGGTGGGCACAGCACCGCCGGATTCTCCGTCGACGACGACGCGCTCGTACTCGACACGAGCCGAATCAGCTACGTCTCGGTGGACTGGGCCGCGCGCGTTGCCACCGTGGGCGCTGGCACCAACCTCGGCACGCTGAACGCGGTGCTGGACGGCTACCAGCTGCACACACCGGGTGGCGCCTGTCCCGACGTGTGTGTCGCGGGCCACATGATGGGAGGTGGATACGGCTGGACGTCGCGGGAGTTCGGCATGAACTGCGACAACGTGATTGAAGTGCTCGTCATGCTCGCCGACGGCCGCACCGTGCGCGCCAATTCCGAGCAGAATCAGGACCTGCTGTGGGCCGTTTGTGGCGGCACGGGCAACAACTTCGGGGTCCTGCTGGAGGTGAAGTACCGGCTGTACGACCTTTGGAAGGTCTGGGGATTCGGATTCTCATATCCCATGAAGCAGGCGGCCGCTGCGCTTCATGCGCTGCAGCATGACTACATGCTTGACGCGGCACCGGCCTCGCTGGGATACCAGGTCGCGTGGATCACGCGCAACGGAGCGCAGCGCCTAGTGGTGCGCGGTGTCTATCACGGCGACCCGGACGAGGGTCGCCGACTCGTTGCCCCGCTGCTGAAGCTGCCGGGAGCCACTCAGGAAGTCGACACGGTCGACACGTACAACGCACTCAACGAGGGACTGATCGAGCAGCCATACTCCTACCCCGACGTGCCCGACGCAGCGGTCGAGGACAAGATCTCGGGCTACCTGGCCAAGCCGCTCGACGTTGCCGACTGGACCCTGCTTACAGACGCGGCACAGCGCGACCCGCTGGGCTATGCGTTCGCCAATCTCGAGATCTATGGTGGCGCCATCAACGCACTGCCCGCAGACACAAACGCGTTCGTGCATCGCGGCGTCTATCTGGACTGGGTGCAGGACATCTTCTGGATAGACGCGTCGCAGCGGAAAATCGCCGAGCAGTTCCTCGCGGACATGATCGCGGCGTGGACGCCGTTCCTGAGCGACCACGCCAACCAGGATTACCCGAGGCGCTCGCAGGCTGACTTTCGCTGGCGTTTCTGGGGCGAGGCGTTCAACAGCCTGCTCTTCGTCAAGCAGAAGTACGATCCAACGACTTTTTTTCACTTCGAGCAGAGCATCTCGCCATATCCCAAAGGAGAGAAGCCCAAGGCGACAAAGCCTTCGCGATTCTCCGATCCGAACATCACGGAAGAGCCCTACTCTCGGCGCATCACCGGATAGCGGTCAGTTCCTGAACACCGGACGCCAGTTCTCGATCACCACGAGGTCGAACGACTCGCCGAAATAGCGGGAGCGGATCATGGCAAAGTGCCGGTCATCCCGGGCCACGTCGTAGGTGGGGTGGAACGAGAAGTTGTAGTACTCCTGAATCGTGAACAGCGATCGCCGCTGCCCGACGATAAGGGATCGCTGGCGCGCCGTCACCTCCGCCACCATCAGCCGTCCCCCCTGCTTGTAGAACAGCTCGCGGCCACTGTGCGCCCAGCGGGGTTCGGTGCCGCCGCTGTCCGACACCTGCCACTCGCCATCGCCGCTAAGAAACGGCTTCACGTACACTTCCCACGCGCCCGACTTGTCGGACACATACGCGAGCCACTGGCCATCGGCTGACAGCGTCGGCGAGTGCTCATTCACGTCAGGCGACGCCGCAAGTGCGACCGGGGTCGTGTCGC
>JBDSVW010000324.1:0-6462 GCA_039927015.1 Gemmatimonadaceae bacterium | reverse complement strand
TCGAGCACAAACGCCACGGCAGCCACCGTTGCCGCGCCGAATCCGAGCGCGACCCACGTCGTCCGCTTCCGGTCCAACTTGCGCACAGCGGCGCTGCGTACATCGGTGCGGTACAGCGGAAGGTCGTACAGGCGGGTCCGGTGCCTCACGTTCGCTTCCATGTAACTCACGGGGACGGAGAGCATGAGCGAGTCCGTCGTCAGCCGCGAAACGTCGCCCCGCACGCGAAAGCCGTCGACGAGCCGCGCCACCGAATCGGGACCGGCGCGCAGTCGATCCACGGCTACCGCGGTCAGCTCCACTCGCACGGGCGTCCCGGAAGAAAGTTGAGCGAGCGGGACAGGCGTGTACCGGAAGCATCCCGTCAACACGCTGACGAATGCGGCCGCGACCATCAGACCTCGGCCGCCACGCCACTCCCGCAACCCGCCGACTCGTGCGGCGGTGCCGAACACACGGACATCCATATCACGTCTCAACTGGAGAGCACTCGGCCAACTGCGCCCAAGTCTGTCGCATTTCGCAGATGAACGGAAGCGCGAAGCGTCCCGCGTCAGGCGCTGACCGTCAGGGACGCGGAGCAGCAGGCAGCGTACCGCCGAAGCTGGTCGCCTTCTCGATGGCCGCGACGGTCGTGGTGGCGCGAAACTCGACAATCTCGCGGGCCAGCGCCAGCGCTCGCTGGCGATCGGCGATGGACACGCCGTTGATGGACGCCTTGCCCGCCTTCACTCGCTCATCATACCGCACCGAACGCGGATCATCGATGAGCATGTTGAGCGTGATGACGGCATCATCGTGCAGGTTGTCGGACGCGCCAATCACCAGTCCGCGCGTTTGCATGTGCGTCGCGACGCCCGCGTAGTCGTAGTACTCCTGCACGTGGGCCACGAGGGGAGATCCCCTCCACAGGGCGGTGAGTGAGTCGGCCACCGCACGCTGTCCCCCCTGATTGCCGCCGCTGTCACCAATGAGGATGATGCGCTGGAATCCATGCGCCTTGAGGCTGGCCACGACATCCGTCAGCACCGCCCGAAACGTTCCTTCCCGCATGCTCAGGGTGCCGGGACTCGTCATGTGGCCAGTGGGCGGCTCGATGCCACCCTCGGGCACCAGCTTGATGATTGGGGCGCACAGCGCGTTACCCAGCTTGCGGGCAATGGCTTCGCAATTCGTGTGCAGCACGAAGTTATGCTTGCCCGTCGCCAGCCACGGCCCGTTAGGCTCCACTCCACCGGTGGGAATGATGACGGTCGTCTTGCCCGCCTTCATGGCGTCGCGCACGTCCATCCACGTCATCTCCTCGATCCAGACACTGCTGGACGCGGGCAGGGGATTCGGCGCGTCGGCGCAATTGTAGGCGTTGGCCTTGCAGTCGCCTCCTCCCATGTTGCGACCGGCCGGGCCGGTCGTGACCTGCGCAGGAGCCACCGACGCCACCAGCGCGACCAGAACGAGTGACAAGACTGCCTTCATGGAGCTTCTCCCGGAAACGCGTAAGTGAGCGGACGAGGCGACGGACGCGGAGGCGTGCTCCAGCGCGCAGGAGATCTGGCGTGCGTGCGCGCTGGCCGCCAGCGTTCTGCCGCGGATTCTAGGTGGCGCTCTGCTTGCCGGCACCGACGCCCCGGCGCGAGTCCCACCAATAAATGGCCGCCCCCACCGCAATCGTGGCCAGACCCGCCACCGACGCCAGCGGGCGCTCCGACAGCACGAACCCGAGGGTCCACAGGCTCACGAGGATGAAGACGATCGGCACTATCGGGTAGCCGAAGGTGCGATAGGGAAGCTCACGGTCTGGCTCCCGTCGCCGTGCGACGAAGAGACCCGCCACCGCCAGCAGGGTGTTGAGATTCAGCGTGAAGCCGGCATACGTCATCACCTTCTCCACGGAATTCGTCAGCAGCAACGCGAGCGTGATGCTCACCTGCAGCACGATAGCATTCCGCGGCACGTTGCGCGCGGTGCGGGCCCCGATCATCGATAGGCGCGCGAGGTCGCGCGACACGGCCTCGGTCACCCGCGACCCGGCCAGCACCATGGCGCTGATGGTGGCCACCAGCAGCATGGCGATCATGCCGCTCATGATGCGTCCCCCGGCATCGCCGAACATCGCCCGCGCGGAGAGCGCGCCGACCTCCACCACTCCTCCAAGCCGTTCGATGGGAATGGTCCGCAGGAAGGTCCAGTTCAGCACGAGATAGAGCACCGCGACCAGCGACGTGCCCGCCACCAGTGAGAGTGGAATGTTGCGGGAAGGCCGGTCGATCTCGCCGGCGATATAGCCCGCCGCGTTCCAGCCAGAAAACGCGTACGACACGTAAATCAGCGACACCGCAAAAGCTGGCTGCGCAATCTCGTGCCACGCCTCGGCCGATGGCGCGAAGGAGATGGGCTCGGGAGTGCCGTAGGCAACGCCGGCCACGATGAATCCGGCGATGAGCGCCAATTCCATGGTCGTGAGGCCCACCTGGAATCGTCTCGCCAGCCGCAAATCGGTGGCATGCACCCCGGCCACGAACACCAGCACCAGCACCGACGCGAGCAGCGGGGGAATCGCGACCACCGCGGAGAGGTAGCGACCGAAGGCAAGGGCGGCCAACGCAATCGGAGCGGCGAAGCCCACGGTCATCGACACCCATCCGCCGAGAAATCCCAGGAGCGGCGAATAGATGCGACCCAGGTAGACGTACTCACCGCCGGAGTGAGGGTAGGCGGCTCCCAGCTCCGCGTAGGAAAGCGCGCCACAGAGCGCCACCACACCCCCCACCGCCCACAGCGCGAGCAAGGCGAAGCCTCGTTGGGTCCCAACCACCTGGAAGCCCAGACTGGTGAACACGCCCGTGCCCACCATGTTGGCGATGATCACCGAGGACGCGGTGGCGAAACCGATCTGTCGAAGGGAGGCGGCTGCCGGCGCGCCGACCGGCGCCGAGGAGGACATGGAGCCTCACGCCTCCTGAATGAGAGGAAGGAGCCGCGGGTCGGCGATGGCGGCCAGTCGATGTCCGGCTCCGCCGAGGTACCGTTCGTCGGTCGCAAAGGCCAGGAAGGCGGAGACGCTGGCGTGCCGCACGAGCATGGCGATATCCCAGCGCTCGTCGCCGGGACCAATCAGCCAGGTAACTCCTTGGCCATAGAAGACGAGGTCGCCACCCGCCTCGCGAAGAAACGGAAGGGTGTGATCGATGTATAACTGATAGGAGGCAGCGCCTGAAACAGGAGCAGCGGGCTCGAGTGTAGGGCTCGCCGAGCAGTCAGCAACCTCCCGAAAGCGCAGGAGGTTGAGCATGACCACCGGCCCCTGGAGATTCTGGGAGAAGAATTTCCGGCCGGCGTCCTGTGTGACTTCGAGAAAGGGCATCGGGCTCCTGACGAGAGCGACTGAGATGGAAAAGGTTAGCGGCGACTTCCCGCGGCACAGCTGAAAATGCGCCGAACGACCGGTATCTTTCGCGCTTGGTGCCAGCTGACAGTGTGCAACGCGTCGCTCAGGTCGCAGCGGCCAGCGGAGTCTCACCACGAGTGCGTGGCGACGTCGTGCGCCGCGGCCCATCGGAACGCGCCGGCGGCATAATCTGCGGTCGGTAGCGCATGAACATCAGGGGGGCCGGACGAGAGGCCGGCCTCGGGAGAACCACCAGAATGAGACGATCACGCGCCAACGGCCTTGTGGCAGTGTCTTGCGCCATGCTGGCCGTCGGGGCATGCAGCAGCGCGCCGCGTCCGGCGACGGGAGCATCGCCGCTTCCCCCGGGGGTCGGACAAATGGGTGACGCCGCCGCCATGGCGCGCGCACGGGCCGACAGCGCTCGGTTGCCGTATACGAAGGCGGACATTCATTTCATGTCCGGCATGATCGGCCATCACGCGCAGGCCATCCGCATCTCCCGCTGGGTGCCGACTCACGGTGGCAGTGAATCGATCCGTACGCTCTCCGAGCGGATCATCAATGCCCAGCAGGATGAGATCCACCTGATGCAGACGTGGTTGCGCGATCGAAATCAGCCGGCGCCCCAGCCTGGGGCGACCGGCACGATGATGATGATGGACGGGATGGAGCACGAGATGACGATGCCCGGCATGCTCACCGACGCGCAGTTGAAGGAACTCGACGGAGCGCGGGGCGAGGCGTTCGACGTGCTCTTTCTCCGATTCATGATCCAGCACCATCAGGGGGCCGTGGAGATGGTGAAGGAGCTGTTCGCCACCCCTCGCGCCGGGCAGGATGAACTGGTCTTCAAGTTCGCCTCGGATGTGAACGTGGACCAGACCACAGAGATCGCACGCATGCAGCGCATGCTCTTCGACGCGATGCTCAAGCAGCATTCGCAATAACCGTCGTTCCCTTCAGTACCGCTACACGGTCCCACTTCGCCACCACAGAGGAATCAGACATGGCATGCTTGTTGACGGATCGCCGATCGGGCCGCGGCCCGATCCTACCAGTGCTCAAGCTTTCGCTCGCGATCGGGCTTCTGTCCGCCGCGGGATGTGCGAGATCGGCGCAGGTCTACTCGTCGCCTTCGCCGGCGCCTGGCACGGACGCGCGCGTCGGCCTGCGCGCGGGGCTCAACGACGCCGCCGAGGCGTCGTGGAACCTGAAGCTCGTCTCGCAGACGACGCCCGCGCCGAAGTTCGTGGGCTCGACGAACTCGGACCTCGCCTTCACGGGCAACTACGCGATTCAGGGAAACTACAACGGCTTCCAGATCTGGGACATTTCGGTCCCCAACAAGCCGGTGCTCAAGACGTCGTACTATTGCCCCGCGTCGCAGAGTGACGTCTCGGTCTACAAGAACCTGCTGTTCGTTTCCGGTGAGGGAAACAGCGGCCGCCTCGACTGCGGCGACCAGGGCGTGAAGGAGGTCGTGAGCAAGGAACGTCTCCGCGGCCTGCGCATCTTCGACATCACCGACATCGCCAATCCGAAGTACATCGCGAACGTGCAGACGTGCCGCGGTTCGCACACGCACACCGTGCTGGCTGATCCGAAGGATACCGAGAACGTCTACATCTACATCTCAGGTTCTGCGGGCGTGCGTTCGGCGGACGAGCTTCCCGGCTGCGTGAGTGAGACGCCGGACAAGGATGCCAACTCGGCGCTCTTCCGCATCGAGGTCATCAAGGTGCCGCTGGCGAATCCCGAGCGGGCCGCCATCGTGGCCTCGCCCCGCATCTTCAACAACCTCACCGCGCCGGCACGCCACGGCGAGGCCGCTGAGGACATCGCGGCGAACCAGAAGATGGTCGAGGCGGCCAAGGCGCGTGGCGCATTCACCGCCACGATCCAGGGCATGGAGCGCGTGCTGCCCGGCGGTATGGTGCAGCCGATGCTCGACAGCGTCGTGAAGGCGCGTAACGGCACGGGCGCGGCGACCGCCGCCGACAGCGCCGCGCTCCGCGCGGCGCTGCCGGGGATCGTGGCCACGATGATGGGCAGCAACGCGTCGAGCGGACCGCGTCCCGGACCGACCCAGTGCCATGACATCACCGTGTATCCGGCGTTAGGGTTGGCGGGTGGCGCCTGTGAGGGCTACGGACTGCTGCTCGACATCCGGAATCCCACCAATCCGGTGCGCATCGCGGCCGCAGCGGACTCCAATTTCGCGTACTGGCATTCGGCCACGTTCAACAACGATGGCACGAAGGTGCTGTTCAGCGATGAGTGGGGCGGTGGTGGTGCACCGAAGTGCCGGGCGACCGACAAGAAGGAGTGGGGTTCGAATGCCATATTCACGATCGAGAACGGCAAGATGGTGTTCCAGAGTTACTACAAGCTGCCCGCGGCCCAGACCGCCGAGGAGAACTGCGTCGCACATAATGGCTCACTCATTCCGATTCCCGGTCGTGATGTCATGGTGCAGGCCTGGTATCAGGGCGGTATCTCCGTCTTCGACTGGACGGATCCCAAGAACCCGCATGAAATCGCCTACTTCGACCGCGGCCCCGTCGATTCCACCCGTATGCAGATGGGCGGTTCGTGGTCGGTGTACTGGTACAACGGCAGCATCGTGAGCTCCGAGATTGCGCGCGGCCTGGACATCGCCGAGCTGACGCCGAGCGAGTTCATCTCGCAGAACGAGATTGACGCCGCCAAGACGGTGCACCTCGACTACCTCAACGCGCAGGGTCAGCCGAAGAACTCGTGGCCGCCCAGCTTCGCGCTGGCACGCGCGTTTGTTGACCAGCTCGAGCGTTCCAAGTGCCTGTCGAGTGGCCGCATCGCCGCCGTAAGGCAGGAACTGCGCAGCGCCGAGCAGGCCTCGGGCAACCAGCGCCGGGATGCGCTGAGCGGCATGGCTTCGCAGCTGGGTGCCGATGCGCAGGGATCGTGTGACGCGCCGAAGATGCGGATGCTGGAGCGCGCCGTGCGGGACCTGGCCGGTGCCGTGACCTGATGGTGAGGTCCACCGCATTGTAGCGGCGCGACACAACCGACCGATTGAAAAGACGCCAGGG
>JBDSVW010000323.1:0-3710 GCA_039927015.1 Gemmatimonadaceae bacterium | reverse complement strand
ACGTCGAAGCGGGGCGTGGTGCCGAGCGAGCGGAGCTCCGGGGAGAATCGCCAGCGCGGCCGGATCACGAAACCGGGGAACGGGCGGATGCATGGCTCCTAGTGAAAGCCGGGTGGCAGATCCTGCGGTCGAAATCGTCCGAGACGGCCGCGCCGCGCGCCTGGACGCGGACGCTCGCCCAGCGGCGGGGCCAACGGATCGCGGTGGTCGCGCTGGCGCGGCGGCTAGCCGGCGTGCGGTACGCGATGTGGCGGGACGGCGTGCCAGACGATGCACCGCAGTGGGGGCCGCACGCCACCGGAGCGGACGTCGAGCACCAACGCGCGGGATAGAGCCAGAAGCACGACCGCGCGCGAATCGAGTGGACTGAATCGGGAGCGACGAGCGCGGGCAATTCCTTGGCGCAGGATGCAGGACCGCACCACGACGAAGCCGTGTGAGAGTTGGCGCAGTCCGCTCCTTCGTACCACCCAAATGCGCAGGGACCATCGCGTCCCACTCACGAGCGCGAACAGAAGGCGGAGCAGCACCTGGAGGAGCGCACGGACTACGGACGGCGTCGTAAGGCAAGCGGGGAAAACTACAACCCTGGGCTTGACGGGCGGTGTCGCTTCACTGAAGGAATTTCGATCTCTCGACCCGACCGTCAAGCTGGGCTATCCCCCCAAAGTGGCGCCCATCGCAATTCTCTTCAGCCTACATTCCCCTCCCCATCCCGTGACCCGTTTCTGACCCGCCGACCTCGGACCATTTTGGTGAGAACCGTAACTCTATGCGCGGGGCGGGACTCGAACCCGCACTCGGTTGCCCGAAAGGGATTTTAAGTCCCTCGTGTCTACCATTTCACCACCCGCGCTCCCCACCACGGAAAACGGGAGCCGCCCACGTCGCCGGCGCCTCCCGTACTCAGTCTTCCCGTCTTCCCGTCTTCCCGTCTTCTCGTCTTCTCGTCTTCTCGTCTTCTCGTCTAAGCGGGAAACGGGACTCGAACCCGCGACCCCAACCTTGGCAAGGTTGTGCTCTACCAACTGAGCTATTCCCGCACGAGCGGAATTATAGTGACCCCTGCACGATGCCGACAAGGCGAGGGGCGACTCTGACGCCGATCGGCCGATGACTCGGCGCGCGGCGCGTCGTGAGGCGCGGGCGGCGGGTCGCGGGGTGGCAGGCGGTCAGCCCTGGAGATCGATGCGCGCGCCGACATGGGGCGTCGTGCGCCACACGCGAGCGTCCCGGCCCCAGGCGGTCGCGAAACCCTGCAGCAGTTCAGGCCCCAGCATCTCGAGTCCCGCCTCCTCGCCGACCACGATGGCGCAGCCGCCCCAGCCGGCGCCCGTCAGGCGCGCACCGTCGACACCGGCGCGCGCGACGCTCCGGTCCACCACCCAGTCGAGTTCCGGGGTGGAACACTCGTAGTCATCGCGAAGGGACATATGCGACGTCGTGAGCAGCGCGCCGAACGGGCGGCGCGCTTCCAGCGCCTCCACCATGGCCGCCACCCGGGCGGTTTCTGACACCACGTGGCGAGCCCGCCGGTCGAGGGGCGCCGGGAGATGCGCGCGCTCGAGGAGTTCGGGGGTGGCCTGCGCGAGTGAGGCGAGCGATGGCTCCGCCGACCGCAGGAATGCCAGCGCGGCGTCGCACTCGCTGCGACGCGTGCCGTACGCCGAGAGGCGCAGGCTGCGCGGCGTGGCGGTATCCACGATGAGCACCGTGCGCGGGAACGGGACATCGAGCGCGACCCGCGAGTCGCAATGCAACAGCAAGGCGTGGCCGTCAGCGCACAGCGCGCTCGCGAACTGGTCCATGATCCCGCACGCGACGCCGACGTACTCGCTCTCGGCGCGATGGGCGGCCAGGGCAACGTCGCGCAGCGGGGGTTCCACGCGATCGGCGGCCAGCGCGGCCAGCACGGTCGCAACTTCGAGCGCCGCCGACGACGAGAGTCCCGCGCCCATGGGCACGTCGCTCACCACCGCCACGTCGCGGCCGTCGCGCGCCGCGCCTAACGCGTGTGCCTGTTCCAGTGAGCCGGCCACGTAATCCCACCAGACTCCGGACGCGCGGCAGTCGCCGGCGCACCATTCCCCGGCCTCTCCCCGTTCGCGGGACACGGCCCGGGATCGCAGGCGGCCGTGCTCGCCCCCGCCACCGGAGCTGCCGATGGCCACCCACGTGCGCTGCGCGATGGCGATGGGCAGGACGGCACCCCCGTTGTAGTCTGTGTGCTCGCCGATAAGGTTGACTCGACCGGGCGCCGAAGCCACCGCGCGCGGGCGATACCCATACGCCAGCGCGAACAGCTCGGAGACCCGGTGCACGCTCATGGCACCACGCCTAACGCGTGCACGGCGTACCACAGGGTGTACGCCAGGAGGCCGGCCAGTGACGCGTCACCCCCGTTGGAGACCGCGTTCCCCTCGGGGTCTGTCTCCTCTGCCGCCAGTCCGTTGTGCAGCGTCGCGCGCCGAAGCCACGTCATGACATCCTTGGCATCGGGGCCGAGCAGGCGGGCGATCTGCTGCGCGAGCACGCGCGGCTGCGGATCGAGGGACCGGACGGTCCGGCGATACGCCGAATCGGAGCGATCGAGCGTCTCGTACAGCGGCAACCACACGACCGACGCCGCGGGTTCGTCGTCGGCTACGGCCTCCCCGGTGAGGTTGATGGCCGACATCAGGATCGGCTTGCCATCGCGCTCGCCGGCAAAATTCCGCCTCACGGCTGCGCGCACCGCATCCGGGTCCTCTACGCCGCGCGAACTCTCTTCGTCGAGCGTGCGACGGAAGATGTCGAGCGCCTGCGCGGTGACGGCGTTGCCATGCAGCGTGTACGGGAAGGCGGCGGGACGCCCCGCCGGGGTGATCTCCGTTGAGTAGAGCGGCACGTGCTCGGCGCGGCGCGCGTGGATGTCGTCGTGCGAGCCATACAGCGTATCGGCGATCACGGGCTCCTCGACGATCTGGTCGTCGCCCGAATCGCGGATGTAGCGGTCGATGGCGATGGCATACGCCCCTGCCCCTTCGAGGCAGAAGCCGGGCTCGAACAGCGTGCCGTCGAGGTAGCGCACCCCGATGCCCGGGGAATAGCCGTGCAGCTCGCAGGCACGGAGGATGAGCTCGCGCGCCAGCGGTGCGTCCGCCAGCTGCACCGCGGGGATGGTCCACATCAGCGCTTCCCACTCGCGCACCGTCACGCCGCGTGAGTGCCACGGCACCCGCGTGCGCATGAGATAGAAGTGCGCATCGTCCAGCGCACGCCCCACGCCATAGAAATAGGCAAACAGCAGGTTACGATTGATGATCGCGTCCACCGCTTCGTTGCCACTGGTCTGCTCGAGCGAGCGCAGCGCGTCGCGCGTGGCGGAGAGCAGGTAGCGCCAGCCGCGCCGCCGCATGACGCCCACCGTGGCTTCGGCGCCATCGCCCTCCGGACCCACGGCCAGGAAGAACGCCGCCTCGGCAGCACCATTGGGCGGTACGCGCACGTCGCGACGCACCGCGTAGCGGTGGTCGCCTGGCGTGTCGATGGTGGCCACGCCGTCGGCGCCGATGGCAATGGCGGTGAGCGACGGAAGCGCAGTGCCGGACAGGATGGCCGCATCCGCGGCTCCGCGGTACACGCGATGCGCGTCGCCAAAGGCGTGCGGAGTGCGCACCCGAAGCTGGCGATGTCCGAGCGTGCCCTCGAGGCCTACCGTGAGGTGCACG
>JBDSVW010000322.1:0-4549 GCA_039927015.1 Gemmatimonadaceae bacterium | reverse complement strand
CGCTCAGCTGCTCGAGCGTGAAGGAGAGGCTGCGCAGTTCGCCCACCGTGGACGCGCCGCTGGCGGCCGACGCGATGTGACGGTGAGCGTCGGCATGTGCCGAGGCGAGCGCATCGCGACGCGCGCGCTCCTCGTCGGCGGCCCGCTGGGCGGTCGCCAGCTGCCGGGCCATTTCCTGCTCGTGCTTGGCCTTGAGATCCAGCAGTCGCTGCAGGGGAAACTTGAACATCATGATATCGCCTGTGGGCCGACGCCAGCGCGCTGCATCAGCTGCAGGAGCGCCTGGCGGGTGCCGTCGAAGGTGGTGGCCTCATCGGGACGCTGCTGCAGGAAGGAGAGCACGCTCTCCCGCGCCCGCATCGCGGCGTCCACCATCGGATCCGTGCCCTTCTGATAGGCGCCTACGAGAATGAGGTCCTCCTTCTCGCGATAGGCGGCTTCCAGTCGCATCAGCATGTTGGCGGCGTTGCGCTGCGGCGCATCGATGATCATGTCGCGCACGCGGCTCTTGCTCTCCAGTACGTCGATCGAGGGGTAATGCCCCGCGCTCGCCAGCCGCCGCGTGAGCACGATGTGGCCGTCGAGGATCGATCGCGCCGCGTCGGCGACGGGCTCGTTGAAGTCGTCGCCGTCCACCAGCACCGTGTAAATGCCCGTGATGCCGCCGTGCTTCCCGTTGCCCGCGCGTTCGAGCAGGCGGGGAAGGTTGGCGAACACCGAGGGGGGATACCCCTTGGTCGTGGGCGGCTCGCCGGTGGCGAGCCCGATTTCTCGCCACGCCATGGCCACGCGCGTGACGGAATCGACCATCAGCAAGACCTGCTTGCCCTGGTCGCGGAAGTACTCCGCGATGGAGGTGGCCACCAGCGCGCCGCGGGCGCGCACCAGCGCGGCCTGGTCGCCGGTCGCCACGATCAGCACCGAGCGCGCCAGCCCTTCCGGACCTAACGAGTGCTCGATGAAGTCCCGCACCTCGCGACCGCGCTCGCCCAGCAGGGCAATCACGTTCACGTCGGCGGTGGACTGCCGCGCAATCATGCCGAGCAGCGTGCTCTTGCCCACACCGGAGCCGGCGAAGATACCGACGCGCTGCCCCTTGCCGATGGTGAGCGTGCCGTCAATGGCGCGCACATTCGTGATGAGGGGCTCGTCGATGAGCTGGCGCTCGAGCGGATGCGGCGGCTCCGCCGTAAGCGGCACGCGCTCCTTGGCGTCGAGCTTCCCCTTGCCGTCGATAGGATGGCCGAGGCCATTCAGCACGCGGCCCAGCATACGGGGGCCCACGTCCACGCCGAACGAGCGTCCAAGCGGCTGCACGCTGCTGCCTGGATGCAGCCCGGCCAGGTCGCCGAGCGGCATCAGGAGCACGCCGCGCTCATGGAATCCCACCGCCTCGGCCAGCACCGAGTAGTCGTCGGTGAGGCTGGAGATGCGGCACAGCTCCCCCACGCCCACGTCGATGCCCACGGCCTCGACCACCAGGCCGACCAGCCGCGTGACGCGCCCGTAACGGGCGTAGCGGGTGACGTCGTCAATACGACGAAAGAGTGTATCAGGCACCGGTATACGTCAGTCGGCGGTAAACGCGCTCGAGCGCCGTGTCCACGCGCCCATCCACGATGCGGTCCCGTCCCTCGATGAGGCAGCCGCCAGGTGCCACCCGGGGATCGGGCAGCCACTGTACTTCCTGCCGCGTCGCCAGCGGCGATTCGTCGCCCAGCGCTCTAAAGGCGGTGTTCAAGACCTGCAAGTCGGTTGGATGCATGCGCAGGGTCAGCGTCTGGTCGAGCGGAAACTCGGCCAGTGCCTTCCGCACCACGTCCACCAGCGACGACTGGTCGCCCACGACTTCCTTTCCGATCACGTGCCGCGCAATCGCGACCGCGAGGGCGCAGATGTTCTCCTCCGCGTTCCCCACCCACTTCTGGCTGTCCATCTGTAGCGCGTCGAGCGCCTCGGAGACCGCAGACACCGCGCTGCGCAGTCGTGCGCCTTCGGCGCCAGCTTCCGCACGACGGCCGTCCTCCAAGCCCCGAGAGTATGCATCCTGAATCGCGCGCTCGTGCGTGGCGTTACCGCCTCCGGCACCGTCGTCTGAGGCATCGGCGTCGGGCAGCAGGAAGTGCTCGTGCAGGGAGCTGGTATCCAGCGCCAGCTCGTCCGGTGCCCACGATACGGGAGCGGGCAGGGAGGTGCCCGTCTCGCGCGGACCCCCGCGCGGGGCGTTACGCGACCATGTCATCTTCACCTCCCGACAGCACGATCTCGCCTGCTTCCTCCAGCTTGCGCACCATGGCCACAATGTTGGACTGCGCGCCCTCGACGTCTCGCATGCGCACGGCGCCGAGCATCTCCATCTCGTCCGTGAGCGCCTGTACCGCACGCTGCGACATCGCCCCCGTGAGCTTGCCGCGCAGCTCGGCGCTCGCCGCCTTGAGGGCGAGCGCGAGTTCCTTGGAGTCCACGTCGCGCAGCAGCCGCTGCAGCGCACGGGCGTCGAGCGACGCGATGTCCTCGAACACAAACATGAGGTTCTTGATCTGGTCGCAGAGGCCTGCGTCCATCGAGGCCACACCATCCAGCAGCACCTTCTCCAGCGACGACGCCACATAGTTCAGCACCGACGCCACCGCGCCCGGTCCACCGGACGACGACATGCCGGAGGTGGCCGTGAGGTCCGCATCCGCGCTCAGCGAGCGCTCGATGAGCATGAGCAGCTCGGGCTGCACCTTCTCCATGCGCGCCATACGGAACACCACTTCGGCGCCGATGGCGGTATCCAGCTCCTTCAGGATTGCGGCCGTGTGCTGCGCGTCCAGGTGCGCCAGGATGAGCGCGATGGTCTGCGGGTGCTCACCCGCCAGCATCTGCCCCAGCTGCTGTGCATCGGCGTTGCGCAAGCGGTGAAGCCCGATCGTGTTTTGCAGCTGGCCCTGGATGCGTTCCAACACCTGCGCGGCCTTGCGGGTGCCGAAGGCCTTCTCGAGAATCTCGCGCGCAGCGTCCACGCCGCCCTGGGCGAGCGAGTCGGCCACCATAATGCGCGTCAGCCATTCGTCGAGGACGGCGTCCACGACCTCGGGGGACACGCTCTCCATGCGCGCGATCTCGAACGAGATGGCGTCGACTTCCTCCGGCTGCATCTTCTGCGTGATGGCCGCCGCCACGTCTGAGCCTAACGACAGACACAGGATGGCCGCCTTTTGCCGGCCCGAGAGGGAGCCGGCGTCGAGCAGGTCGAGGGCGTTCGCGTTGCCACGTGTGGCAAGTGCGGTGGACGCCAACTAGCCCTCCTTCATCCACGCGCGCATGAGCTTCGCCGCGACTTCAGGTTGCTGTTCCACCGTGCTGGCCACGCGGAGCTTCGTTTCCTGGTTGGCCTGCATGGCCGCGATCTCCGGCAGCATGCGCACGGCGCGCTGCGGCTGCTCCACCGGTGGGGCCGACGGCAGGGCCGATTGGTCGAAGCGGGCGCCGGCCGCCAGTTGCATGTGGTTGCCCCCGGGTGCCAGCGTCCCCTCGGCCGTACGCGGCGAGCGCAGCGACTTGAGCGCGAGGAAGCCGATCACGAAGGCAAACACGAGCGCGAGAGAGTTGAGCACTAATGACTGATTCTGCTGGACCTTCTGCAGCACGGTCGGTGCAACCTCCACCGGAGGTGCCGCGACGGCCGGCACGGCGAACGGGACGGAGACCACGCTCACCTGGTCGCCGCGCGCCGCATCGTAGCCCACCGCGTTGCGCACGAGCGTGTCGAGACGCGCGAGTTCCTCCGGCGTCCGCCGTTCGAACGTGGCGCTGTCTCCCACACCGCGCTGCTTGTCGTTGACGAGCACCGCCACCGTCAGGCGCTTCACGCTGCCCGTCGCCGGGGCAAAGACCTCGGTGCTCTTCGAGTTCTCGTAGGTGGTGGCCAGGTTCGTCGAGCCGGCGCCCCCCTGCGCGCCCGGCACGATTTCGGCTTTCTGTTCCGTGGCGGTCACCTGGCGATCCGGGTCCATCACCTGGGTGGTCCGCTCCACGTGGTCGAAGTTGAGCGCCGCGGCCACCTGCACGCGGGCATTGCCGCGACCCACGACCTGCGACACCATCTCCTCGGCCTTGACCTTGTAGTGGTCCTCCATCTCGCGCTGCACTTCCAGCTGGCGCGAGGAGAGCCCGGCCGCTGTGGTCGCGCCCGCAGACTGCGACAGCAGCCGTCCGGCGTCGTCTACCACCGTGACATAGTCGCTCTGGAGTCGGTCCACGCTAGCGGCCACCAACTGCGAAATGCCGCGCACCACGTCGGCGGCCGGATCTTCACCGCTCTTCAGCTTGAGCACGACGCTGGCCGTGGCTGGCGTGGCAGAGCTGCGAAAGGTGGACGTCTCATGGATCGCCAGGTGCACCTGGGCCGATTCCACGCCCTTCATCTTGCCAATCGTGCGCTCCAACTCGCCTTCCAGCGCCCGGCGATAGTTGATGCGCTGGGTGAAGTCGGTCATGGCATACGCCGGCTGGTCGAACAGCTCCAGCCCGGGACGCCCCGCGTTGGGCAACGAGCCGCTCT
>JBDSVW010000321.1:0-2769 GCA_039927015.1 Gemmatimonadaceae bacterium | reverse complement strand
GACGCCTCGACGTTTCTGATGGTTCTCGGGGGGCGAATGGGGCCTGGTGGCTTCCGTCGTCTTCAAAACGGCTGCGACCTGACTCCGTCGGGTTGGGTGGGTTCGATTCCCACACGCTCCCGCCATCGTGAGCTCTCTCTTGTTCGTCCTTACCTACATCCCGCGCATGCGTATTGCGACGCTTCCAACCGGCCGGCTGTGCCGGGCGCTTTCGCTGGCGATGCTGGTCGTCGTGGCGCTGGCCCCGCCGCGCACTTCGCTGGCGCAGCGCGCCGATTCGGCAACCGCGGGAGTGCGTCCGACAGCCGACTCGACGGGGCGCGCCGCCGTTCGGCTCACCCAGGCTCCCCGTGATTCGCTCGCCGCCCCGGTGTCCCCGGGGAAAGCCTTCCTCCTCTCGCTCGCGCTGCCGGGACTCGGGCAGTCCAAGCTCAATCGGCCGACGGCCGGCGCGGTGTACTTCGTGGCCGAAGCGGTATGGCTCGCCATGCTGGCCAAGGCCGCCAATGACCTGCGGGTGGCCAAGGCCTTCGCCGGCGATGTGGTCGTGAACAGTTATGCGGTCGACGCGGCCACGGGCCGGCCGCTCATCGTCAACGGAAAGTACGTGGTGAAGGACACGCTCCGCAGCCGATACGCGGAGCCTCCGTCATCAGCCACAGACGCCGCCCAGCAGCGCAGTCGCGTCAAGGCGCGTCGGCTGCACTTCGAGGACTGGATCGCGATGCTCGCATTCAACCACCTGTTCTCCGCGGCCGACGCCTTCGTCTCGTCACAGCTCTGGGACTTGCCGACCCAGGTGGAAGTGCGCGCCACGCCGCATGGTGCGGGCGTGGGACTCTCCTTCCCGATTCGTTAGGCACCTGCGTCCGGCCGCGTCTGTGGGGCGGCGGGCAAACTCAGTTCCCGGGCCGCTCGCGCCGCAGTAGTTCCGACACGTGGCCCGTCAGTCCAGGGCGCCAGCGCCGCAATTCCACCGCGTCTTCGGCAATCCGCAAGAACGTGGAATCTCCCAGCCATGTGCCCGCGTTTGCGTACAAGCCGCCGCTCGGCCCTCGCTCGATGATCGGCACATGTGAGTGTCCGAAGATGAGCAGCTGCAGCGCGGGATCGTGCGTCAGGTCGTGCATCGCCACCGCCACCAGCCCGGCACCGCCGTCCTTCGCGCGATAGCTGCGGCTGGCATTGGAGGAACCGAGCGCCAGTCGAGTCGCGAGATCCGGATGCAGAAGTCGGAACGCCCCGATCGCGAGCCGGTTGCGCAGTACCATGCGCAGGGCGCGGTATCGCCGGTCCTCCACGCACCGCAACCCATCGCCGTGATCGATGCGCGTCTTCCAGCCGGCAATCTCCCCGCGCCATGTTCCGCTCACGTAATCCAGCCCCACGTCGCCGCGGAGCATCTCGCCTCCCCAGCAGTCGTGGTTGCCCGCGATCCAGACGACCTGCACGTCGGCGTCCACGAGGTCCGCGAGCGCCGCCACAATCCGGTAGCCGGTACGTGGCATCACGCGCTTCCACTCGAACCAGAAGTCGAACAGGTCGCCGTTGATCACAAGCGACCGGGCGTCTGACGGCAGCGAGCGCAGGAAGCCGAGCAGCAGCTTCTCGGCGTCGCTGTCGGCGACACCCAGGTGGGCGTCGGAGATGACGTAGCAGGGAGATGGGAGCACGCGCCGAGTATATCTGGCGTGCACTCCCTTTACAAAGGGGGGCGGAGCATCCATCTTCGCCGGCAATGC
Source organism: Gemmatimonadaceae bacterium (assembly GCA_039927015.1). Taxonomy (GTDB): domain Bacteria; phylum Gemmatimonadota; class Gemmatimonadetes; order Gemmatimonadales; family Gemmatimonadaceae; genus SCN-70-22. Next base: position 1,027 of record JBDSVW010000321.1, on the reverse strand, counting down.
TACACTTGGAAGGGGGACGGATGGCACAGAGCGCACTGGGCCTCATCGAGACCAAGGGTCTCGTCGGGGCGATCGAAGCAGCCGATGCAATGGTCAAGGCGGCAAATGTCCGCCTCATCGGCAAGGAAAAGGTTGGCGGAGGCTACGTCACCGTGATGGTCCGGGGCGACGTAGGTGCTGTCAAGGCGGCCACCGATGCCGGCGCTGCGGCGGCGGAACGGGTGGGCGAGCTCGTGTCGGTCCATGTCATTCCGCGTCCGCATGCGGAACTCGAACTGCTTCTCCCCCAGGGAGCACTGGGTGACGCAGGCTGAGCGCGGCTGGTCGCAGGACGCCCTCGGACTCGTCGAAACCCGCGGCCTCGTGGGAGCCTTCGAGGCCGCAGACGCAGGCGTGAAGGCGGCCAATGTTCGCCTCCTCGGTACCGAGCGGGCGGACGCCGGCTTGGTCACCGTCAAGTTTCTCGGTGATGTGGCATCGGTGAAGGCGGCGGTCGATGCCGGCGCTGCAGCCGCGCAACGCGTCGGACAGCTCGTCGCCGCGCACGTGATTCCCCGGCCGCATGAGGATATCGGCATCGTCGCGGAAGACGACGAGGCAAGCGATGCTCCCGTCAGCGGCGAGCGGATTGACGATCAGCGGCTCGCAGATCTCAAGGTGGTGGAACTGCGATCCCTGGCGAGGCGAGTCAAGAACTTCCCGCTGAAGGGACGCGACGTCGCCAAAGCCGGGAGAGATGAACTCCTCGCCGCCTTTCGTGCGCTGAACAAGCCCTGAGCGGTCGGCTCCCCATGGACGCCGACCTTCGCAGCATCCAGGAAGCGCGCGACCTCGTCGCGCGGGCCGCGGAGGCGCAACGCCAGTTCGCCCGCGCCTCGCAACAAGAGGTCGATCGCATCGTCTCGGCGATGGCCACCGCGGCGTCGCGCGCGGCCGAACCACTGGCACGTGCGGCGGTGGACGAAACACGCATGGGCGTGTACGAACACAAGATCATCAAGAATCGCTTCGCCTCCGACGTGCTGCT
>JBDSVW010000320.1:0-10551 GCA_039927015.1 Gemmatimonadaceae bacterium | reverse complement strand
TGGCAGGTGATCCATGAGCACCTCTCCGACATGCCACGCGCCCTGGCGGAGCGTCTCGAATCCGGGATGGCGGGCGCGCCGCTCGCTGAACAGCACGAGCATTAGTCGGCGCGCACGAGGGCAGCTCGTGCGCGACCGTGTGTCATGCGCGGCGGTGTGTCAGGCGCGGCGGTGCGCCAGGCGAGAAGCCGCGCCAGGCGAGAAGCCGCGCCTGGCGAGGCGCCGCGCCTAGCGCGCCATCGCTGCGCACGTCGCCGTGATGGTGCTCGGCGCGCCGAATCTCGAGCGCACGAGCCGCGCGCTGCCTTCGGACGCGACAATCACGGTGTACAGGTGATCGTACTCCTCGTCGCACAAATCGGGAAAGGCGGGCGCGCCGAGGGCGGCTACGATGGCCGACACCGTATTGCTGTGCCCCACCACGAGCACGGTCTGCCCCGCGTGCCGCGCACGGATCGCAGCCGCCACCTCACGCGCGTGCTCCGGCACGGGCCCACGCGCCTCGATGACCTGCGGCCTGATGCCTAACGAACTCGCGAGCGGGGCCGCGGTCTGCCGGGTGCGCTGGAACTGCGTCGTGATGACCGCCTGCACGCCCGCCTGGCGCGCGACCTCGGCGAGCGCCTGTGCCCGTGCCTCCCCCGCCGCCGACAGGGGGACGTCGCCCGAAGGTCCCGACTTCTCCGCGTGTCGCACCACCAGCACCACCGTGTCGGTGACAGGCGGCGTGAAAGAATTGGGCTGCGAGAAGAGCAGCGACGCGAGCGCAAGCGGGAAGAGCAGCTTGAAGGGTGTCATGCGAGGTGACAGGGGAAATGAATGGAGATGTTCGGGCTCGCGACCGCGATCACCAGCCGTTCCGGGCGCGCAGGGATGTTACGTGCGCTGTGTGATGTGCGCCATGCCAGGCATACAAGCCCACGAGCGCGTCCAGATCGTGGTCTCCCGACTCGGGGTGCACCCAGCGCCGACTGAAATCGTCAGGCGACATGGCGCGCAGAATACGCACCCAGCGATCATGCACCGCGTCGAGCAGGGCGAGCGAGGTCTCGATCTTCGTGCTGCGTGAATCCTCCAGCAAGGCCCACGCGGCCTCGTCATACGGCTTGATGACGGGACGCTCCTCGGTCAGGGCCAGCTTCAATCGCATGTACGCATTGAGGTGCGAGTCGGGCACGTGATGCACGACCTGACGCACCGTCCACCCGCCGGGCCGGTACGGCGTGTCCAGCTGCGCAACGCTAAGTCCGGACACCGCCGCGCGGAGCGCCGCGGGTGCGGCCTCGATAACCGAAATGCCGGCCGCGCGAGATTCCGCGGAGTGTGACGTAGGCTTGGCGAATCGCCCGATGGGATACTTCAGGTTCTCGTCCGGCATGGCTGGGTGTCCCTCCTGCAGGGTGAAGGTGCGCTTCGAAGGTCGCGGGCGGCAAGTTATCGCCATCCCGAGCGGTGGGGCGCGGAGCTTGTGCGATCGGCGCCGATGATAGACGTTCACCGCGCCTCCCGTTCCCGCCTCCTTCTCGTCGAGCCTCAACCGCATGCGCCCACTCCTCCTGCTCTCCGGTTTCGCCGTCGTCCTGGCCGCCACCTTCTCCTCGCCCGCGTCGGCCCAACGTCCGCTCCGGGTCTACATCTCCGTCGACATGGAGGGCATCGCCGGTGTGGTGTCGGGGGAGCAGCTCGGGCCTGCGGGCTTCGAGTACGCGCGTGCGCGCCAGTGGATGACCGATGAAACGCTCGCCGCCATCCAGGGCGCGCGCGATGCGGGCGCCGCAGAGTTCGTGATCAGCGACTCGCACGGCAATGGCCAGAACCTCCTCATCGACCAGCTACCCGCCGATGTCACGATTATCCGCTCGTGGCCTCGGCCCCTGATGATGATGGAGGGCATCGATTCGAGCTTCGCCGCCGCCGTGTTCATCGGCTACCACTCGTCCACGTCCAACGTGCGCGGCATCCGCGCGCACACCATGTCCAGCGCGACGCTGACGGGCGTGGCCCTTAACGGGCGCCAGATGCCCGAGGGCGGGGTCAACGCGGCCATTGCCGGATACTTTGGCGTTCCCGTGGTAGCCGTCAGCGGTGACGACGCCGCCGTGGCGGAGGTGAGCGGAATTGTAGGCCCGATGGAAGGCGCCGTGGTGAAGCGGGCGATCTCGTTCCACTCGGGCGCGACCATGACGCCCAAGGCGGCACAGGATCTCATCCGGCAGAAGGTGAAGGCGGGCGTGGAGCGGCGCGCCTCCATTGCGCCCCTCGCCATGCGAGGGGACGTCACGCTCGACCTCTCGTTCAAGAACTATCGGGCGGCAGAGATGCTGGCGTACCTGTCGATCGTCACGCGCACCGATGCGCACTCCATCCGGTTCGTGGGCCGCAACGTGCTGGAAGTCTCGAAGTTCATCGAGTTCGTGGAGACGTACCAGCCTGACCTGGTGCCGTGATGAGCGGCGCCTGACGCAGATGGGCGCGTCATGGCACCAGGCGCCGCCGCGCAGGTATCACACGAGCGCCGGTAGCCCCGCCCACGTGTCCCGGGCCACCGGACGCAGGCGTCACGTTAGCTTTTCGCGGCCCGCTGCAAGCGGCGTGGCCGCCGACTAAACCACCAACTCGAGCTGTGATCGATGGAATGGATTTCCGACCCGCAAGCCTGGATCGGCCTGTTGACGCTGACGCTGCTCGAGATCGTGCTCGGCATCGACAACATCATCTTCATCTCGATCCTTTCCTCCAAGCTTCCCGCGGCGGAGCAGGCGAAGGCGCGGCGACTCGGGCTCATCGGCGCCTTCTTCTCGCGTATCGCGCTGCTGTTCTCCATCGCGTGGATCGTGACGCTCACGCGACCGCTGGTGACGCTCGCGGGCTTCGAACTCAGCGGACGCTCCATCATCCTCCTGCTCGGCGGCCTCTTCCTCATCGGCAAGGCGACGTTTGAGATCCATGACAAGCTCGAGGGCGAGGAGGAGGAGACTCGCACGGGCAAGGCCAAGGCGCTGACGGGAGTGATCGTGCAGATCATGATCGTCGACATTGTCTTCTCGCTGGACTCCGTGATCACCGCCGTGGGCATGGTGAGTCAGCTGAGCATCATGATCGGCGCCAACGTCATCGCACTCGGCATCATGCTGCTGGCCGCCACACCGATCGCGGACTTCGTGGACGATCATCCCACGATCAAGATTCTCGCGCTTTCGTTTCTCGTGCTCATCGGCACCAACCTCGTGGCCGAAGCGCTCGGGCAGCACATCCCCAAGGGCTACACGTACTTCGCGATGGCCTTCTCGCTGCTCGTGGAAATGCTGAATCTCAAGATGCGCGCGAGCTCGGCGACGTCGTCGGTGGCACTCCATCGCACGCCGCGCTCCCGTGCCATGAAACGAGTGAAGTCGCGGAAGAAAGCTGCCGTTTCCTCCGACAAGTCCAAATAGGGAGCCTGCTGTGTCACGGTAGACAGCTCCTCGTCGTCGACGACGATCACCGGAGTGGCGGTGCCCTGAGCGCCGCCGCTACCAGTTGAACTGCAGGCCGGACGTCAGGATGCGATCGCTCTTGCGCTTGGTGGGCCCGGGAAGGTTGTCGAAGCGGACGACGTACCCGAGCTTCATCGAGATGTGCGACGACACGGGCGCCACCAGCGCGGTTTCGGAGTGGATGCGGTAGTCCTCCGACACCTCGAGGGATGGCAGGTATTCCACTTCCTGCTGGATGTAGGCGGCCTTGGTGAAGAAGTGCTTGTACTGCGTGGCGCTACGGATGGACGAGAAGCTGCGACTCGAGCCATCGACGGCCTGTTGCTGGTTAAGGCCGAGACCCAGTTCGATGCTCCATTGGTCCACGTCGCTTTGGTCCAGCTTAGCGGAGAGTCCGAGTGACTCCTCGAAGCGGCTTGCGATGCCCGCCGGCTGGTTGCGGTCGTAGCCCGCATATCCGAAGAGCGCGAGCTTCTTGCTGAATGACCAATCACTGCGCCAGTTGGCGAAGATCAGGCTCGTGCTCTGCTTGCCGTCCTGGCTGCCGTAGACAGATCCGAACTGCTGCTTGTGTTCCCAGCGGTGCACGCGGAGCACCAGCTTCTCGCCGACGTTTAACGTCGTGATGTCGGAGTTGCCCTGGGCATTGACGTACCCGAGATCGGCGGAGAGTTCGAAGGGCTTCGGCTTGTCATTCTGGGCGCCGACCACCGGCGGCACGAGGAGGAGCACCAGGAGAGCGGGCGGGAGGTTACGAAGCAACTGTCGCATACGGCCTTCGGGGACGAAGGAAGAGAGGCGATCCCCGCGGCTCGGGGGTACGGTCGGCGGTCGTGCACCGGAGGGCGCCGCACTACGCGCGACGACACGCGCCGCAAAACGCGCCGCAAAACGCGCCGCAAAACGCGCAACGATACGCGCGTCGACATGACTTCATACCAACGCGCAACGCCCGCGTGCCGTGCCCGGGAATTCGCGCGCACGGCGCGCGAGCGACCGCATATCCTGCCTGCGTTGCGCCCGACGGCCGGTCCGCTGCTGGCACTTTGTCGTGGCGAGCGTGGTGCGGCGAGCCCGGCGCGCCGTGAGGACGGCGCCCGGGCCGCCCCTCAGAGGTACCGGGTGCGGAGCAACTCCATGTGATGCAGCTCATGGCCGGCGGTTATCCACGCCAGGGCCCGCACGCTCGTGACGGTGTTGTTCGCCGTACCGCGGCGCAGCCACTCCTCGGAGTCGAAGGACGCAAAGAGCAGGACCGACGAGCGACGCACCGCCTCGAACTCGTCGCACAATCCGGCCAGCGTGCGATCGTCGAAGTTGGCGTTGGTCACGTAGGCGTTCTCGTCGAACGAGGCGAGCGCGGTCTCGTCGTTTCGGGAAAAGCGTAGCGCGCGCTAGGCGAAGATGCGCTCGGAATCCATCAGGTGCCCCACCACCTCACGAATGCTCCACTTGCCCGGCGCATACCGCAGGCCGCCCTGCTCCTCCGGCAGGCCGCGCAGGAGGTCGAGCGTACTGTCGTGCTGCGTGGACAGCGTCTCGACTACGTCGCCGGCGGGCACCCGCGCGGTGTAGCCTCCGTAATACGGCGCATACTCTGAGGGCTCGGGCCGGGTGGTACGAATCAGGTGAACGTGGGACATGAAAGTTGCGTTTCCTCTCGTTAGGAATTGTCCGCCGCGGCCGCGCACTGCCGATGCGCGAACCGCGACGGACTCAGGGCCTGGGCTTCTTCGACAACGACCGGAAATACTCGCTCACGAGGTCCCGGTAGCCGGCGGGCACCTCGTCGTTTCCGCCGAGCACCGGGCCATCCCGTCCCTGATCACCGAGGGACCGGCGCAGCGCGAACTCGAATTCCTTGAAACCCTCGAGCACCGCGAGTTGCAGCCGCTCGAGTTCCTCGGAGTCATTGAAAGAACGTCCCGATTCCAGTTCCCGCAATCTCCGGATGAGCCGGTCCAGATCCGCGGTGGAGCGGCCACCGCTGGCCAGCTCGCGGCGTAGGTCGTCCGCTGCGCCGCGCTGTGCCCGCAGCTCGCGCGAGAACTGCCGCACGTCCTCCGCGCTGAAGCCCCCACTCCCTGGACCACCCTGTCCCGAGCCGCCCGGCATACCGCCCGCGTTAGGCGCCTGCCCGCCACCCTGTCCCTGACCGCGTCCCTGGCCCTGACCCTGGCCTTGACCCTGGCCTTGACCCTGGCCTTGACCCTGGCCTTGGCCCTGACCTTGACCCTGGCCTTGGCCCTGACCCTCACCTTGACCCTTGGCCTGGCCCTGCCCTTGGCCTGCACGTCCTTCGGCCCCTTGCTGGCCCGACTGGCCGCCGGCCTGTGCCCCGCCCTGCTGACCCCGGGAGCCGTCCGCCAGCCCGCGTCGGGTGGAATCGCCGGGTGTCTGCCCGCCCGCGGCCGCCGCCTCGCGCCGTTCTCGCATCCGCTCGTCGAGCGACGCAAGCGCGCGCACGAGGTCGCGTGCCTGGCCGAGCGCACGGCGGCTGTGCTGGGCACTGTCACTGGTCGCGGTACGACCCGCCTCCGCGATGCGATCCCGCACCCGCCCCAGATCCTCCCCGATCTGCTCCTCGAAGCGGGCCGAGTATTCCCGGCCGCCGTCACGCATCACGCTCTTCGAGAAACGAATCTTGTCGCGCACACGACTGTCCCGGATAGCCGCGGCGGCTTCCTGCAGCTTCCGCGACGTCTCGGCCTGCTCGCGCCGGGCCTCGCGCGCGCCCTGCTCGAGTTGTTGCTCAAGCGCCTCCACGTCCATCGCCATCTGGTCCTTGCGTTCGTCCAACCGCCGCTGCGGCTCCACGCGCGCAGCGCCATCGGGCAGGCGCGCCACGTCCTCTCGCATCTGCCGCTGCGCCTCGGCCAGTTCCTGCGCGCGTCGCTCCGCCTCCTCCAGACGATCCGTCAGTCGCTGTCCGCGTCCTTCCTCCAGCAGCCGACGCGCCGCCGCGAGGCGGTCCATGGCGGCCGCGCTGCTTCCGCTGCCCTGCGATCCGGCGTTGGCCGCCGAGCGACGCATGGCATTCGCCGCGTCCTGCAGCGCGCGCGCGGTCTGCTGCATCTCGGGCGACTTCTCCTCGCGCGCGAGGCGCTCGAGACGGCGCGCAAGGTCCTCGGCCTCCTCCGCCAACTGGCGCTGCGATCCGCCGCCGCCGGAGGCGCCGCCCTGTCCCGCCTGGCGCGCCCGCTCCACCTCTTGCTGCTGACGGGCAGCCAGCCGCTTCAGGCGCTCGAGGGCCTCGTCCACCTCGCCGCTGGCGCGCTGCTGGGCGTCCCGTTGCACCTGCTCGTACTGGTTGCGGAGCTTGTCCGTCTCCAGCTCGAACAGGTCGGCGAGATTCTCGGCGCTGGCGTCCCCGCCACCCCCGCCCCCACCGCCGCCCTGCTGCATGCTTACCTGTACTTCCTTGAATTGCGCCTCGGCGCGCTCCAGCAGCTGCAACGCGCGCTGTTCCGGCGCCAGGGCCTCGGGCAGGGCGCGGCGCGACAGCGCTTCCTCCGCCAGTTTCATCTGCGCCGCCGCCTGCGGCAGGAGTTCGGCGATCACCTTGAAGCCAGTGTCGGCTTTTTGCACCGCCGGGCGATTCATCCGTTCCGCCAGCTGCATCACGGACTCCCGTAGCCGTCCCTGGGCGAGGTGAATTGTCGTGACGTCGCTCCGGAATTCGTCGGCCTGCGTTGTGCCGCGGTCGCGATCCGACTTGAACGTGGCGGCGATGACCTCCTTCTGGCGCGCGATGAGCGTGCCGGGGCTGTCCTCGCCCCCGCCCCCGCCCCCGCCGCCACCCTGCTGGTTCTGCTTGTACTCGCGCTCGAAGGGACGGATGGTGAGAAAGTAGATGTCGCTGGTGGCCCGCTTCGAGCCCGAAACGGCGTCGTTGTCCCAGGTCGACACGTAGTACGAGATGACATCGCCCGCCTCGAGTCCCAGTTCCTCCAGAAAGAGCGTATGGCCCGCGGTGAGCTGACGCGGACGACGGCCGCGTCCGTCGGCGAGCATCACGGATGTTTCCTCGCCCCCGCCCACCCGATAGCGCAGCTCCATGCGGGCAATGCCGAAGTCGTCCGAGGCCTCCGCCTCGACGTACACTTCCTCGATGCTCGTCGGGCGCACGTCGCGGCCCGGTTTGCGCACGGTGATCTGCGGTGGATGATCTTCCAGCGCATCGATGACGTAATCCACGGTGCCGGCCACACGCGTGCCGTCTTCCGCGTCGAGTTCCACGCGATAGAAACCATCCCGGCGCACGGTGAGGGTGGCGGCGAGGGTGGAATCGTCCACCGGCATGAGGGCGATGGTCGAGTCGCCATCGAGGCGCATCCGCCCGCCGCGCACGGCGCGGCTGGCATGCACGCGTACCGTCGCCTTCGTGCCGATCACCGCCACCACGTCACCGCCCCCTTCCAGTTGTTCGGGGGCGAGGCCGGTGTACCCGGGAAACTCGAGATTCACGTCGAGACTGCGCACGGCGGGCAAGTCCCGCACGCTGATGCGGAACGCCACCGAGCGGACACCATTGGACTCGACGTAGTATTCCGCCTCTTCGGCGATGTCGAACAGGCGCGCCGTGAAATGTGCGGAATCGGCGGCGGGCCCCATCGGCACCCGCTCCCACGTGCCCGTCGCACCGCGCCGGATCGACAGGTCCACCAGGTCACTCGTGAAGCCCATGAGCTCCGCGTCCACCTGGAAGTCGCTGCCGCGCGCGATGGATGCATTGCCGGGACTGACCGAGATGGCGTACACCGGCGCACGCTCCGCATCGCGCCAGGGTGCCGCCAGCAGGCGCGCGGACTGCCCCAGCCACGGCGGACCAAGGGCAATCGTCGCCGCCCCCGAGGCCAGGAAGAGCGCGGCCACCGCGAGGGCGCGCCACGTGCGGGTGGTTTCGAGTCGCGCGATGTCGGGCGAGCGTGACAGGCGTCGGGCCGCATCGGCGCACAGCCGTTGGGTGAGCACGGGTGAGAGCGATTCGGGAGAAGCGGCGCTCCGTGACACCTCCACCGCGCTCAGCACCAGGCCGTCCAGCGCTGGTACGCGTTCCTCGAGGTACAACGCCAACCGCGCATCGGCCACGGGGCGCACCAGGGGATACACGACGAAACGCCCGGCCACGACCGCCAGCAGCACGCCCACGCCCCACCGTGCCCACGTGATGCTGTCGGCGGTGAAACGCAGCTGTTCCAGCGTCACCGCGGCCACCCAGAACGCGAGCAGCAGCACGCCGGAGAAGATCGCGAGACCACTGGCGGCGTGTCGCAGCCGCCAGCGACGTCTCGCGCCCGTCAGGGCGCCGGCGAACGGAGGCTGGGACTCCGCGATGGCGCGTTCCGCGATGCTGGCCATGATGTCACTCCTGCCTTGGCTGAATCCGCCGCAGCGTTGCCCGGCTGGCCAGAAAGCCTTCGGCCAGCAGGACGAGTGCCGCGACTACGAGAAGGTACCACCAGATCGACTGTTCCCGCTCCTTGGCCTCGATCTGTGCCACGGGATCCTCCGCAACGGCCGGGGCGGATTCGTTCTCCTCGGCCGCCAGCGCACTACTGAGGCGCGCCGGGTCGAACGACGTAAACTCGAGTTCCTGCGAGGGCGGGTTGGCTGCGATGATCCGCGGCCGCTCCTGCGGCGCGCCGGCGGCGCGCACCTCGAAAAAGCCCGCCTCGCGCAACTCCAGAGCGTCGGAGCCCTCGGCGGAGCCCGATACCGAGAGCCGGGCGCCGGAGGGCGCCAGGACGCTGTAGCGGGCACCCGCGCCCGACGAAGCGGTGCGCGCATCGCCTAACGCGTCGGCCACGTCCACTGCCTCGCCCGCCACGTACGCAGCCGGCCGGTCGCGATAAGTGGATGCGTAGCGGGCGAGTTGGTGCAGAAAGGGAAGAAAGACCGCCTGTCGCGGCAGGTCGTTCCATCGTCCGTTCAGCGAAGAGCCCCACGTGAGCACGCGTCCGCGACCCAGGCCATGTTCCACCAGCGCGGCACTACCGTCGTCGAAGCGGGCCAGCACCCCACTCGCCGCATCGAGCGGCCGGTACCGGAAGAAGCGCGCCGACGACAGGTCGCCACTGCGTGCCTCGGCGAAGAGCGAGAGCGCGGGATGCGTCCGGTCGAGATAGCCCAGCACCGCGCCCTTATCGCCCAGCCGGTCCACCGGCGCCGCGATGTCGCCCGTCATGAGCGAATCCGAAACCAGCGGCCAGCTGCGGGACGTGGTGTGCTCCCCCAGCACGTTGAGCAGCCCGCCGCCACCGCGCACGAACGCCGCCAGTGCGGCGACGCCCACGCCGGGTGGCAGGCCCGCATCGTTCAGAATCACCAGGCGTTTTCCAGTGAGGTCGCGCCGCGTGACGCGATCGGCGCGCACCGATAGCACGTCGAACGAGGGCTGGTCGCCAATGGCGAGCGCGCTGGCCACGAACACGCCGCCGTCCGCGGTACCGGTGGCCGGCTCGACCAGCAACACGGAGAGCGCCGGCGCCCGGGTGAGCAGGAAGTGGAAGTCGTCGTCGCCGGAGAACGCGTCCGCGTCGAGCCGCACGCTGGCGGGGGCACCTTCGTTCGGCACGGGAATCCCGGCAAACGAGACGGTCGCGCCACCATCAGTTGGCAGGTCCACGCGCCGCTGCTCCACGGTGCGTCCCCCTACCTCCAGTGTCACGTTGGCGGCCTTCACCGCGGGACCCGCGTTCACAATCCGAGCGGTGACCACCACGCGATCGGCGGGCGCCTCAGGGTCACGGCGCGTGTCCACCCCGCGCACGGAACGGTCATTGGCGGCGCCAGTCGCGACGTCCAGCGGTACGATCTCCGTGCCCGCCGGCATGCGGACATCGTCGCCCAGGTCCCAGGCGCTGCGCTGAAAGTCGCTCACCACCACCAGCTCGCGCTGCGGCAGCGACGTGGAGCCGAGAATACGCCGCGCGAGCGAGACGGCGGGCGCCAGGCGGGTGCCAGTCGCCACCGGACGAATGGAATCCAGCGCCACTTGCAGCTGCAGGTGATCGGCCGTCGCCTCGTTCACCGCAGACGCGCGTACGTCGAATGGCACGATTGTGAGCCGGTC
>JBDSVW010000319.1:0-8296 GCA_039927015.1 Gemmatimonadaceae bacterium | reverse complement strand
GCACTCGCCGAACTCCAACCCGCAGCCGTGCTTTTGGAGGTCGGCTGCGGCACCGGCGAAGCCACCATCTGGTTCGCCCGACAGGGTTACCGCATGCTCGCGCTGGATCGCAGCTCCGAAATGCTGCAGCTGGCGACCGAACGGCTCCACGAGTTCCCGAACGTGGAGCAGCGCCCCCAGGACTTCGAGGATGTGCCGCCCGCAATGCGATTCGACGCACTCCTGTTCGCGACGTCGTTTCACTGGCTGGATCCGAAGACCCGTGTCCAGCGCTGCTGGGACGCGCTCGATCCGGCTGGGGCACTCATCCTCCTCTGGCACACGCATCCGGAGCCCTACACCGGCTTCCACGAGCAGGTACAACCGATCTATCGTCGGCTGATGCCGGGCTGGCAGCCCCCCCCGAAACACCGGGCATGTCCGAGTCCGACATTCGCAGCGTGTGCGATGCGCTCTCGGGCGATGGCTTGTTCGAGACGGTCGAGCGGCGGGCGCACGATTGGAGCCGCGACTACGACCGCGAGACGTACCTGCGCCTGCTGAACACCTACTCCGATCATCGGCTGCTGCCGCCCGCAACGCGTGCCACGCTCTTCCGTGACGTGGGGGACGCTGATCGACAAGGAGTTTGGCGGAGTCGTGCAACGTCCGTATCGGACCGAGCTGGTGGTGGCTCGGCGTTCTTCGGCAAGCTTATAGCGGGCCCGGCGGAGCGCGCGCCGTTCTCCGCAGCGTAGTCGCCGGCCGCCCCAGCCCGGCAGAGATGGCGGCGAGGACGATGCTGTTATCTTCCCACATCCTCTCTCCCCCAGGCCGCCCATGTGCCGCAACATCAAGACGCTCGCCAACTTCGCGCCGCCTGCAACGGATGAAGAGATCCAGGCGTCGGCGTTGCAGTTCGTGCGCAAGCTGAGCGGTACCACGCGCCCGTCGCGCGCCAACGAGACCGCGTTCGCGCTGGCGGTGGACGAAGTCACCGCGGCCGCGCACCGGCTGCTCCACTCGCTCCAGACGTCCGCCGCGCCCCGTACGCGGGACGAAGAGACTCGCAAGGCGAGGGAGCGCACCCAGCGTCGGTTCGGCACGAGCGAACAAGAGCAGAACACTAATTCCTGAATACTGCTGCTGTCGGGTAGCGCAGGTGTGTCGTTCGCGCCCGGCCGCCTTCTCATTCGCGCCGAGCTCGCTACGCTGTGGCCTTTACGCCTCACCCTAGACATCGGCAACAGGACGCGTCACGTTAGCTCCTCGACTCAAAGCCTGGAGGAGTGATGGGGGCGAAAGCAAAGCGCACGGTCGCCGGTGATTCACCCGGCGAGTATGCCGTACTGAAGGTGGGTGAGTCGCTGGCCGCGGGCGCGACGATCACCTTCGTGGGTTCGGCAGCCACGATGTCTGCAGCGATGGGACTGATCGATGCGCTGGCTGACACCAGCGCGAGCCGACTCGCGGTGGTTCAGGTGAAGCGCGTCGTGAGGCGACGCCCGACGATGTCGGTGGAGCCGGTTGAGGAGCCACTGGGCGGCGTAGCCTGAAGATCCCGATAGCGAACAACCTGACTCTTCCTGGTGGAGGTGCGTGATGTCGCGTGCGGTACAGGAACTCACCCAAATCCCCTTTGCCTACCTCATCGGCGCCCCGCTCAAGGCGGCGATCGAGGCGCAGGCGCTGGCTGCACAATCAACGATCGAGTTCATCCACAAGGTGGGTTTCAAGCAGGACCTCGGTACTGAAGGCGACCTCGTGTTCGCGGACACGGCGACGGACGCCGACGCGGGCGAGATTCGAAATGTCACCTTCAAGTACCGCAAAAAGGACGCGGACGACGTCGAGAAGACGTTCGAGCTGAGTGTCCCGCTGCTCTCCATCGCGCCGATTCCCTACCTGCGCATCGACGAGGTCACCATCGACTTCAAGGCGAAGCTCACGGACAGCGTGGAACGGAAGACGAACACGTCGTTCCAGCTCCAGAACTCCGTGAGCGGCAAGTACTCGGCGTTCTGGTCACCCATCAAGCTGGACTTCCGGGTCTCGTCCACCTTCAACACGAGTTCGTCCACGCAGGCCTCGCAGCGCCGAGAGTACTCGATGGACATCCATGTGCGGGCGGTGCAGGACGAAATGCCGGCGGGACTTTCCAAGGTGCTCGACATTCTCGAGAAGAGCGTGAAGGAAACGCCCAAGCCGTAAGGCGACCATGTCGACGTTAGGCGAGATTCTGGGCGGCATACTGAAGGACATCACGCAGAGCCGGGCCGCCGCGGATGCGGTGACGCGTGACTACATGGAGCTGTACGCCCGCGATCCGCTGCTGGCGCAGCTCCCGGTGCCGCGCATGACCATTCGCGACGTGACCGTTACGTTGCGCTTCGCGGTGGACCAGCAGCGGGCCACGTCGCCGGTGGAGCCGCCGGAAGCGACGCTGAACAAGGTGTGGGTCTCGAGCCTCACATCGCGCGTGGTGCCGGGGCTGATCACGGCGAACGTCGGGCGCGGCCGGTCGCTCGCTGGCGCGGACGCGGTCGCGGCGGCGGTTGGCAAGGCGGTGAGTCGCGCCTCGCTCGACCTTTCGGGAGCGGTTCGCGGACAGCCCGACAAGGCAGTGGGCTCCAGCGTGGACACGATCATGGCCGAGATCGAGAAGCTGCCGGCGGCGCAACGAAAGCTGCTGCCCGCCAGCGCCGAGTTGAAGCTTATCGTGGAGCGGGAGGTGCGAGAGCAGCTCACGACCGACCTGCCGGTGCTCAAGCAGGCCGCCGTGGCGAAGGCGGCGGCGCTCTCCGACCTCGACATCCTCGTCAGGCAGGCCGATCTCGCCCAGGCTTCACCCAGCTCGATACAGGAGATCACGCTCTCGCTCGCTCTCGATGACGTCCGCCTCTCGGTGGATGGGACCACCCCTGCCACGGAGGCGTAGTCGCGATGCCGGTCGTCCTCTCCAACTCCGAAGCGCTCTCGCTCGGCACCACGATCGGCACGATACTCACCGCGATCGTGGACGCGCAGGCGCAATCGGCGCGCGCCACCGTGGAATTCGTGAACGAGGTCGGCTTCACGACGCCGGTGCCGAACGAGCCCGACCGGCTGCGATCGGTGACCTTCCGCTACCGCAAGCGCGACGCAGATAACAAGCTCGCCGAGTTCTCGGTGGACATTCCGCTGCTGGGCATGGTGGACATCCCGGTGATCAGCATCAAGAAGGCGACCATCACCTTCAACTACGAGATTACGCAATCGCAGACGGCGCCGCAGCCAACGGGGCCACCGCTGAAGGCGTCGCCGCTCGCGGGCCGGATTCCCGCCGCAGCCCTCATGAAGGGTCGCGTGCTTCAGGCGGGGAAGACGACGGATGACCGCGAGCGCGCTACCCTCGCCGTGACGATCGAGATCGAGAAGTCACCGCTTCCGATCGGGCTGGAGCGGGTACTCGACATCCTGGAAGCGGCGGCGGCAGAGGCGCAGGTGCCACCGCCGGCACCTCCCGTTTAGGGCACGAGGGGACCGTCATGGACGAGGTCGAGCTCAGGGAGAACGTGGCTCGTTCAGCGGACACCGCCACGACGGTGCTGCAGCACCTCGAGGCGGGACTGCGACGCTCGGGCTTTGCCTCGGCCAGCAGCGGCTACCGGCAGTTGGCGGACGTACTGCTTGGGCAACGCGGCTGGCTCGAGTCGCATGATGTCGGCGAGCTTCGGCCGCGCTTCGATGCCATCGGCCGGCAGGCACAAGCGATCGTGGGAATGCTGGCGCCCGTGTACGATGCCCTGCGCCGGCTCTCGACGATGGCTGGGGAGGATACAATCGCGGCGCCCTTGGCCGACGCCGGCCCGCCCACACCCACGGCGAGCGGGATGCTGGATGAGGCCGATGTCGTCGAGCGCATCATGGCGGCGCTTCGAGACGGAGAGCGGAGCGCCTCGTTCCTGCGCACCGCTGTTGGCCTCGATCGGCGACCGCTCGCCTCGATGCTCGCGCGCCTACAGGCAGAGGGCGCCGTGACGAAACGCACGGCGAGCGGTCGCCCGTTGTTCAGGCTCACGCTGGGTGGCGCCGCGCGCGCCGCGGAGCGATGACGCTGCGCGCTGGAGCCTGGGGTGCCTTGGGAGTGGGCTGGATCCCCGGATCGTACGGGTGGGCGCGGCCGGGATGCCATTGATGACGAAGATCTTCTCAAGCCGCATCAGCTGGCTGTTCCTGGCGGGCGCAACGGCTCACGTCGTGGATCAGGGCGGAACGCCCGGACTCGCGGTTACGAGCGACGCGGACGCGCCGCAGGACGGGAACACCGTGCACTGGCAGCTGCAAGACCTGTTCATGCTTACTGGGGCCGGCGTGATACTTGGCTTTCACGGGTCAACCGACGCGCGGCGCGTCGGATTGTCGCTCTTCCAGACCACGCGGGGGAAGGCGGACGGTGATGGTTTCTTCAAGTACCTCGGCGGCAAGGTGGACGATCCCGAGGCTATCCTGCACGCGTGGCTGCGGTCCGGCGCGGACTTCGGCCGGCGTGCGGATGGGTGGTCCGACTTTGGCTTCCGGGGCTTCTTCCAGGGGAGCGAGTGGAAGGCTGACCGGAACGGGCGGCCCGTGAAGGGGCGCTCGCCCTGACGAGCATTGCATGAGTCTCCCCTACTCCGTACTCGCGCTTGGCACCCGCGCCGACGCCGGCGAGTGGGAGCGCGGCTGCTCCAAGGTGTTGGGGCAGACGCGGGGCGTGGTGCTGCGCAAGGCACGTCCGACGTTGGACGAGCTCGAGACCGTCTTTGACACAGAGGCTGCGTGGCTCTACGTGGGGGCGCACTCCATGCCGGGCAAGAAGGCAGCGTGGCTCTTCAACGACCTGTTCGACCACGATGCTCCTTCGCGGTCGCCTGAGGGCGCCGTGTTGTTGCAGCTCTTCCCCACGAACGCGCAACTGATGCGCTACCAGCCGGTGAGCGGCAAGGTTGGTCCCGTGGCTCGTGAGCGCCGCGTCGACGGGAGGGGCTTCGCGCTTCGCCGATCACTGCGCGTATCGCTGTGGGCCGGGTGCGCCCTTCTGCAACCCGACGCGATCCCCATTCTTCGATCGCTCTTTCGACCGCATCTGATGTTGGGATTCTACAACCCCGTTTCGTCCGATGCGGTGTTCGAGGTGCTGAAGCGTGACCCACTGATGGCGGACGAACGCACCCTTTTCTTCGAGCGCGCCCAGCCGGATCCGGAGGACCCGAAGTTCGTCATGGATGCGTGGTTCACGGGCGCACTGCATGCGCACCAGACGCCGGAGAAGGTGCGCAAGTTCGGGTTTGCCGCGGTGGACGCGAAAGGGGAGCGGTGGGTGATGAGTGCGAAGGGGAAGGTGCAGCGGGGATAGGAGATTGGCTCAGGAGCGCTCCCCTACCACCTCCACAACCTCGTCACCTTCACCACCAGCGAGCGGTTCTGCAGCTCGGGATAATGCGGCCCCTCGGTCGTTCGCCCGTCGCTGTACACGACAAACACTTCGCTGCCGGGCTGGTACTCCCACCGGAAGCGCACATTCGTCGCCATAGACTGTGTGCGTGATTGGTACTGCACGAGTGCGGCGGTGAACATGCGCGGGGTCACGGTATACGTGAAGCGCGTGCTCACGAGGTTCGTGTTGCCGGTGCCAAACGGTCCGGTGAGGTGGTTGTACGAGACGATGGGTTCGGCGATGAGCCGCTGGGAGACCTCGACACGCCCGCGCCAGCTGGCCTCGGTGAGGGTGCCATCGTAAAAGCTGCCGTATCCGACGACGAGCGTGCCGCTCACGGGGCGCTGGTTACCGAAGACGTACGACGCCTTCGCCTGGGTGAAGCGATACTCCCCCACGGGCACCGTCACGCCGCGCGCCACGTCGAACGGCAGATCGAGTCGCTCGAACGACTGGCTGACCTCGGTATTGATGAAGTCTCCGTTCGAGAGTTCGCCCGCGAAGGCGCCCTGAAACTCCTGCGACTGCACCTCGCCGGACGTTCCGGTGATGTGATCGGCACTCGCCTGCCAGCTCAGCTTTCGCACCCCGGGCATGCTGGCGGGACGGGGACTGAAGCGCGCGAGTGCGTACGACCGGCGGAAGGCCTCGCGGCGCAGGAAGCCGACGCCGGGCGCGAACGCCTCGCCGACATACAGGTGCTCCAGGTTCACGCCGTAGCGATCTGCGTTATAGTCGAGCCGGCCGCGATAGCTGGAGGCGTCGCCGACGCTATCGCCTGCGGAGGTGCGGGCCGCGTAGCCAAGCAGCGCCACGTTCTCGGAGAGGTTGAACTGCGCGTCGGCGCCGACGGCGGCGCCGCTGCTGTCAGGGTTGGCATTTCGCGTGGCGATGACGCCCAGGCGGCTTCGCTGTCCAACGTCGCGGTTGACACGCAGCACGGAATAGTTTGTCGCGGGCGCGCTGACGGCGGGCACGTCGTCGGTCTGCATATTGAGGGCGCCGACCTGCCACGCGCCCACGCGGCCCAGGGTGCGGACGCCGGCCACGATGGGGGCGACGGCGCCACTCACGAGTCCAATGCGCCGGCTGTAAAACAGCACAGGGGAGAGGTTCTCGCTGCGCGGGGCGCCCGAGTTCGTGCCGTTCCCGCCCCCTCCGCTTCCGCCTCCGCCCCCTCCTCCACCACCACCTCCGCCGACGCCGCCGAAGGCGAACGCCTCCTGTCCCTCCAAAAAGAACTCACGCTTCTCCGGGAAGAGCAGCGAGAATCGCGTCAGGTTCACCTGCGCCTCGTCGTCCTCCACCTGCGCGAAGTCCGTATGCACCGTGACATCAGCGAAGAGCTGCTGTGAGATGCCCCACTTGGCGTCGAAGCCGATGTTGCCGTCGCGGCGATTGGCATATGAGGGCGACGCGACGCGATCGGTGAGGAGCGAGCCGAGCGCGTAGGGCTTCACGTCGAGGTTGATCGACGGGCGCGGGGGCTCGATGCCGAGCATGGTGCCGGCGCTGGACACCTTGGTGAGACCGCGCCGGCCGTAACTGCGTGGCACGGGACTGAGGAACGAGGTCTCGTTCTTCCAGCGCACCATGCGGCGCATGTTGACGCCCCATTCGTTGGACGCGGCGTCGAAGCGGATCGAACGGAAAGGAATGACGATCTCCACCGACCATCCGCCGTCGAAGTCGGTTGCGCGCGCGTCCCAGAGGCCGTTCCAGTTGGAGCTGGGCTGCTCGTTGGTCGAGACGAAATCAAACAGCCCTCCGAGTCGGTTGACGGAGAAGCCGTAGCCGTTGCGGTGGTCGTTGAAGGTGTCGAAGAGAATCGCGAGATGATCGTTGTTGTACTGGTTGTTGGAGTCGCGGCGCATGTCGGTGGCCACGCGACGCGAGGGATCGCTCTCGTACAGCCGCGCGGCGACGTAGATGTTGCGGTCGTCGAAGAAGATCCACGCCTCGGTGCGCTCGGTGGCGAGGGCGCCTTCGGCGGGCTCCTGCTGTAGGAAGCCCGTGTACGGCGGCACGCTGCGGTAGACCTCCTCGTCGAGGGCGCCGTCCAAAGTGAATGCGCCCAACAACCGCGTCGTGCGTACGGTCGCCTTGCCCGCGGCGTCGCGCACCATGACCGCCGTCGCGGCTCGGCGTTCCCCTTCCGCCGGCTTGTCGACGCTTCGCTGCGCCGGAAGGCTCTGCACCGCGAATGAAAGACAGGCCAGGATTGCCGTCAGGGTAAAGCGGCGGCAGGTCCATCGCTCCGATTGGGCGCGTCGCCTGGAGCGTACGGGCGGCGCGTTGGCCACGGGGCAATTTCGGGAGAGAGGGGGCGGCGTACCAGCTGACACCGAAGGATACGCGAGGAGCGGCCCCCAGCGTTGAGCGATCAGCTCATGGTCGCCCGCAGCTCGCCGGTGGGCGACATATCGCGCATCGCATCGTGCGAGCGCTCACGCTCGCTCTTGGTGCGCCATCTATAAAGCGGAATGCTGATCACGATCCCTGCCACGGTGGCCGCGACGAGCGCGGAGATGAGCAAGGCCACCGTACCACGCCAGCCGGTGGATTGGCCGAGCCACATCACCTTCCACATGCCGAGCGCTCCCG
Source organism: Gemmatimonadaceae bacterium (assembly GCA_039927015.1). GTDB lineage: Bacteria > Gemmatimonadota > Gemmatimonadetes > Gemmatimonadales > Gemmatimonadaceae > SCN-70-22. The sequence goes on along the minus strand of JBDSVW010000319.1, from coordinate 255 downwards.
CCAGCATCGTCAGCAGCAACGCCGGCACGAACGCGGCAAACTTGACGATGCTCCCGACAAAGCCCAGCACGGTCACGAAGGGTGAGGGCGCCTCGTCCCGCTCGTGGAGTGCGAGGAAGCGCAACTGCGCGACGTCCTCGACCAGGTCCCCCGCGACCGCCACTAGCGGCAGGAGAAGCCAGAGCGCGATTCCACCCACGCGCGTGTCGAGGAATCCGAAGTACGGCCCGCCGATTTGATGGGACGCGAACCAGA
>JBDSVW010000318.1:0-10454 GCA_039927015.1 Gemmatimonadaceae bacterium | reverse complement strand
GATTGCCACCGACGACCGCCATCACGTCGCTGGGATCGGAGAGCGTCCACTGCGCGACGACGACGCCGGCATGATTCACGACGTGCAGGTCCACGGCAAGGACGCCGGCCTGGTCGCGGAACGTGTGCCGGAAGGTGTACCAGCCGGACACCGCGATTGTCTGCGGGCTGCGCGCTGGGTTGGAGGGGTCGCTGTTCGCACGGCCGGTGTTGTTGCTCGCCGAGATCACGAACTGCGGCAGGCCCCCGGGATCGGTTCCGGCGTTGAAGGCGAAGTCCCGCCGGTGGTCGCCGGCATCGTTGTTGATCGCCGACGTCAAGTCGAAGCGGACGTCCGGATGCGTGGCGGCCCAGGCGACATCGAGATAGACATCGACCTCGGTGATGTAGGGGACCAACGAAGCGTCGTATCCACCCCAGCGTGTGAAGGGTCCGACGCAGTCGATGATGCACCCGACGGCGGGCCGCAGGCGCGCGTGCCAGGCGCCGTGGGGCGAGGCGATCGCGTCGCCGTAGCCGCCGCCGTTCGAGTAGCCCGACATCTCGCGGTTCAACGTTCCGCCGCCGAAGTCGAATTAGCCCGCCTGATCGACCTCGAACGTCTGGAGCCACGCGTAGGCGGCATCGGGCACCATCGAGGCCCCAGCCAGGGTCGTGGGATCGCCGATCGAGGTCGGAGTCGTGTCGCTATTGCAGCCCGCGAAGCCGATGAGGGCGAGAAGGACGACGAGCGCTCTTCTCATTCGTGGCCTCCTGGGATTGGTGGTCCGTTCCGTGGACAGGCCGGGGCGGGAAGGACTGCCTGCCAATGGCCCAATACCATACCACCCCAGGGGAGTATTGTCCAACGATGGAAAGCGGTCGTTCGTGGGTCAGTCGCGGTGGCGCAGTGCCAATTGTCGCCCATCGGAGAAATCGCGCCACGAACGCGGGTCAGTCCCTCTTGCGCGACGGCTGCAGTGCGCTAGCGAGCGCGTCCGGCCCTCGCTCTCCGCCTAACGAGACGCTGTGCTGCGGGCGCTCCATAAAATGGGGCGGCGTAGCCGCCTCTACCATCGCTCCCAATGCCGGTCGCCCAGACATCGGGCCGCTGGCCCTCGGCGTCAGGGGGAGCCAGCCTACGGCTGGATCCGGCGTGCCTGGCGGAACACATCGATCATGTGGATCAGCTCCGCATTGGTAAACGGCTGCCATCCGTGCGGCTTCTTGGGACGGCCGTACTCGAAGGTGAAATCGGCCTTCGGCCCGTCCAGCTTGGCCGCTTCCTCTTCCATGAGGTAGACCGCCAGCTGCAAATAGTGGTTGTCCATGTCGCCGACGTAGGTGTGCACCTTGCCCGTGAGGAGCGGCCCGATCCTCGGCCAGTTCTTCTTGAGGAAGACGGTGAGATCGAAGTGGTCGCGCCAGTAATCGGCCACCTCGCGGTTGATGGTCCCGGTGCGCCGGTTCCAGAGGCGGAGCGGATAGCCGTCGGGGCCGGCGGGTCCGTACGAGGCATCGAAGGCGTCGAACTGTTGACCGCTACGCGCCTTGGTGCCGAGCATCGCCTCGAGCTGGCTCATCTGCCGCACCGTCACCAGCGGCTGTCCCTCCTCGGTCTGCATCATGTAGCGCTCCGGCACCGGCGGCTGCGCACCGTTGGGGACGAAGGCGTTGGTGTCGGCGTAGTTGTCCACCAACTGGTTGCGCCGGAAGTCGACTGGATCGGGATAGAGGCACCATCCACCGCCGAAGAAGTCGGGGCGTTGGATCTGGAGGGCGAGGCACTCCCATCCCCCCGTCGAGCCACCGGTCAGGAAGCGCGCGTTCGGCTCGGCGATCAGTCGGAACTCCTTTTCCAGCGCCGGCACCAGTTCGGTCAGCAGCGCATCCTGATAGGGACCGTGATTCGCCGAGTTCACCGCGTAGGAGTCGTCGTAGTAGGGAGTCGGATGCTGCCAGGTGATGGCCACGTAGCTCGGCATGTCGTCCTGCTGCCAGCTCTCGCCGAACATCCACCCGGGCTCACGCGCGCTGCGCTTGAGGCGCGTGGCGCGCTCCTCCGCCGTCTCGCTCCCTGGCCGGTCGTCGAAGCCGAAGGGAGCACCGAGCCCGAAGTGCCCCTGGATGTAGACCGCCGGATAGCGTCGCGTTGGTTCGTCGTCGAAGCCCCTGGGGAGCAGGATCGTTGCGCCGATGTAGGTGTCGTGTCCCCACCACTTCGTGAGCGACGGCGACTTCATCTTGATGCGCTTCACCCACCGGGTGTCGGGTGGAACGACCACCGGTGGGATCGCCCGGGTGAGGGTGAGGCGCACCGGTGTCGAAGACTTCGGGTCCCAGCGCACGTTGACCGGTTCGCTCACCAGATTCCCCGGAGAGAGATTCCAGTGCTGCCCCTCCCATTGGTCCCAGTGCACCCACAGCGTGTGCCCGTCGGCGCGTGTGACCTTGGTATAGATGTTGAGGACCGCCTGCACCGTGTACTCGCCGGCGGGAAGCTCGCGGAGGGAGGCAAACGGATATCCGAGCGTGTCGGCGGTGATCACAGCGGGCTCGCCCGCGCGCCACTCACTCACGTCGGCGCCGAACATCGGGGCGGTGCCGCCGTAGCTCCCGGCCTGCAAGCGCGGTTCGCGCTGGGCGTTGCGGGCGAAGATGACGAAGAGACGTCCGGTGCGCGGCCCTTCGATGGGGGCGGCGTAGCGGACCTCGATCCGCTGGGCGTTGCCGTGAGCCGCAACGCCGACCAGCAGCACGGTCGAGAGCAGGAGTGAGCGAAGTCGCATGAGACGTCCGTGACGAGGGGGCGACGAGTGTGCCGACGACGCATCGGCACCGGCAATTGCCGCGAGGCAATCGCGAAGCGGATCGGCGAGAGGCATCAGCGCGAATATCAGTCGCGCGACGAGATTGTCATTCTGCGCCGCGTGCCGGCTGCTGGCAATCACGGTGGAAACTAGCGTGCAGGAACCGAGCGCGAGCGGGCGCGCGCTCCGCGATCCCTGGCGAGGGCTACTGATTCTCCGAACGGATGTTCAACGGAGCGTGCTCCTTGCGTAGGGGATTGTACCATTGCGCTCCGTCGTTGCCGTCCCCACGATCGGCGATGTCAGGCTCGATGCGCGTAGCTCGAGGCCTGTCCACAGCGGACACTCGTCGGCCGCTGCGGTCGTGCCAACCCAGAGGCCAGTCGATGGACAGTTCCCCCGCTGGCCCCCCGGAGCGGCTGAGCGGAACCGCGCGCGCGCTCGGCCTGCTGATCCTGTTCCTGATGCTGATCGCGGGTGTGTACGGCGCCACGATGGCTGCCCGCGCGGATGAACTTCCTCATTAGTACTGGGCCAGCGAGATCGTCCCGACGATGTCCGAGTAACTGGGGTTCACCGGGCTGGCGATCTCCTTTCCACCGGTCACCGTCACGCGACCCGTTGCCCCGGCAAACCGTCCCGTTCCACCGGTGATGTCGTACTCGATGACGTAGTAGAGCCCCAACCCGCGGCGGTTGGGTCGAAGTCCGCCGGCTCCATGCACCAGGGTGAACACCAACTCGTCTCCGTTCGCCGCCACAACGTGGTTCTCGCTGGACACGAAGTTGAACGTGGATGGACTCGTGAACGCAATGCAGGTCCAGGCCTGCCCCGTATAGTTCCCCAGGCCCGTACCCACGCCGCTGTTGTTCTCCAAGCCCGGGATGGTTCCCGCCGGACAGGTCACGCCGGTCGGGGCGACGGCGTATGCGATCTGACGTGCCGTGAACGGCCTGGACAGCTCGGCATTCGCCGAGCGTGCAACGTCGGGTCTGAGTCCAGTCGATCCGTCCGTCGCACAGCCCATCACGACGAGCGCAGCCAGCGCCGCGGTGACTTTGAGAGACTTCATGGTCCATCCTCCGATGTGTGGGGATTCCATTGCCGCGTCAGGCCAGGACCTAACCGACCCCTGCACGGTCCAGCGGCATCACGAATCTGCGGTAACGTGGGGCGACCGCTGAAGCGCCGTCGCTCAAATGGAGGAACGCCGCGCTGCGCTCGGAGCGGACAATGTCCGCCGGGAATCACTCGATCCACTCCGTCGGCGGACCCAGCCGACCCTTCCCCGCCGCGGTCGCGGGCGACAGCTTCAGACGACCGAAGTGTCGTGCGGCGACAGCGGACAAGATGCCGCTTGCAGGAGGAACGCTGTTGCGCGATCGAGCCGTACATCGCCTATTCTCAGCGGAGTACTCCCTGCTATCCGTGCCGGCGCGTGCAGATCCAAGCCCATCCTCTCCGCGGCGGCCCAGCAGCCGCTTCATACCAATTGTCCCGAGCTGACCCATGCTGCCACATCGTTGGCGATTCGCTCGTGCATGCATTCTGGGACTCAGCGCGCTCGACGTCGTCGCCTGCAGCACGGAAGTCACGGGCGACAACGAGGGAGGCGGGACCGTCATTGTCGCCGTCGCGGCCGATGCAGACTTTCTCCTTCCCCCAGTGATCAACCAGCTGGTCGGGAAACAGATCGCCGACCAGCTCTTCGCGCCGCTCGCCGCCCCCCCCGCCTCGATGAATACGGTGGGCGACGCCGGCTTCGAACCGCGGCTCGCCAGGAGCTGGACCTGGGCCCCGGACTCGCTCTCGATCGCGTTCTCGATCGATCCGCGCGCCCGCTGGCACGATGGGCAACCGGTGCGCGCCGAGGACGTGCGGTTCTCGATCGCGCTACTCAAGGACCCGGTCGTGGCCTCGCGTCACGCGTCGGCGCTCGAAGGGGTGGACTCGGCCAGCGTGCAGGATTCGCTGACCGCGGTGGTGTGGTTCAATCGGCGTTCGCCGGAGCAGTTCTTCTCGCTCGTGTACGGGCTTCCGGTGGTGCCGGCGCACCTCCTGGCGTCCGTGCCGCGTGACAAGATGCGCGAGTCGGACTTTGCGCAGAACCCGGTGGGAAGCGGCCGCTTTCGCTTCCGGCGCTGGGTGAAGGGATCGTTGATAGAGCTGGTGGCCGACACCGCAAATTTCCTGGGGCGCCCGTCGCTGGACCGGGTGATCTGGAGCATATCGCCCGACCCGACGGCTTTGTGGAGCCGGCTGGTGACCGAGGAAGCCGACATGGTGGAGATGTTGCGCGGCGACGCGCTCGCCGGGGTCGCGGCCTCCAGCACGATACGGCTCGTCCCCTACCAGGGTCGCAGTTACACAATAGCGCTGTTCAACCAGCGCGATCCGGCCAACCGTCAGCGGCCGCATCCACTCCTGGGTGATGCCGCGCTGCGCCGGGCGCTGGTGATGGCGGTGGATCGCAAGGCGATCGTGAAGAATGTCTACGATACACTCGCCTATCCCTCCATCGGGCCAGTGGTGCGCGCGCAGTGGACGGCCGATACGTCGATCGCCATGCTGCCGTACGACGTAGCGGCGGCGAAGGCGTTGCTCGACTCGTTAGGTTGGGTGGACGCCGACGGCAATGGCGTGCGCGAGAAGAGAGGGCGGCCGCTTGCCTTCGCCCTGCTCTCGTCGTCGTCGAGCACCGCGCAGCGCCAGTCGGTGGTCCTCCTGCAGGCCCAGTGGAAGGAGGTGGGTGCCCAGGTCTCACTCGACGAGATGGAATTCAACGCCTACGTCGAGCGCATGTCGTCGGGGCGCTTCGACGTCACAATGCAAGGGCTGTACTCCGACCCGAGTCCGTCGATCCTCAAGGCCAACTACGGGGCGCCGTCCTCGCCGCGTGCGTTCGGCGCCAACTATTCCGGATACTCGAGCCCGGTGGTTGATGCGCTGCTGGACTCCGTGCAGTCGGAGTTCAACACGATCCGCAGCAAGTCGCTGTACCAGCGCGCCTACGCCCGCATCATCGACGATGCGGCGGCCATCTTCCTCTACGAGCCGAAGATGGTGGCTGGGATCAATCGCCGGATCGACACGGGACCGCTCTCGGCGGCCGGGTGGTGGACGACGATGGCCAGCTGGAAGATCGCGCCCGACAAGCGCATCGCGCGCGATCGTATCCCGCTGGGAGCAGCAGCGGCCCCGGAGTCGGTCGGCACCCGTTAGTCGCTCGGTGGATCGTCCTGCGTCCCCTTTGCCTACGTCCCCACCCGCTCAAACCGAATATTCGTCACCCGATTCCCATCCATGCGAAACCCGCCCGCCCGTCCACGCGCCAGCGCATCGAACGTGAGCGTCACTCCGTCGCCCGCGCCGTAGCTCAGCGCCGCCTCCAGCGGCACCAGCGGAGCGTTAGGCGCGCGCGACCGGCGGAGCTGCAGGACGCCCGACGCGGAATCCGCGACGACCTCCCACACCGCACCACCGAGCTCGGGGCTGGCATAGCGCCCGACAATCGCCGGCCCTTCCCGCGGACGCGCGGCCCCGCCCGTACGTGGCGCCGCACTCTCCTCCCCGACCGGCATCGCCCGCGCAACGGCCGGACCTAACGAGCCGCGCAACACGACGTCGGCCATGCGCTGGGCCAGCAAGGTGGTGTTCACGGTGCTGCGGTTGCACAGCATTGCGAACGTGGTGTGCTGGTCGGGAAAACGCGAAAGCACGGCGCGATAGCCGCCGGTGGAACCGGAGTGCTCCACCACGCGCTGTCCGCGATACGTGTCCACGTTCAACCCGAACGCATACCGATTATGGGCGCCGCTGGTGAGGGGCTCGGTGGTGTGCATCAATTCCAGAAACTCGCGCCCCCCGACCTTGCCCGTATAGAAGTTCTCGTCCCAGCGCTGCAGGTCGGCGAGGGTGGTCACCAACCCCCCCTGCCCGATGATGTCGTTGTTCCACACGTTCACCTGCCACCCGCTCCCCTTGGGGGAGTAAGCGGTCGCGCGGTCGGGCACGATCTCGTTGTGGTCGTCCAGAAAGAAGCTCTCATGCATGCCGAGCGGGGCGAAGATGGCGGAGTCGGCGAACTGGCGCAGTGTCTGCCCGGTGACGCGCTTCACGATGATGGCCATCGCGAGGTAGCCGGTGTTGCTGTACCGGTACTCCGCGCCGGGCGTGAAGTTGAGGCCGCGCTGCCGGGCGGCCATGGCCAGCATGTCCTCGTTGGTGTAGCCATCGTCGAAGCGCAGGCCGGAGAGCCCCACCAGCTCCCAGAAGTCGCGCAGTCCGCTGGTGTGGTGCACGAGGTGACGGACGCGCACGGGGGTCGCGTACGCGGTCATCTCCGGGATGTACTTCCGCACGTCGTCGTCCAGCGCGATGCGCCCGGCGCGCACCAGCAGGGCGATGCTCGCCGCGGTGAACTGCTTGGACACCGAGCCGGTGGTGAAGCGGGTGGTGGGCGTGATGGGAACGGCGTGGGTGAGGTTGGCGAAGCCATACCCGCGCGAGAACGTCACGGCGCCGTTCTGGTAGATGCCCACGGCGCACCCCGGCTCACCGGAGTGCGCCATGGGCAGGAAGATGGAATCCATCGCGGCGGTCACCGCGGGTGCGAGCGGCGCGGCGTTCTGCGCCCGCGCCTCCGCGCTGGGCATAACCAGCGCGAGAGCGACGATCGTGAGGATTCGTGGGGGGAGCGATACTCGTGTCATGATGTCGATCACCCCGTGGTATTCGGGTTGTTGGCCGTCTCCACCAGCGGCAGCGGGAAGCACGTCGTGGTACCGTACGGCAGCCCAGTGGCATCGATGCCCGTCGGATGCAACACAGAGCCCGGCTGGCCCTTGAACGGAATCGCCTGCGGGGTGCCTGTCAGGCGCAGATGGTCGTTGAAGCGATAGCCCCCCTCCATGAACATCTCGCGGCGCCGCTCCTCGATCACCTGCGTGATCACCTGCTGCTGCGTGTCGCTGTTGGTGAGGTCATATCCCGGAATGCCCGCCGCGGTGTGCATGGCGTTGATCAACGTCCGCGCGGTGGCCAGGTCTCCCGTGCGGGCGGCGGCCTCGGCGATGATCAACCGCACCTCCTTGCCCGATGCGATTACCACCGGAAAGCCTCTCGACCGGTGCTTGGCCGACGGATAGTACCACACCTGCGCATTGTCGAAGGCGAGTTGGCCGGTCGTTGCCACCTGCACACGCGGGTCGGGCACCCCCTGCCAGGTGACGTTGCGATACGCTGGCGCCACCGTGGCATGGCGGCCCTGCGCGCACGCGATGTATTCGCATCCCGCGTCGTACCGCCTGGTGTCGGTCTCGTCACGCGTCGCATTCTTGACGTAGGTGAGCGGCACGCGCTGCGCGTCGGCCAGCGCACCCGCGTAGTTCTTGAGGTCGAGCCGCACGCGCGCCCGCCCCACGAGCGCCATGTTCAGGATGTCCTGGTTGTTAGCCGTGGTCGCGAGGGTGATTGCCTCGGTGAAGCGCGCCTCGGCGGTCTCGAGCACCTTGGTCGGCGTGATGATCGACCCGCCGTCGAGCACCATCTGGCAGAACCCTTCACCCAGTGCCACCAGCGCGTACGCTCCGTACGCCCGCACCGTCGCCTTGAGCGCCGTGCGATTGGCCACCTGCGCATCCGTGAACTTGTCGAGGCGCGAGAAGATGTCCTCGGCCTGGAAGCGCGCCGTGTGCAGCGTGGTGTAGATGCCGTACGCGGCGCGGCAGCTGGCGGTGGCCATGTTGGGATCGTCGGCGAGGATGCGGCGCGAGCCCCAGTTGCGCTGGTTCAGGTTGCCCGATGCCTGCATGAACTCATCGGAGATGATCGCCGCGGCCGCCGAGTAGTTGTTCCAGGCGCACTCCAGGTCGGCGATGACGCTCGCCGCCATGGTGGGAGCGAGTGCGGGATCGGCAAGAGCGTCCTCGCGCACCCGGCCCGGCACGCTGACGTCGAGCACGGAATCGAGTTGGCAGGCGGCGAGGGGAAGGATTGCCGCGAGCACGAGCACGCGGCGCAAAAGGCGATGTGTACGCGACATAAGTGTCTCCGGCTGTGTCCGAAGGCGAAAGGCGAATGAGGAGAGAAGCGTCGTTGGATTCCGGCGGGAGGTCATGGCGTCACCCGTACAGCGAAGGAGATGCGGCGCATCTGCGGCCATCCTTCCTGATTGTACGCCGTGAGACCTCCGGGATCGGCGCCGGCGGCGTTGGTGTTGCGGATTTCCGGATCGACGAGCTTCACACCGAAGTCCGACCTCTGCTCTACCCAGATCGTCCAGAAGTTCTGCGCCGACAGCGTCACCGCGGCGCGCGAGACGTTGAGCGGCCTGGTGAGCGTGGGCGGGAGCGTGTAGGTCGCGCTCACCTGCCGCAGCTTGGCGAAGCCACCCTTCACAATGCCGGGCTGCCGGCGCGTGTCGAGAATGTCGTAGCCGAAGAGGATCGGGTCCTTCGCTTCGAGAATCGCCCGCTGGTTGCGGAAGGAGAGCAGGGATGCGCGGATGTCGCCGCTGAGGATCGTGTTGCCGCCAAGGAAGTCCACGAGGCTGAACAGCTGCAAGTTGCGGAAGAGGGTCAGCTGCATCGTGCCCGACCCCTCCCACTTGGGCAGCGCATTGCCCCAGTAGACGGCGGGCGCCTGCAGGCAGGTGACGGGCGGGCCTCCGCCAAGGGAGAAGTTCGTGCCCGGTGTGACCGTGCCGCTCTCACACATCAGGTTGATGGCGCGCGGTTGGCCATTCACGGTCGTCATCTCCCCCGACGTGATGCGCCGGTGGAAGATGGCGCCCAGCGGGTAGCCCGGCACGTGATACTGGCCGAAGCCCGCATTCATCACGAGCGACGACGGGCCGCCCAGCGAGACGACCTCGTTCGCGTTATGCGAGAACTTGAATCCCAGGCGAACGTCGGCGTTCCGCGAGCGGAACACGTCGCCGGTGAGGTCGAGGTCATAGCCGCTGTTCTTGATCTCGCCGATGTTGCGGAATTGCACGCCCGGAAAGCCGAGCGACGGGAGCGCGGGCACGGAGACCAGCGCGTCGCGCGTGGACTTGTTGTAGTAGGTGAGTTCGACACCCAGTCGGTTGTCGAAGAAGGTGGCATCGACCCCCGTCTCGAACTCTTCGCCCACTTCCGGCTTCAGGTTCGGGTTGCCGAGGTTTTGCGGAGTGAGCGTGGGGGTGCCGCCCTGTCCTGCTTCGGGCGCGTAGGAGCGCAGCGCGGCGAAGGCGTCTGGCTGCTGGCCGGCGCGTCCCCACGCGGCGCGCACTCGCAACGACGAGACACCAGGCAGGTCCCTGGCAAACGGTTCCTCACCGATCACCCACGAGGCGCTGAACTTGGGATAGTACGTGGCGGCGTAGCTCTTGCCGAACGCGCTGTTGTCATCGCCGCGCACGGCGGCCGTGAGGAAGAGACGGTCGCGCCACCCCAGCTGCTGCTGCACGTACAGCCCCACCGTCTTGTTCTCGACGAAGGTCTCCTGTGCCGTCTTGGTCGCGCCGGCGGTGACGGTCTCGAGATCCTTTACCGGGAACGTCTCGGCGCGGGCGAGAATCGCCTGATTCTGCTTGCGGTAGTACTGGGCCCCGAATGCCGTCTCGAGCTTGAGGCTGCTCGACGGACGCCAGGTGACCGTGCCCGCGTAGTCGGCGCTCACGTAC
>JBDSVW010000317.1:0-19572 GCA_039927015.1 Gemmatimonadaceae bacterium | reverse complement strand
ATAACCATCTGCTAATCTGTGGATCCCGGACTCGGCGGTTTGGAGAGCCATTCTCCCCCGTCCACGACGAGAATCGCGCCGGTGATCCACGATGCAGCTGGCGAGGCGAGAAAAGCCACCGCGTTGGCCACGTCGGTGGGAGTGCCCCAGCGGCCCAGCGGAATGCGCTGTCTCGCGTAATCGCCCATGGCACGCTCGACCGCGAAGAGGTCGGTGGCATCGCTGCCGGCCGGCGGCGCAAACGCCTTGCGCACGCCTTCGGTCGGCACCGGTCCCGGCGCCACGGCGTTGACGCGGATGTTGTGCGGTGCCCACTCCACCGCCAGCGTGCGAGTGAGCGCGTCGATGCCCGCCTTGGCCGCGGTGGCGTGTGCCATCATCGGCCAGCCGCGATAGTGCAGCGTCATCGAGATGTTCACCACCACGCCGCCCCCCGCCTGCTGCATGACGGGAAACACCGCCTGCGTGCAAAAAAACGTGCCGCTCAGGTCGATGTCGAGCACGGCCCGCCACGCGTTAGGCGACATATGCTCCGACGGCACGTAGAAGTTCCCCGCCGCGTTGTTGACAAGGAGGTCGATGCGGCCGTGCGTGTCGGCCACTGCCTGCATGGTGCGTTTCACGGCCTCCGCGTCGCGCACGTCGAGCGTCGCGGTGTCGACCGTGCCGCCCGCCGCGCGCAGCTCGCGCGCAGCGCCCGCCAGCCGCGATGCGTTGCGGCTGGCGAGCACCACGGTCGCGCCCAGCGACGTCAAAAGTCCGCTGATGCCGTAGCCGATGCCGCTGCCACCGCCGGTGACCACGGCCACCTGCCCCGCGAAGAGATCGGGCCGAAACGTCATGTGCGCGGCCCCTCCGAACAAACGGCGTCGTCCGACGACACGGTCGGCCCACATTCAAACGCGAGCAAGAGCTGACGGCCGCAGAACGACTTGCGGTGATGCGGCGTGGTACCAAGTCGTTCCAGCGCCGCCATGTGTGCGGCCGTCCCATAGCCCACGTTGTGGTCCCACGCGTAGCCAGGATACCGCAGGGCGAGGCGGTGCATGAGGCGGTCGCGGGTAACCTTCGCGATGATCGACGCGCATGCGACGGCGTAGCAGCGCCCGTCACCGCCCACCACCGCCGTGTGCCGCACGCCGAGCGCGGCGATGGGCTTGCCATCGACGATCACATGGTGCGGCGTGTAGCCCAGCTGCGTGAGGCGTCCCAAGGCACGCTGCATGGCCACCGTCGTTGCATGATAGATGTTCAGGCGATCCACTTCGCGCGGCGAGGCCGCGCCCACTCCGATGGCCAGCGCGCTGCGCCGGATGCGATCCGCCAGCCGCTCGCGCACCACCGCCGTCAGGCGCTTGGAGTCGTCCACACCGGCAATGGAGCGCGCACCGGCGGGCATGAGGATCGCGCATGCGACAACGGGGCCCGCCAAGGGGCCCCGTCCCACTTCATCAATTCCTGCGATCAGTTCGCCGAACGCTTCACGGGCGTCACGCTCGATCCGCGACCACCTGGGGGAACCACGACGCGAAGGGCGTCCGGTGCCCGCCACGTCCTACGCTTTCGCGGTCCGGTCGACCATGACGACGCGCGCCTTCTTTTCCTTGATGCGGGTCGCCTTGCCCACCAGATGACGCAGGTAGTAGAGCTTGGCGCGACGGACGCGACCGCGACGCACGACCGTGATGTCGGCGAGCATCGGCGAGTGCAGCGGAAAGATGCGCTCGACGCCGATGCCGTTGGAAATCTTCCGGACCGTGAAGGTCTTGCTCACGCCGCTGCCGCGCCGGGCGATACACACGCCTTCAAAGGCCTGCAAACGCTCCTTCTCGCCTTCCTTCACTCGCACATTCACGCGCACGGTATCGCCGGCACGGAACGGGGGAAGGTTCTCGCGGAGCCACTCTTTCTGGGTTTCGATGAACGGATGCATATGACGCTCGGGTCGGTCAGGCTGGGCCCGGTCCTGGATGTTTTTCGGGAGACCCGTAACGTAAACAGGTGGGGGTGCAGGCGCCAGCCTCGCCGCCTATCTGCCCCTCCCGCCCAGGCTATTCGACGGTTCCGCGAATCAGGGGGGTCCCGCCGACGGTCTCCACCTCGACCAAAAAGCTGCCCGGATGCTCCTGCAGCTCTTCTCCCAGCATCCCTGCCCTCGTGTCGCGCCCCAGTGACACCGTGCCCCGCATCTGCACATAGCGTTCGCGCAGGGTCAACTCGTCAAACAGCGTGGCAAGCACCGGGGCCCCACCGCCGCCGACGTCGCGGCAGATGTGCGCGGCGCGAAAGGTCTCGCCCCGGGGGTTGTAGATGGTGATGAGGTACTCGAAGGTGTCGTCGTCGTTACGGACCAGCTTCACCGTCCCCCACGCGTGCGACGCGACCTGGGGCTGCACGCCAGCGTCCGTCTCGCCCAGGGCGGCGAGCCGAGAGGTGAACACGCGCCGGACTGCGCTGGTCGAGTGCGTCCCCAGCGACGTCGTCGAGCGCACCACGTTGGCCTGCGTGGCCAGGGAGGCACACGCGGCACACGGAGCTGTGAGCACGACGAGCAGGGAGGTCCAGCGCACGGGCATCGATCGGGAGAGACAGGTACAGCCGACGCGAAGATTATGCATCGCCACGGCTTCGGGAACCAGCATCACAAAATGGAACCCCCGAAGATACCGATAGTTTCGGCACCAAGGGTGATTGAATGTGGCAATCCGGGCAATTCTGGTGAGGTTTTTCTCACGAGAGCGAGCGGGTGTGCATCGCGCGAGCTGCGAAGGTGACGGTGATCAGGCGTGTCCCGGCGCGTCCAGCTTGTCCTGTTCACGCATGGGCCGCTCCCGCGTGAGCCTCTCCCGTGTGAGCCGCTCCCGTGTGAGCCGCTCCCCCTCTTCACGTCTCCACTTGGCGATGAGCGCATGATTGCCGGAGAGCAGCACCTCAGGCACCGGATGTCCGCGGAAGTCGGGGGGCCGCGTGTAGCTCGGCGCGCTGATGCCACCCTCGTAGAACGAGTCGGTGCGCGCGCTGTCGAGGTCCGACATCGCCCCCGGCAACAGGCGGGCGACCGCATCGACGATCGCGAGCGCGGCCGGTTCGCCGCCACTCAGCACGAAGTCCCCGATCGAGAGCTGCTCGGTGGCGAGGTGGTCGGCCACCCGCTGGTCCACGTCCTTGTAGTGCCCGCAGAGCAGGGTCAACTCCTCCCCTGAGGCAAAACGCTTGGCGTCGTGCTGCGCGAACACCGTGCCGCGCGGAGACAGGAGCACGATCGGGGCCTGGCAGCCTAACGACTCCACGGCCTCGAAGAAGGGGTCGGGTTTCATCACCATGCCGGCGCCACCGCCGTACGGGTAGTCGTCCACCGTGCGATGGCGATCGTGCGTGTACTCCCGCAAGTCCACCACCCGGTACTCCACGCTGCCAGCGGCGCGCGCGCGCGCCGGGATGGACAGTGCGAGCGGCGCGTGGAAGAACTCCGGAAAGATCGTGACAATCGTGATCCGAAGCATCGGCTACTCGAACAGGCCGGGAGGAGGATCGATGGTGAGCACACCCGCTTCCACGTCGACGGCCGCGACGAACTCGTCGCGATACGGCAGGAGCACGGTGCCCGACGCGCGCTTGACCTCGAGCAGGAGGCCATGGGCGAGATCGAAGTATGCGACGACAGTACCGATCTCCTCGCCTTCCACGGTCAGCACGCGGAGACCCACGAGCTCGTGCAGGAAGACTTCGTCGTCTGCCGGGGCCTCGAGTTCGCTGAGGGGGGCGAGCAGGAAGCGATCGCGCCAGGTGTCGGCGGCATTGCGCTCGGAGATCTCGGCGAAGATTACCAGCAGCGTGTCCTTGAACGGGCGCGCGCTTTCGACGTGCAGGGTGGTGCCGTGCGGGGAGAGGTCGCCCTCGGTGGTGCCGGCAAAAAGCCGAGCGCCGGGCGCGAAGACCGCGTCCGGCGCATCGGTGAAGAGTTCGACCACCAACTCACCCCGTACGCCGTGCGAGCGTCGCACGCGACCCACGATCGCGTGCGACGGACCCTCGTCCGCCGGGGTGCGCACGGGCGCTTACGCGCTCGCGGCGGTCTCGGCGCCGTTCTCGCCCTCGGCCAGCGGCACCGCCGAGGCCTGCAGCTTCCGGGCGAGGCGCGCCTCGTGGCGCGTCTTCAGGATGCCCGCGCGACGGAGCAGCGAACGCACCGTGTCGCTGGGCTGGGCGCCGACGTCCAGCCAGTGGTTGGCACGCTCGGCGTTGAGTTCCACCGCGTGCTCGGCCTTCTGGGGCTGGTACGTGCCGATGATCTCGATGAAGCGGCCCTCGCGCGGGCTGGTCGACTCGGCGACGACAATGCGATACATCGGGGCCTTCTTGCGTCCTTCACGACGGAGACGAATGCGAACCATGGTAGTGTCTAGCTCCCGTTAGGCGGGGTGGTGGAACCTGCTCCCGGGCTTCTCGCGATGCCCGGAATTTCCGGGCCGCACCCTGGGGTCCTGCGTGCGCCGATTCAGCGCATTCCAAACATACCCGGCGGCATGCCGGTGCGGCCGCCGCCGGCGGCCTTTTTCATCATTTTCTGCATGTCCCGGAACTGCTCCAGCAGCCGGTTGATCTCGCTCACGGGACGTCCGCATCCCTTGGCGATGCGTGCCCGCCGGGAGCCGTTGATCAGGTTGGGCGTTTTGCGCTCTTCCCTGGTCATCGACAGCACGATGGCTTCGACATGCTTCAGGCGCTTCGGGTCCATGTTGGCCTGCTTCAGCATCTTGCTGTTCACGCCGGGGAGCATCTTGAGGATGCTCTCCATGGGCCCGAGCTTCTGCATCTGCTTCATGGCCATCAGGAAGTCCTCGAGGTCGAGGCCTTCCTTGCGGACCTTTTTCTCCAGCTTTTTGGCTTCGGTGGCGTCGAACGCTTCCTGCGCCTTCTCCACGAGCGACACCACGTCGCCCATCTGGAGGATACGGCCCGCCATGCGCTCCGGATGGAACTCCTCCAGCGCGTCTGGTTTCTCGCCAACACCGATGTACTTGATGGGCTTCTTGGTGACGCCGTAGATCGAGAGGGCGGCACCGCCGCGCGCATCACCGTCCATCTTGGTGAGGATCACGCCGGTCACGCCTAACGCGGAATCGAAGCCCTGCGCGATCTTCACCGCGTCCTGGCCCGTCATGCCGTCGGCCACGAAGAGAATTTCGTCCGGCCGCACGGCGTCCTTCAGCCGGACGAGTTCCTTCATCATGTCTTCATCGATCTGCAGGCGACCGGCGGTATCGATGATGACTACGCGATCGCGCGCGCGGCGGGCCTCGTCGATGCCGGCCTTCGCGATCTTGACGACATCGCGCGTGTCGCGGTCCGCATACACGGGCACCTCGAGCGACGCGCCGAGTGTCACGAGCTGCTCGATGGCGGCGGGCCGGTAGACGTCGCAGGCCACCATGCGCGTCGGACGCCCTTCCCCCTTGAGCTTGCGGGCCAGCTTGGCGGCGGAGGTGGTCTTCCCCGACCCTTGCAGACCCACCATCATGATGATCGTCGGCGGAACGGAGCTGAGCTTGAGCCCCTCGCGCCGCTCGCCGAGCATCGAGGTCAGCTCGTCGTAGACGATCTTGACCAGCTGCTGCGCCGGCTGAACAGTGCGCAGCTGCGCGATGCCGACGGCCTTTTTCTCGACGCGCTCGAGGAACTCGCGCGTCAGCTGAAAATTGACGTCGGCCTCGAGGAGTACGCGACGCACCTCGCGCAGCCCTTCCTTGATGTCCGCATCAGTCAGGACACCGCGGCCGCGGAGTTTGGCGAAGACGCCAGAGATCTTGTCGGAAAGCTCGTCAAACATAAGAGCCTGAAAGGCTAGCCAAGTCGCGCGCGAAACACAACCTGCGGCGACGTGTGCGCGTCGGTCTCGAGGGCCGGGCTCGGCGTCGGCAGGGTGCGGGCGACGGACGCGGCTGCCGGGCCTCAACGCTCGAGGCGCGCGTATCGCCATGGCATGACGGCAGATAACTTTCCCCGCCGCTGCGACGCCGGTATCGCTTCCCAGCCTGCGGGCCCTGAGTGGACCGTGGCCGCGCCGGCATCAGGGTTCTGATCTCCTTCCTCTCGCCACTGCCGCCGAATGTCCCGTCCTCAACGCCGCGACGAAATCCTCGGTCAGGAGCTGCCGCCGGCGCTCCCCCTCATGGCGCTGCGCTCCACCATCGTCTATCCGCTGGGCACCATCGCGGTCCAGATGGGCGCCCCTGAGAACCTGGCGCTGCTGCGAGCCAATGAAGACCCGGGACTGATCGTGGCGCTGGTGGTGGCGGGAGGGGAGGTGGATGACCCGATCGACAACCACAAGTTCGTGGGCCGGGTAGGCGTAGCGGCGCGGGTGCATGAACGGATCAACCTTCCCGGCGACACCGTCCAGATCACGCTGCAGGGGCTGCGTCGCATCACGGTGGAATCGATCGAACAGGACGAGCCGTTCGTGATTGCGCAGGTGCGCGGCGCCAAGGAATTGCCGGCCGATCCCGATGACCTGGACGACCTGGTCGCGCGCATCGTGTCGGCTGCCGAGACGCTGGCGGACCTCGTGGACCGCATTCCCGACGAAGTGCCGCAGATTCTCAAGATGAACGTGTCCGACCCGGGACGCTTCGCGGATCTTGCGGCGACAAATATGAACTTCCGCATCTCGGACAAGGACGAAGTGCTGCAGCGCCTCGAGGTCGGCCAGCGGCTGCGTTTCATCCTGTCACGACTGGAGCGCGAAGTGGGACGCGCCCGCGTGATGGAGGACGTGAAGAAGGTCACCGAGGTGAAGATCGAACAGCACCAACGCGAGTTCTACCTGCGGCAGCAGTTGCGCGCGATCCAGTCGGAACTGGGCGAGACCGACCCGGGCGAGAAGGACGCGATTGACATGCTGAAGAAGGTGGACGACGCGAAGCTGCCGGAACGCGTGGGACAGGAAGCGCGCCGGGAAACGGAGCGCCTGCGCATGCTGTCGCCGGCCTCCAGCGAGTACCAGGTCATTCGCACGTATCTGGACTGGATCCTCTCCCTGCCGTGGCACAAACGATCGGGAGACGACGAGATCGAGCTGACCAAGGTGAATGAGGCGCTCGATGGGCGGCACTATGGGTTGAGCGAGGCGAAGGAGCGCATTCTCGAATTTCTGGCGGTGCGCAAGCTGCGGGGCGGCGATTCGCACGGTCCGATCCTGTGCCTCGTGGGGCCGCCCGGCACGGGCAAGACGTCGTTAGGCGAGGCCATCGCCACCTCCATCGGCCGGGCGTTCTACCGCATTTCCGTGGGCGGCGTGCGCGACGAGGCGGAGATTCGCGGGCATCGACGCACGTACGTGGGCTCGATGCCGGGGCTGCTCCTGCAGGCGCTGCGGCGCGTGGGCGTGAACAACCCCGTGCTGATGATCGACGAGATCGACAAGATGTCCGGGGGTGGCGCGTCCGGTGACCCGACGGCGGCGATGCTGGAGGTGCTCGACCCGACACAGAACCATGACTTCGTGGACCACTACCTGAACCTGCCGTTCGACCTCTCCCGTTCGCTCTTCATCTGCACGGCGAACAACCTGTTCGACATCCCCGCGCCGCTGCGCGACCGGATGGAGGTGATTCGCATCGCCGGCTACACGGTGGAGGAGAAGGTCGAGATCGCGTGGCGCTATCTCCTCCCCAAGCTGATGGAGGAGCACGGCATCAGCGACAAGGACCTGCAGTTCACGGACGAGGTGCTGGGCTTCGTGTCGAGCCGCTATTCGCGTGAAGCCGGATTGCGCAACTTCCAGCGCAACATCTCCGCCATCATGCGCAAGCGCGCCCGCCGGAAGGCGGATGGCGAGGAAGGCGCGTGGGTGGTGGACAACGCGATGGTGGAGCAGATGCTTGGAGCCCCCAAGTACACGCGCGAGGAAGCGGAGAAGGAACCGGAGGTGGGAGCCGTCACGGGCCTCGCGTGGACGGCGCTGGGCGGCGACATCATGACCATCGAGGCGCTCCGCATGCCCGGGCGCGGCAAGCTGACGGTCACCGGCCAGCTGGGAGACGTGATGCGCGAGTCGGTGGATGCCGCGCTCTCGTTTGTCCGCTCGCGCGCCGACGCGTTAGGCGTGACCCAGCAGGAGTTCAAGGAGAGCGACCTGCACATCCACTTCCCGGCCGGCGCGGTGCCGAAGGACGGACCGAGCGCCGGCGCGGCGGTGACGCTGGCCATCGCCTCGGTGTTGAGCCGCCGCGCCGTGCGCCGAGACGTGGCGATGACGGGCGAAGTGACGCTGCGCGGACGCATTCTGGAAATCGGCGGCGTGAAGGAGAAAACGCTCGCCGCGTACCGCGCGGGGTTGCGCGAAGTGATCTTCCCCGCCGGCAACCAGAAGGACCTGCGCGACGTGCCCGACGAGGTGCGGAAGAACATGGTGTTCACCTTCGTGACGACGATGGACGAGGTGTTCCGCCATGCCCTGCTCCCCCACGCCTCCCCCGACCTCGCCGACCGGGTCAGCGTGAGCCCGCCCGAGGAGCAACCCCAGCCCCCCGCCCCCCAACCCACCCTCTAGCCCTCTCGTCTTCTCGTCTTCTCGTCTTCTCGTCTAAATCATCTTCTGCACCAAGTACAGCACCATCCCCGCCAGTCCTCCCACGATTGTCCCGTTGATGCGGATGAACTGCAGGTCGCGTCCGATGGCGAGCTCGATGCGGCGTGACGTGGCCTGCGGATCCCAGCGACGCACGGTGGACGCGATCAGTTCACCGACCTCGTTCTGGTAGCGTTCCACGAGCGCAAGGAGTGCCTCGACCAGCCAGGCATCCACCTTCTCCATCAGCGCGGGATCTTCGAGGATAGCGTTGCCGAAGGCGGTGAGCCCGCGCTCGATCCCTTCCGGGTTGAAGCCATCGGGATCCTCCGCATAACGCGCAATCGCGGCCTTCGTGTCGCGCCAGATGGACGCGCTGAGGGCGCGCACGGCCTCGGCGTTCAGCACCTCGTCCTTGATCTGCTCCGCCCGAAGGATGACCTGCGGCGAAGCCTGCAGCTTGACGATGAACTCATCCAGCGCGGCGTCGAAGCGAAGGCGGAGGGGGTGGTCGGGATCCTCGTGCACCGCCTGCATCGTGCGCTCCAGCGCCACCACGATGCGCTGCGCGATCCGGTCGTCCACGGCGCCCGGCACCCACCAGGGACTCTCCTTCTCCACCCGCTCGCGGATGAGGTCGGAGTTCTCGCTGATGCCGCGGGCAACCAGACGGATGGCATCGTCGAGCAGTGCCTGGTGGCGGTTGTCGGCCGTGAGCAACGACAGCATGCGCCCCACGAGGGGCGCCACCTGCAGCTTCTGGATGCGGTTGACGACCGCGCGTCCGATCACCGATTGCACGTCCTCGTCGCGCAGCACGTTGGCCGCGGCCGCGAGGGCCTTCGCCACCTGGCGGGCGATCTTGCGTGAGTTGAGCGGATCGACCATCCAGCGCGCCAGCCGCTCGGCCGCGTGGAGCGTCTGAAGCTTCGCGACCATGACGTCACGATTCAGGAAGTTCTTCTGCACGAACGCCCCCAGCGTCTGCCCGACGCGATCCTTGCGGTTGGGGATGATCGCGGTGTGCGGAATCGGGATGCCTAACGGGTGTCGGAAGAGCGCGGTGACCGCGAACCAGTCGGCGAGGCCGCCGATCATCGCGGCCTCCGCGGTGGCGCGCACGATCCCGAGCCACGGGAACTGGCGCTCGAAGATGCGCGCCACCAGGAAGATGGCCGTCGCCGCCAGCAGCAGCGCGGCGGCCCACCGCTTCATCCGGTCCAGGCGCGCCTGCCGCTCGGCCTCGTCTTCTGGCCGGAGCGGATGCGGAACGGAGAGGTCCGTCGGGTCGGGGACCGGTCGAAGTGGCGCCGCGGCCACGCTACTCCTGGAGTGTGATCTTGTTGAGATCGAGCACCCGCGACGTCGTGCCCGTGGGCACGTCGACGTACAGCACCATCGGGCGACCGCCCACCTCGGATGCGGTGATGGTGATCGTGCGACTGCGGGTGGTGTACTCGCGCACCGACTGCGTCGCCTGGGACGGTTTCACGTTCCCGAAGCGCTTGAGGATCGAGGTATCGAGCAGGTCGAAGAACTCCGCCGCATCCACGGACGTGTCCCACACACTCGCCCAGGCGATGCCATCTCCCTTGCCCGTCTCGAACAGCGTATACCGGTCCCCGTCCCAGCCCGCGGCGCCACGGTAGGCGGCGTCGCGATCCTTCAGGTGCTGGTACAGGAAGAGTCGCGTTTCGAATTCGCCGAGATCGTTCTCGTACACCGCCTTGCCCGCGAGCAGCGGCGGGAGCGTCACGACGGTCGGGTCGTCACGATTGATGAAGAAGCGATCGTCGTGCAGGATCTGCTCCGTGGACGTGGGCATATCCAGGAACGGCGGCTTCCCGTCATTCCGCTCCTTGAAGTTGCGAATGAACTCCGCGCCAGAGAGATACGGAAACAGTAGCGTCTCCTGGACCAGCATCGGTGCCGCAGAGAAAATCGGCATGGAGGCGCTGTTATCGCGGATCATCGCGCGCACCCTGTCCCAGCCGCCGGGGAGGTTGGCCACCATCGTGCCGCCGCCGAGCATGCTGGAGAGCTGCTCGAACGTGGCCTGCCCCTCCATTACCGCCTGGGCCGACATCTGCCGATCGTTGCGACGCCGGAGCTTCTGCAGCGAGTCGAGATCGATGTACTGATCCTGCAACGCGTGCACCAGCTCGTGCGATACGGTGATGCCCACCATTTCGTCGCCCGCGCCCTGCACGATGTACAGCAGCTTGGTGCTGGGGTCGTAGTAGCCCACGATCTGCTCGGTGAGCAACGAGAGCATGAACTTGCGGAGGTTGAGCGAGTCGGGCAGCAGGCCGAACACCTTGTACGACCGTTCACTGCCGGTGACGTCCTCCTCGGGCACATCCGTAAGGAAGCGCTGTTCGAGGAAGGCCCGCACCTCGTCCTTCGATCGCACCTCGAACTTCGGCGGCGACTTGAAGGGGAGCCCGGTCGATTTCTCGAGCTTGGGGATGGCCTCGGCGACCTTGGACGCGTACGCGTCGGCCGGCGGCTTCTCGCCGCTGCAGGCCATGGCACCCAACAGGGCGACCACCACTCCAGTTCTCGACATTACTCGCTCCATCGCACCGTTTGTCCGGTTGCCAGGGCCACGACGCGAGCCACATCAAGCCCGCGCACCACCACCCCGTCTTCAATAAGAATTGTCCGCAACTGCACGTCGAGAACCGCGGCGCCCGGTATGTCGTCCGCGGGACGCGCGCCCGCAACCGGCGAAGGCCGCTCGCTGGTCGCGGGCGCCGGACCGGCGAAGATCGCCTCCAACTCGGCACCGAAGCGTCCGAGGGCCGACAGGCCGTCCCGCGCAAACGACTCCAGTCCGTCGTCGCCTGATCCTAACGAGCCGTGCTCGTCGTCGCCATCGTCAGCCGCCGCGGGCTCCGTCCGCTCCGTCCGCTCCGACACAACGGGCCGCACACGCCGGAGTTCGCGCCGGCGCACGATGAGCGCCTCGGCGCGCGACGTGTAGTGCGTGATCGCGTGCGTATGGGCGCAGGCCTCGTCCAGCACATCGATGGCGCGGTCGGGCCGGCGTCGGTCGAGCATGTGGATGTCGCTGAGCTCGACCGCGGCCCGCAGCGCCTCCTCCGTCACCACCACGCCATGATGCCGCTCGAGCCGGTCCACACGAGCGTGCAGCACGTCCAGCGTTTCTTCCGCGGTGAGTTCCCGCACCACCACGCGCTGGAAGCGTCGCTCCAGGGCGGAGTCCCCGCGCACCCACCGGTCGTACTCATCGTCCGTGGTCGCCCCGATCACGCGGAACTCTCCGCGCACGAGGGCGGGCTTCAGCATGTTCGCCGCATCCATGGCGGCGCCCATGGCGGTGCCCTGCCCGATGAGGTTGTGCAACTCGTCGATGAACAGCACGGCGTCGGGATCGGCCGATGTGTCGCGCACCAAAACGCGGATGCGCTCCTCGTACTGTCCCCGATAGGTCGTACCGGCCAGGAGGGCCACGTGGTCGAGAGCGAGCAGCCGCGTGGGCCGGAGCGCGAGGGGCACGTTGCCGCTCACCAGGCGCTGCGCAAGTCCGTCGGCGATGGCCGTCTTGCCCACGCCCGCCGGACCGACGAGCGCCGGGTTGTTCTTGCCCTGGCGCAGGAGAATGTCCATGACCCGGGAGATTTCCACGTCGCGACAGCGTACCGGCTCCAGCCGGCCCGCGCGCGCCTCGGCGGTGAGGTCGCGCGTGAAGCGGGCCAGCGCGCCCGTTTCCCGTCGGCCGAAGTCGAAGTCGAATCCGCTCATGGAGCCGCCATGAATCGCGCGAGATACCAGTTGATGAGGACGTCTCCCCACAGGAGCACGATGACCGCCGCCGGCGCAAGGAAGACACCGAACGGTACCTCGGGCATCGCGGTATGCGGCGCGTCGAGCTCCAGGTCGGCCTGCTCACCCGCGCTCGCGCCACGCAGCTTCACCACAGGATACACCACGGCGACAAAAGTGACCGCACCTAACGCCGCGCCGAGAAAGAGCACGAGCAGCGCGCGGGAAGGTCCCACGGCCGCTCCCACGACCGCCATCAGGGTCACGTCCCCGAACCCCATCGCCTCGCGCTTGAGCGCCACTTCTCCCAACCACCCCACAATGGCTATCGCGCCCGCACCGGCACACGCCCCGAGCAGCGCGTCGTACGGCCCGGCGAAGGCATCCGGTTCCCCCCGGAAGGCCGCCACCAGGGCCGTCGCCATCACGAACAGGAGCCCGCTCACGGTAAAACCGTCGGGAATCACGTAGTGTTTCGCATCGGTGACCGCGATGCCGAACATCAGGGTCGCGAAGACCGCCACTCGCAGCGCGGTGAGCGTGGGACCGAAGTACCAGATGGTGCCCATCCACAGGAGCCCCACCAGGATCTCGACGAGGGGATACTGGAACGAGATGGGCAGCTGGCAGCCCCGACAACGGGCACGCAGGAGCAGCCAGCTCAGCACCGGGATGTTGTCGTACCAGGCGATCTGCAGCCCGCACTTAGGGCATCGCGAGCGGGGCGAGACCACCGATTGGTCGTGCGGCCACCGCCCGATGCAGACGTTGAGGAAGGAACCGACGCTGGCGCCGATGGCGAACGAGAAGGCGCCGAGGAACAGGTCGGCGAGGAGGGCGTCGCTCACGAAGGTTCCAGCCATCGGCCGGCGCGCGCACGACCCTGCGGAAGAGAGAACGTCACGGACGAAGTTGAAAGAGAAGTATGCCGGCGGCCACCGCAACGTTGAGCGATTCCACCGCGGGCGCAATCGGCAGCGACACGCGCTGCGTGACGGCCGCCTGCACAGCGGGAGACAGCCCCCCGCCCTCGTTGCCCACGGCCAGCGCCAGTCGCGAAGGAGGCGTCACGGTGGAAATATCGGCGCCGTGCGCGTCTCCGCCCCAGATCGCCACGCCGCCGCTTGTGCAAAACGCCTGCAGTTCCTCCCACGATGCGTGGAATGCCGAGTGGTGGAAGTGAGCGCCCACTGCACTACGGACGACTTTGGCGTTCCACAGGTCAACCGTTCCCGGTAGGGCGATGGTGGCCGTGACGCCGAGGGCGGCGGCGGTGCGCACGATCGTCCCGACGTTGCCCGGATCCTGGACTGCGTCGAGCACCAGGAGCCGAAGCGTGTCGTGCCGCACGAGATCGTCGAACGCCCGGCGTGGAATGCGGGCGATGGCGAGCACGCCCTGCGGCGACTCCGTGGCCGCGGCGCTGGCGAACTCCTTCTCCGTGACCTCCGTCACCTGCACGCCCCGGCCCTCGAGGCTGCGCCGCAGCGCGACGCCGCGCGGTGATTCCATGAGTTGCGGCCCAACGAGCGCACCGACGACCTCGAGCGCTGACCGGGTGAGTTCCTCGCAGGCGCGAATTCCTTCTGCGACGAAGGAACCGTCCCGTTCGCGCGCCTTGCGACGCGTCAGGTCGCGGGCCAGCGTCAGGGTGCGCATCGAATCGGGGGTTGCTGGTGTATCATCTCCTCGCCCAGTACGGGGCGCTGCAGGCGCCCGTTTCGTTCGCTTGAGGGAAATCTATGCGCCAACTGCTGCTCGCTTCGATCATGACCCTCTCGCTCGCCGGCTGCGCCATCTCCACGCAGCGCGAGATCGCGATGGGTACGGACTATTCCAGACAAATCAACGCGCAGCTTCCGATCGTCCGTGATCCGGAGGTCTCGCGCTACATCAATGTGCTTGGGGACTCCATCGCGCGGGTATCCGACGACCGGAATCTCGACTGGCAGTTCTATATCGTGGACAGTCCCGACGTGAATGCGTTCGCCGTCCCCGGGGGCTTCGTGTACGTGAACCGCGGGCTCATTGAGCGCACCACGAAGATGAATCAACTCGCCGGCGTGCTCGGGCACGAGATCGGCCATGTGATTCGGCGGCACAGCGTGAAGCAGATGCAGGCCGGAGAGCGCCTCAACTTCGGTGTGCTCATCGGGTGTGTGCTCACCTCCGTGTGTGGCAACCAGGGGGCCGCGACCGCGGTGCAGCTGGGCGGAGGGCTGGCGATGGCCTCCTTCAGCCGCAACGACGAGGCGGAGGCCGACCAGGAAGGAATCCGGAACGTGATGCGCGCGCGCATCGATCCGCGGGGCATTCCGGAGATGTTCCGGATTCTCATCCGCGAGCGCGCCAACCGGCCGTCGTCAGGCATCGACGCGTGGTTCCGGACGCACCCGCTGGAGGAAGATCGGGTGGCGGCCACCGAGGCCACGATCGCCCAGTTCACGCCGGCCACCCTCAATCGCCTGACGCGCGATTCGGAGCGCTATCAGGAGTTCAAGCGTCGCCTGTCCCGCTTGCCCGTGACGGCCGCGCGGGGCCGCTGACCTCGTGACCGACGGCCAATGGCAGGGGGCCTGACGCGACCCATGACTCAGCCATGCGCGCCGTATCACACTTCGGCCGTGCGCCGACGTGGCAGCGTGACGCGGGGCGGAGCGGGATAGTCGTAACTCGGGATAGTCGTGAATAATGAAGTGGCCATCATGGTCAGCCTTACCTCTTCGGAGAGCATCTCGAATGCACGAATATTCTTCTCGGCTTGTTCGTCGCGCGTCGCTGGCCTTCGCGATGTGCCTGGCCCCGTCATTGATGATGGCACAGGCGCCTCGCCGTGCGGTGTCGGTAGGCCTGGGCGGGGGCGCGACGGTGCCGGTGGGCGAATTCGCCGATGACGTGAAGCCCGGCGGGCATGTGCTCGGCTTCCTGCAGTACCGGCCGCTCGTGGGACCGTGGGCGGTGCGCGGGGAAGTGATGTACAGCCGCGCCTCGTACACGGATGACTTCCTGAGCGACGTCGGCGCCACGCTGGGGGACGACTTGCACAGCGGCGTACTCTACGCCGGCGCCAGCGCGTTGTATGCGGGCGGCGAGAGCCCCGGCATGTCGCCGTACCTCATCGGTGGCCTCGGACTCTACCGGCTCACCGCGACCCTAAAAGATGACAGCGGTTCGTCGCTCAGCCGTTCCGAGAATGGCGTCGGCTTCAACGGGGGCGCCGGCCTGCGATTCGGGGGCAGCATGGGCTTCTTCCTCGAGGCGCGCTTCCACCAGTTCAGCATCACGCCGGAAGGTGAGTCGAAGTCCACCAGCCGGATGGTCCCGGTGAGCGCCGGCTTCAGCTTCTGACGACACGTCTGCAGACACGAGGGGCCGCGCATCGCGCGGCCCCTCGTGTCATTGCGGCCCGCATCAGAGCGCGCGCACCAGCTCCTCGATGAGGCGCTCGAAGTCGGCCGCGGCCCGCGCGGTCACCTCGATCACGTCCTCATGCTGAATGACCTCGTGGCTCAGTCCGGCCGCCTTGTTGGTGATGCAGCTGACCGCCGCGCACCGCATGCCCATGGCGCGGGCGACGATCACCTCGGGCACCGTGGACATGCCCACGGCGTCTGCCCCCATCCGCTCCAGCATGCGCACTTCGGCGGGGGTTTCGTAGGTCGGCCCCAGCAGCCCCGCATACACCCCTTCCTCCAGGCGCAGTCCCAGCGTGCGCGCAATGGCGTGCAGCCGCTGGCGCAATTCGGCGTCGTACGGTTCCGACATGTCGGGAAAGCGCGTGTCGCCCGGCAGCAACGCGCCGATGAGCGGGTTGCGGAACATCAAGTTGAGGTGATCGGCGATGACCATCAGCTGGCCGGGCTGGAAGGTGCGGCGCACCCCGCCAGCTGCATTGGAGAGCACCAGGATACGCGCCCCCAGCGCATGCACCACACGCACCGGAAAGGCGGAGTGCGCGGCCTCGTGGCCCTCATACATATGAAAGCGACCGGCCAGGGCGAGCACCTCACGCCCACCCAGCGTACCGTGGATCAGCTCCCCCGCGTGACCCGCCACGCGGGGTTCCGCGAATCCCGGAATGTCGCCATAGCGCACGTGCGTGGCGCCCGCGATGCGTTGCGCCAGCCCACCCAGCCCGGAGCCGAGCACGATGGCCGCCACCGGCGCCTTCACGGTGAGCCTGGACCGCAGGACGTCGAGGGCGTCGGCCAGCCTCGTCGTGGGAATCAGGCCGCTGTCAGCCATTCCGGAGTGCCTCGATCTCGCGGGTGGCGCTCGTCACGAGCGCCTGACGCTCGGCGAGCGGAAGGAAGGCGCTCTCGAATCCGTTGATGGCCATACGCGCCAGTTCATCGAAGGTGAAGTCGAGCTCCCGGGCGGCGTGCAGGTACTCGTCGACCAGGTTTACGCCGCTCATGAGCCGGTTGTCCGTGTTGAGCACGACATTGAGCCCCCGCTCGTAATACTCCCGTAGCGGATGTGCCTTGTACGACGTCGTGGCCCGCGTCTGCACATTGCTCGTGAGGCAGATCTCGAGCGCGATGCGCTCGTCCTTCACGTACTCGGTGAGCGATTCATCCTCGATGAGGCGCGTCGCGTGCCCGATGCGCTGGGCGCAGCAGGTGTGCACCGCCTGCCGCACAGAGTCCGCCCCGTCGCCCTCGCCGGCGTGGCAGGTGCAGGCCAGGTCATGATCATGCGCGAACTGAAAGGCATCCACGTGCGCGGCGGCCGGGTTCCCCGCCTCACCACCCGCCAGGTCGAAGCCGACGACGCCGTGCGACTTGTACGCGACCGCAAGCTGCGCCAGCTCGAGCGAGAGTGCGGGCGGCAGGTGTCGCAGTGCGCAAATGAGCACGCGCGCCTTGATGCCGTGGTCGCGCTCCGCCCGCGCCAGTCCGCGCAGCGGCGCCTCCACCGCCTCGCCCAGCGAGAGCCCGCCCCTCACGTTCAGGATCGGCGCGTATCGCACCTCCACGTAGCGCACGCCCTCATGCGCGGCGTCCTCCGCCAGTTCGTAGGCGATGCGATCGAGGGAGTCGGCCGTCTGCATGACCGACAGCGTCGTCTCGAAGCGTGCGAGGTAGTCCTCCAGGCTGGAGGCGTCCCGTACGACCATGTACTCGCCTAACGCTTCGGCGTCGTCGCGCGGCATCGAGACGCCATACTCCCGGGCGAGCTCCAGCATGGTGGACGGGCGAAGAGAGCCATCGAGATGGCAGTGCAGTTCCGCCTTGGGCAACTTCTCCAGCAGCGTGCGCGTGAGCAGCGTCATCGGCGGCTAGGCCTCTCCGGAGGCCGAGCCCCGCTGGCGGTTGGGGATCACGCGAAAGATGGCGCCGCCATGCAGGGCGGTGTCACTCGCGATGGGAAGTCCACGCGAATCGGTGATCAGCCGGTCGCCAGCCGCAACCTCGTCGGCGAGCGTCGTATCGAAGATGCGCACCGCATCGTTGGCGGTCGCCGCAGCGGGAGCATCTACACCGCGGCCGTTCACGTATACGCGAAGGGTCGTGCTCATTTTCCAAGGGGAACGAGTCGTGCGTCGGTCGGTGCGCGCACCGGGGAGGGACGCGACCCCAGATACCGCTCGAGGACATCCACGTCCACGAGCTTCAGTTCCTCGACCGCGATGGCGCGTTCGGTGAGGTTGAGGCCATCGCCGCCCACCGCCAGGAAGTCGGACATGACGAGTCGGTAGACCCGCCGCTCGTCCAACACACGCCCGTCGGAGAGGGTGACCTTCACGATCCGATGACCCGCTGGCTTGGTGCTGTCCACGACCACGCGCACACCACTGAGGAAGAAGTTCACGTCGTCGCGGGAGGCAAGGCGTTCCAGCCAGCTGCGCAGCTCGGCACCGCGCAGGCTGATGCGCACGAGCGCGTTGCCGAAGGGCTGCACCTCGAAGAGCGATCCCCGGGTGACCGTGCCTGCCGGTAGCGCGGCGCGCAGTCCGCCACGATTCATGATCGCTACATCGCCACCGCCTGCCCAGCGCTGGGCATCCGCGATGAGGTTGCCCAACGTGCCGCGGGTCCCGGTCTCCATGCGCTCGGCCACCACGGCGACCGGTTCCCGGAAGTGCGCCGCGGTGGTGGAGAGCAGCGCCGTGGTGAGCGCCGCAATCGCGGAGTCGGCCGGCAACGAGTCGGGCCGCACGTTGCGCACCGTCACGGAGGGCGTGCCGCCGCCCAGCGGCACGTCGATCACGCCGATCGCCGATCCGCTGGAGTACGCCTGCACGATGGGAATGCCGTTGACCACGGTCGCCACGCGCGAATGCGTGTGTCCGCTGACGATTGCGTCCACGCGTTCCGTGATGCCCTGCGCCAGCCGTACGATCTCTCCCTTGCAACTGTCGGCATTGGCGCGATCGCAGAATGCGCCGGCGTGCGCGACGACGACCACCGCCTGCGCGCCGCGCGCGCGCAACGCCTTGGCATGCGCGTTCACCACGGGCACAGGATCCACGAAGCGCAGCCCCGCCACGATCGTCGGCCGGGTGGCGCTGGGGGTTTCCACCGTGCTGATGCCGACGACGCCAATGCGCACGCCCTGCACGTCCAGGATCGTGTCGTTCGGTATCCACGCAACGTCGGCGCCGGTGGCGTCGCGCACATTGGCGCCGAGGATGGGATACGGTGCCTCCCGCATGCGCGCGCGCAGGGTGTCGAGGCCCCAGTCGAACTCGTGATTGCCGAGCGCGGCGGCGTTGAGGCCGAGCCGCGAGAAGACCTCCACCACGGGGCGACCGAAGCCGAGATTCGACACCGGTGTGCCCTGGAACTCGTCGCCCCCGTCGAGCCACACGCTCACGCATGCGGGCGGCACGCATTCCTCGCGCGCCCGGCGGATGGCGGTGGCGAAGTAGGGCGCGCCCCCGCGCAGCACGCCGTTGCCGTCGGCCCGGGCTTCCAGCGCGCCGTGAAAATCATTGGACGCGATAATGCGGAGCCGCCGGCCCTGGGCCGGGGCGGCAGCGCCGACGGCGCCCGGTGTGTCGAAGGCGGAGGCGTGCATCGCCGCGTACGCCGCGGCCCTCGCCGCGGCCGGTTCGAGCCGCCAGTTCTGCACGGAGAAGTCCGCCGGCTGCAATACGCCGCGGCGGCGCACCTCGGCTATCAGGAGGTCGCGAATCTCTTCCTGATGTTCATACACCACCGGCGCGCCACGCAGCATGGCGAAGCCGCCGCCGCCCGTCTGCCGGT
>JBDSVW010000316.1:0-16961 GCA_039927015.1 Gemmatimonadaceae bacterium | reverse complement strand
GGGTTCGGCGGCCGGCAGCGATACGACCGCGGCGGCGGCCACGGAGAAGCCGACAACTGCGGCGAAGACGGCGAGGAGGAGCTTCTTCATGGTCGGAGTCGCGGAGGGTGTCCCAGTCATTCGTAATTCCGAGCGCAAGTTTCGGGCGGCCTTCACGTACCCCAGCCAAGGGCGACCGTGCCCGTTCAGTCGCGGCGCCGCTCCATTTCGTCGGGGAGACGCGGATGGTCGCCCGAGCGGGAGAGCACGCGAACACTGATGAGCTTCTGGTCCGCCCGGTCGATCGTGGTACTGAGCGATTCGCCGTTCGTCCGGTATGCCCACCCCAGTGAGAATTCCACCGGCGCGCTGCGGGCCGCCGACTGTTGCAGACGTCGGGCGACCTCTTCCGTACGTTCCGCCGTGTCGCCGAACACGACGATGAGGAATTCATCACCACCCATGCGCACGACCGGCTCTTCGGCACGCACCTGCCGCATGAGGAAGCGCGCCATGCGCGCCAGCACCTGGTCGCCCTTCTGGTGGCCGTGCGTATCGTTGAAAAGCTTGAAGTGGTCGATGTCGATGAAGATGCAGCCCCAGCGTTCCTCGCCCGCCGTCTTCAGCTCCGTCTCAAGGTCGAGCAGGAAGCGGCGGTTGTAGCATCCCGTGAGCGCATCGCGCGTGAGCTGCTCGCGCAACTGGCTCTCCATCGCCTTTCGTTCGGTGATGTCGACCAGAATCCCGTGGTAGAAGCGCTCCCCGGTTTTGGGCTCCGTCACCGCGTACGACGTGTCCAGCACCGTGCGATGCTGTCCGTCGGGCCGCACCAGCTCCCACTCGAAGTCGCGAACCGATCCCCCGCGCTCCAGCAGCGCGCGCCACACTTCGCGCTGCGCCGGATCGGCGTAGAGATCGGCGGCATGAAACTGCCCCAGTTCCTTCACCGATTGCACCCCGAAGATCGAAAGAAATGCGGGGTTGGCGTCGAGAATCGTGCCGACTTCATCTGAGATGTAGATCCCCTCGCCCAGGTTCCGGGCGAGCAGTCGCAAGGTCTCGACGTCGTCGAGGCTGCGAAAACGACGGGTGGAACGCGACGGGTTCATGCCAATCCTTCCTTAGGGCGAAAAAAGCAGCATTCGCGCGATGCGTCCGTGCCACTGCGCACAATCTCTCGTTTCCCCCGCGCTCTCGCCAGCCGAGGCCGCCATTCTTACGGCCCATTCCCGGCGCACACGCCCTGGAGCGGAATGAGAGAAGGGAGACTAGGGGCGGCAGCGCGGGTGTCGCCGGCGCACCGATCCGACGTTAGGCGATCTGCGGAGTGCGTTGGTCGCCCCACTTCAGCGTACCACGCGAAAGGCCCGCATCAGCGCACCACGCGAAACGCCCGCCTCACCTCGTCCAAAGTGATCGAGCGCCGCTGGAACTCCACGGAGTCCGCGCCGCCCGCCGAGAAGGGATTCGTGCGGGCAATCCCCGCGATGTAGACCACGCCGGGCCCGCGCGCGATCTCCTCGCCCCGCGGAGGCCCCTGCTCCATGGCGAGGCGTGCCCATGCCGTGGAATCGTAGACCCAGATGCCCAGCAAAGGCTGCGGGGCCTCCGTGGTGTCGCGCGGCAGGTACTCGAACATGCGCGCGCTGTGAATGCCCTGCGTCGCCAAGCGCGCGGCTTCGTCGGGCTCGTTCACGATGCGCACCTGTTCGTCCCAGCTCGAGGGCGCCTCGAAGGCCCAGGAGAGGGGCCGCGGCGGCGCGGCCTCCCCGCCCGCGCTGTCGGACATCCGATCGGCAGGTGTGACGGGACCACAAGCGGCCAGCACCGCGCCGCAAACCACCGCGATCATTTCCTTGTACTTCATTCTGCCTCTTGGCCGAGCTGAATTTGTGCTGCATTCCCCCGTCTCGCGCGGCGCGCGCGCCGTGTTGTGCGCCACTCCGCGATTCCGGGAGGCATCCGACCCCCTACATGCGGGCCGCGCCGCCGGTGAGTTCCCGCACCAGCAGGTACCAGTACTCGCGCACCTGGTTGAAGTGCCGCACGCCGAGCCGTTCGTCTCGCCCGTGCGCGCGATCGTCGGTGAAGTCGTACAGCGGGCCAGAGACCCCGTACACGGGCACACCGGCATTCCGCAGGAACAGACCATCGGTTGCCCCATTCTCCATCACCGGGATGGAGGTTGAACCGGGCCACATAAATTTCGCCAACGACTCGACGGCCCCAAACACGTCGGGACGCAGCGGTGACGCAGGACTCGGCGTGCTCTCGCCCAGTGGAGAGACCTTGAGCGACGTGTCGGCGAAAACCCGCTGCAGCGTGCGCTGCACATCGGCGGCCGGAACTCCCGGAAAAATGCGACAGTTCACCGTGGCGGTGGCCTTCTGGGGCAGTGCGTTCTCGGCGTGCCCGCCGGAGAGCATGGTGGCCACGCACGTCGTGCGCAGGTTGCCATTGAACGACGGCTCGCGTGACAGCCGGTCGATGGCGTCGCCGGTGGTGTCCCCTCGCGCGGCGGCCGTGAGGTCGCTGGCCTGCTGGCCACTCTCGAGCTCCGCAGACTTGGCGAACGAGACGCGCGTGACGTCGTTGTACATCACCGGAAAGCGATAGCCTTCGAGCCGCGTGAGTGCCGCGGCCAGGGCGTAGATGGCGTTGTCGTCCCGGGGCAGCGACGAGTGTCCGCCGCGATTCGTCGCTTCCACCGTGAACGTCTGGTACATCTTCTCCGACGACTGCACGTAGAACGCGGTGGGCCGGCCTTCCCTCTCCCACAGGCCACCCGCGTCGGTGTTGAGCGCATACTCGGCGTTCTTCAGCGCCGGGTGGTGCTTGATGAGCCACATGATGCCGTCCTCGGCCGACGTTTCCTCATCGGTGGTGAGCACCATGATCACGTCCCGCGACGGCACATACTTCTCCGTCTTCCAGCGCACCATGTTGGCCACCAGCACCGCCGCGCCACCCTTGTTGTCCGTGGTGCCGCGTCCGAAGAAGTACCCGTCCTTCTCGGTGAGCGTGAAGGGATCCATGCTCCAGTCGCTGCGCAGGGCCTCGACCACGTCCACATGCGCCAGAAGGAGGATGGGCTTGGCGCTGCGGTCGCGCCCCGGCAACCGGGCGACGAGA
Organism: Gemmatimonadaceae bacterium; assembly: GCA_039927015.1. Lineage (GTDB taxonomy): Bacteria > Gemmatimonadota > Gemmatimonadetes > Gemmatimonadales > Gemmatimonadaceae > SCN-70-22. The sequence continues at coordinate 13,850 of JBDSVW010000316.1, read as the reverse complement.
TTCTGGAATTTCGGGCCCGGCCCCGTCAGCTGCACATCGCCGGGAGCATAGCCGGCCGCCGTCAGCCGCCGGGCCATCGCCGCCGTGGCCTTGCTCATCTCGCCGCCACTGGGGGCGGTGTTGATCTCGATGAGTTCCTTGAGAATCTCGCGCGCCAGGGCGTCGTGCTGGTTGGGAGCCTGCTGGGCAGTGGCGAGCGGGGCCAGCAGGAGAGCGAGGGTCAGGGCGGACAGGAATCGGCGCATGACGGGTCGGGAGGGGGCTCGGCTGGGCGGTACGCGCGTGGCGAACGTTCGCGCGCTCTAACCTACCCCACAGGGACGCGTACGGCACCTGAGAGGCGGGGGCGAATCGATCGACCCCCCGCTAGTTTTCGCCGCGACGCTCCCGGCGTCCCGCCGTTCCAGACTTCGTCCCAGCTCAGGAGATTTTCCGTGTCCGCTCCCGCCGACGTCTCGTCGACGCTCGACGCGCTTTGCATCAACACGGTCCGCACGCTTGCCATGGACGCCGTCCAGCAAGCCGACAGCGGACACCCCGGGGCCCCCATGGCGCTGGCCCCACTCGCGTATTCGCTCTACACCAAGCACCTCCGTCATAATCCGGCGGACCCCGCCTGGCCGAATCGCGACCGCTTCGTGCTCTCCAACGGCCACGCGTCCATGCTGCTGTACGCGTCGTTGCACCTCTCGGGCTACGACCTGCCGCTGGAGGAGATCAAGAACTTCCGGCAGTGGGGGAGCAAGACTCCGGGTCACCCCGAGCATGGCCACACCCCGGGCGTGGAGACCACCACCGGTCCGCTCGGCCAGGGCATGTCGAATGCGGTGGGCATGGCAGTCGCCGAGGCGCACCTGGCAGCGGAGTTCAATCGTCCGGGACACAGCATCGTCGACCACTACACGTACTTCATCGCCGGCGATGGCTGCATGATGGAGGGTATATCCCACGAAGTGTCGTCGTTCGCCGGCCACTTCAAGCTGGGTAAGCTCATCGGGTTCTACGACGACAACCACATCTCGATTGACGGCAGCACCAGCATCACGTTCACCGACGACACGGCTCGGCGCTTTGAGGCGTATGGCTGGCAGGTGCTGCACATCGATGACGTGAACGACCTGGATGCCATCGACACGACCATCGAGGCGGCCAAGGCCGACGCGACGCGGCCGAGCCTCGTCATCACGCGCACGCACATCGGCTTCGGCTCGCCAAACCGGCAGGGCACGGCCAAGGCGCACGGCGAGGCGTTAGGCGAGGAAGAGGTGAAGCTCACCAAGGCCGCGCTGGGCTGGACGGCGACGGAGCCGTTCACCATTCCCGCCGAGGCGCTGACGCAGTGGCGTAGCGCGCTCGGTCGCGGAGCGGAGATGAACGATGCGTGGCGCAGGCAGCTCATTGCCTATTCCAAGGCGAATCCGGGCGAGGCCAAGGAGTTCGGCCGCCGGATGCAAGGAGAGCTGCCCGCCGGATGGCAGCAGCAGCTGCCCACGTTCACCACGGAGAACGGCCACGTGGCCAGCCGCGCCGCCTCGGGCACCGTACTCAACGCCATCGCCGCCAGCATGCCGGAACTCGTCGGGGGCTCGGCAGACCTGGCGGGCTCCAACCTCACCACGCTCAAAGGCGTCGAGTTCTTCACGTCGGAGCATCGCGAGGGGCGCAACTTCCACTTCGGCGTTCGCGAGCACGGCATGGGTGGCATCATGAACGGAATGGTGCTGCACGGGGGACTCATTCCCTACGGCGGCACCTTCCTCGTCTTCTCCGACTACATGCGACCCGCGATCCGCCTGGCCGCACTCATGGGCCAGCAGGTCATCTACGTTTTCACGCACGACTCCATCGGGCTGGGAGAGGACGGACCCACACACCAGCCGGTCGAACAGCTCACCGCGCTGCGTTGCATTCCGAACCTCACCGTGCTCAGGCCGGCCGACGCCACGGAGACTGTCGAATGTTGGCGCGCCGCGCTGCTGCACCGCACGGGGCCGGTGGCGCTGGTGCTGACGCGCCAGAAGCTGCCGCTCATCGACCGGACCGTGTACGGTTCCGCCGCGTCGGTGGCGCGCGGGGCGTACGTGCTGGCCGACGTGGAAAGCGGGAAGCCTGAGGTGGTGCTCATGTCCAGCGGATCGGAAGTCTCGATCGCCCTCGAGGCGCACAAGACGCTGACAGGTGAGGGCATCAAGTCACGCGTGGTGAGCATGCCCAGCCACGAGATCTTCCTTCGTCAGCCGGCCGACTACCAGGCGCAAGTGCTGCCGCCGGATACCAAGCGGGTGGCCATCGAGGCGGCGCACCCCATGTCGTGGCAGCGTTTCGTCGGGACCGACGGCGCCGTGATCGGCATCGAGCACTTCGGGGCGTCGGCGCCGTACCAGCGCATCTACAAGGAGTTCGGCCTCACCGCCGAGCACCTGGTGAGCGAAGCGCGTCGCGTGCTGGGCAAGTAAGGTTGGTGGTCATGGGCGGCGCGAAGGCGCGCCGCTCAGGACCAGCGCGGCGTGTCGGGCAGGGACACCAGCGCGCGCCGCTTCTCCATCGTCCCATCCAGGTGCAGCAGCGCCAGTCCCACACCGGCCGCGCCCTGCATGAGTCCCGTTTGCGCGATGAGCAGTTCGGGACGTACGCGGTGTTCCGCCTGGATCCACTGCAGGCCGTCGCCGTCCTCCGTGGCGCGGGCCAGGGTGTTGTCCACCACCCGGCGCGCGAACGTGAGATGTCTCGCGTCTCCCGTGGACTGGTGGAGACCGAGGAAGAACTCCGATATGCCACAGTTGCCACAGCACTGGGAGATGTTGTTCCAGTAGCCGGAGCGATCGGGATGCCGCTCGGGCACGCCGCTGTCGATGATGCCCTGCGCGAGCCGTCCGATGTTCGCGCGCCATGCGGCATCGCCAGTGACATCGGCGAGTCGTTGGTAGAGCCGCGCGGTGCCCGCCGGCCCATGACACCAGCTCAGATAGAAGAGCTGTTCGCCGCCAGGCTCGGAGTGCAGGATCTTGAGGCCGTCGTTAGGCGTGACGGTGGCGATGGTCCGCAGGTATCGCTCGCCGGCCAGCGCCGCGTCGAGATAGCGGCGGTCACCGGTTTCCTTGTACAGCGTCGCCAGCACGTAGGAGACGCCCGCCGTACCGTGCGAGAAGTTGGGATAGCGGCGCGGCACGCTGTCGGAGATCGACCACTTGAGTCCTCCATGCTCGGGAGTCGCCACCTCGAGCAGTCGCTCGCCCGCGCGACCCGCATCCCGCCGCCACGAGCTCCAGTCGCTGCCTGAGCGGTCGAGCCACGCGAGCAGGAGGAGTATGCCGCCGGTGCCGGAGATGATATCGGTGGACGGGTTCCAGCTCGCGCCCTGGCCCATGGGCACCAGCGAATCCCGCAGCAGCTTTACGCCCCGTGCCACGCCGGCGGCATAGCGTGCATCGCCCGTGGCTCGGCGCACCATTTCGAGCACGTACGTGACGCCGGCAACTCCGGTGTAGAGCCCTGCCCCGTCGTCGCCGAGTCCTGCAGCTTCTGTTGGCAGTGACGCCATGAGGTAGTCGGCGCCCGCCCGCGCGTGCGAAAGAAAGACGTCGTCGCCCGTCGCGTGATGCAGCTCGAGGTAGAACAGCACGACGCCGGGGCTGCCGCTGTAGAGATTGTTCTGCACGGAAGCGGGATCGACAGGATCGGCGGGCCAGGTAAGTCCACCCCCATCGCGCATGGCCGATCGCGCGATCCAACGCTCGGCGCGCAGGGCGGCCGCCAGGTACGGACGCTCGGCGCTATCGTGGCCGGGGCGCGTGTCACGCACCGCGGCAGCGTGCAGCCGGTCGCTCCACGAAGGAGACAGGGCGAGCAGTGCCGCCGCGGCCGTTCCCTGACGAATCAGGGTCCGGCGCGACAGCGCGTGGGAGGCATCGTTACCGTCGTCTGCCAACATTTGGCTACCGGGGAAGAGGATGTGCAATCGCGTCGCGTGTGACCCGGTCGATTCGTGCGCCTCGGCGCTCGGTTCGGGATATCGTACATCAAGTGGAAGAGCAACACCAGTCGACCGATGCGCCATGCTGTTCGCCGTGCGGGCTTTGCCGTTGCGGGTCGAGTGGCGCGCGAAGAACCGGGCTAGATTGGGGGTACCCACATCGCGATCTTGCCGCATGCGCAGATTCCGCGCGCATCGCTCCGTCCTTCCTCTCCTCCGTCTCTCTCCCCGATGGATCAAAAAGTTCTCGACGCCGCCCGCGTTGCGTTCGCTGCCGCACCCTACATCACGCTGGGCGCCGTGGCGCACGATGGCGAGATCCATCCGGAGCCGCTGGTCCGCATCCCGCTCTCGATGATGAACCGGCACGGACTCATCGCGGGCGCGACGGGCACGGGAAAGACCAAGAGCCTGCAGTTGATCGCCGAGCAGCTGTCGGCGCATGGCGTGCCGGTGTTCCTGGCGGACATCAAGGGTGACCTGTCCGGCCTGGGCGCCCCGGGGACGTCGAACGAGAAGATCGATGAGCGCGTGAAGCACACCGGTTGCGAGTGGGCGCCGACGAGTTTTCCGGTGGAGTTCCTGAGCCTCACTGGCGCCAAGGGCGCACAGCTGCGGGCGACCGTGTCGTCGTTCGGGCCCCAGCTGCTGGCCAAGGTGCTGGACCTCAATGCCACGCAAACCAGCGTGCTGTCGATGGTCTTCCAGTACTGTGACGACAAGGGACTGCTGCTGCTCGACCTCAGCGACCTGCGTGCGGTGTTGCAGTATCTCACCGACGAAGGTGCCGGGGAGCTCAAGGAGTACGGCGGAATGTCGAAAGCGTCGGTCGGTGTGCTGCTGCGCGAAATGATCGAACTCGAGCAGCAGGGCGCGGAGAAGTTCTTCGGCGAGCCCATGTTCGAGCTGGAGGACCTGATGCAGGTGGAGCGGGACGGGCGCGCCCTCGTGAGCGTGCTGGAGCTGTCCGACGTGCAGCAGCGGCCGGCCCTCTTCTCCACCTTCATGCTGTGGATGCTGGCCACACTGTATAACGAATTGCCTGAGGTGGGCGACCTCGACAAGCCGAAGCTCGTGTTCTTTTTCGACGAGGCTCACCTCCTGTTCGACGACGCGAGCGATGCGCTGCTGGACCAGATTCAGCAAGTCGTGCGACTCGTGCGCTCCAAGGGCGTTGGCGTGTTTTTCATCACGCAGAGCCCCAAGGACATTCCGGCGGAAGTACTGGGGCAGCTCGGACACCGTGTGCAGCACGCGCTTCGGGCGTTCACCCCCGACGACGAGAAGGCGCTGCGCGCGGCCTCGCGCACCTTCCCCAAGACCGAGTTCTACGACATCCAGCAGACGCTCACGTCGTTAGGTACGGGCGAAGCGCTGGTGACCACGCTGTCGCCTAACGGCACCCCAGCCGGGCCATTCGTGAGCCATATGATCCCGCCGCGGTCTCGCATGAGCCCGCTGACGGACGCGGAGATGGCGCAGCGCCTGCTCACCCCGCAGGTGCGGAAGTACGCCAACGCAGTGGATCGCGAGAGTGCACGGGAGATGCTGCTGGCCCGCTACGAGGCTGCCGCGGACGTGGCAGCGGCCGAGGAATCCGGCAAAGGCAGCTCGAAGAGCGCTCCAGCCGACGGGGCCGCGGCCGGCGGTACCTTTGGCGCCGTGCTGAACTCCTCGATAGGGCGCAGCGTATTACGCACGGCGGCCGTGGCGGTGACCGGTTCGCTCGTTCGCGGCATCATGGGCGCGCTCAAGGGCAATACCAGGCGGCGGCGCTAGTCGATCGCGCGACCTCCCCACCGAACGCGACCGAACGCGACCGAACGCGCGGCTGGCGAGCACGACGTGAGCGGGGCGCACGTTCCTTCCGCTGGGGGGTAGGGAAGCGAACGTAATCGCGCGACGTCGCCCCTGCTTTCGGGACGACGACGCTGCGAAGGTTCGTCGATGCGCCCCAGGGCATGAGCGGGGCCTTTCCCAACTTTCGGATCAACACATGTACACCATGGTCAATTCCCGCATTTCACATATCGTGTCCGTGCGACGCGTGGCGGCGCTCGCGCTCGCCTCGCTCACGCTCGCTGGTTGTGCGTCGCTCAACAAGAAGCAGGAGGGCGCGGTGATCGGCGCCGCCGCTGGCGGCACCATTGGTGGTCTCATTGGCCGCAACAACGGCGGCACGGCCAAGGGCGCCATCATTGGAGCGGCGGTGGGCGGAACGGTGGGCGCCATCATCGGCCACCAGATGGATCAGCAGGCCAAGGAACTGAAGCAGAACATTCCGGGTGCAGTGGTGGAGCGCGTCGGCGAGGGCATCCAGGTCACCTTCGACTCGGGGCTGCTCTTCGATTTTGATTCTGACCGGATTCAGTCCGCGGCCGCCGGCAATCTTCGCAACCTCGCGTCGAGCCTGGACAAGTATCCCAACACCGACCTGCTCATCGTCGGCCACACCGATTCGCAGGGGAGCGACAGCTACAATCAGGCGCTTTCCGAGCGGCGCGCCGCCTCAACGGCCACGTACCTGGCGACCGAGGGAGTGACGCGCACGCGACTGAAGACCTCCGGGCGTGGCGAACTTGAGCCGATTGCGGAGAATTCCTCAGAGGTCGGCCAGCAGCGGAATCGCCGCGTGGAAGTGGCGATCTTCGCCAGCGAGGCCTACAAACAGCAGCTCCAGAAGCCGTAGCAGGCGTACGCGGGGGGCTCGACACCACGCCCCCTGCGCTCTGTGGCTGCTCGGCCGGGTCATTTGCCGCGCGAATCCGCCCCAAGCGTGTTGATCGGGGGGAATGATATGGTAGAGTTCTTTCATGCCCCGAGCCGACGGAGCCGTCGAGAGCGTCGCGACGGCGACAGAGAGACCGAACGCGCATCGCGCGCAGGAACGCTGGACGTGGCTGGTAGTGCTGCCGGGTTTGCTGCTGGCGGCGGCGCCGGCGCGGCAGCTCTTGGCGCAGGTGGTCCGCGGCGTGGTGCGTGAGGCAGAGAGCGCGCGGCCGCTGGCCGGCGTGCTGGTGGCCCTCGAGTCAGCGACGGAAAGCTCGCGCGACGAAACTCCGGCGCCGGCCGCCGCTACGGGGCCGCGTACCCAGCTCGCCGTGCTCAGCAACGAACAGGGGGGCTATGAGCTGCGGGTGTCGGCGCCGGGCGCGTACGTCGTGACCGCCAAGCGCATCGGGGCCATGCGCCATCGCTCGGAGCCGATCTCCCTGGCGCCGGGTGAAACGCGTGCGTACGACATCACGCTCGAGCGAGTGCGTTATGAGCTGCCACGGGTGGCGGTAACGACCACGTCGCCGTGCGCACGGAAGTCGGGCGAGAGCGCACGCATCGCGTCGCTGTGGGACGAGGTGCGCACGGCGCTGTCGGCATCCCAGATCTCGGCGCGTGACCGCCTCGCGCGCACCACGGTGACCCGCTACGCGCGCACGTTGCAGCCGCGAACGATGCGCGTGCGGACGCATGAACAGAACTCGCGCACCGGCGTGGCATCGCAGCCGTTCGTGAGCATCGACCCGGATACTCTTTCGAGCCGAGGCTTCGCCTGGATCGAGGAGGACGGCTCGCTCGTGTACTACGCCCCGGACGCGGAGGTACTGCTCTCCGACGCGTTCCTGCGGGATCACTGCTTCAGCCTCACCGTGGGGCGTGATTCGACGGCTGGCATGCTCGGACTCGCCTTTGAACCCGTGCCGCGGCGTCGGCAGCCCGAGGTGCTCGGGACGCTGTGGGTGGATGCCCGCACGTTCGAGCTGCGCTTCGTGGCCTTTCGATACCAGCTGCTGCCGATGATGCCGGACGACCCCGAGGCTCGCGGTGAGGTGCGCTTCGAGCGCCTGCCGAATGGGGCATGGATCGTCTCGCGCTGGTTCATCCGCATGCCGCAGGTGTCGCTCACGCGTCTCGTGCCGCTGCGGGGCGCGCAGGCGTCGGTTCCCTCGGAACGGGCAGAGGTCGTGAGCTACCGAGAAGAAGGTGGCGATGCACAGCTCGCCATGGCCGGTGCGCGGGAGCGGCTGGCGGCATTGGACGGCGTATTGCGGGACAGCACCGGGCGGGCGTCATTGCGCGGATCCACCGTTCGTCTGGATGGCACCGCATACACCGCGTCCGTGCGGCCTGATGGACGGTTCACGCTCGATTCCCTGCCGCCGGGCGACTACACGCTGGTGGCGGAGCACGCCGATTACGCCGCGTTAGGCGTGACGGCCGCCGAGCAGGAGCTCTCGATCGAGGGCGCGCGCCGGTCGCAGACGCTGCTGCAGGCGCTCACCACGTCGCAGCTGCTCCGGCTCACCTGCGACGCCGACGCGCTGGGGGAGGATCGCGCCGCGTTGCGCGTGGTGCTGGGCAACGAACCTGCCGTACCCATGACAGGAACGGATTCTCCGGCCGTGGCTACGCTCATGGTCCGCGTCACGTGGGCCGAGTACAGCGGAAGCGGCGGCCAGCCGGTCGAGGTGCGGAAGCAGGCGGAAGGGACGCCGGATGAACGCGGCGCCGTGATGCTGTGCGACCTGCCCGCCCGCACGATCCTCCAGGTGCAGCTCGTGTCGCAGGGACGCCCGCTGGAGTACCGTCACACGCTCCGGCTGACGGCGGGCACGCTGACCGCACATCTCGTGAGGCGTTAGGCTCATGCGCTGCCTGCTCGCCCTCATCCTGTGCCTGGGCCTGCTCGCGCGACCCCGCGTGGCTGGTGCCCAGGTGGCGCGCGGCGTGGTGGTGGAACAGGTCTCTAACACTCCGCTGGCGGGCGTGCTGATGGAGCTTGTGCGTGCCGACCAGGATCGCGAGGTGGTTGGGCCGGTGGCCTCCGCGCTGAGCGATGCGGAGGGGAGCTTCGCCTTGCTGGCGTCCGCGCCCGGACGCTACCGCGTGGTGGCAAAACGCATCGGGGTGAGGCGCTTCACCAGCGCCCCGTTCGACCTTTCAGTGGGGGAGTCGAGGACGTTTCAAGTCGTGCTCGAGGCGCTGGACTACCGGCTACCGGAAGTGGTGGTGATGGCCAACACGCTCTGCACCCGGAATCCGGCGGATGCTGCGCGCGTGACCGCGTTGTGGGAAGAGGCGCGCACGGCACTGAGCGCCGCGGAGATCTCCCTGCGCGACCGGCTATTCACCGCCGAGGTGACGCGGTACGTCCGTCAGCTCGACCCGAAGTCGCGGCGCGTGCTGAACGAGACGCGCAGCGAAGTGCGAGGTGTTGTCGCATCGCCCTTCTATTCAGCGCCTCCCGAATCGCTTTCCGCGCTGGGCTACTGGCGTCCGTCACCCGATGGCGGGGACTACTACTTCGGCCCCGATGCAACGGTGCTCCTGTCGGACGTTTTCCTGGGGGAGCACTGCTTCCATCCGGTGAACGGAAAGGGGTCGCGGTCGGCCATGGTGGGGCTCGCGTTCACGCCGGTGGCTGGGCGACCCGTGCCCGATGTGACCGGAACGCTCTGGCTCGATGAGCGGACCTTCGAGTTGCGGCTGGTGGAGTTCGCGTATGACAGGGTGCGCGAGGGCGTCGATTCCGCCGCGGTGGGGGGCGAGGTGCACTTCGCGCGCCTGCCCAATGGCGCGTGGATCGTGCGGCGCTGGTTCATCCGGATTCCCGGACTGGGGCGGCCCGCGCAGCCGTTGTCGACGCGCGGCGACTCGCCGTGGGTGCTGGTTCGGCCCACGATGAATCGCCTGAGCGAGTCGGGCGGCCTCGTGACGACCGATGACCTGCGCCCGGCGGTGCGGCTGGCCACCGTCACCGGCGTGCTGCGCGACAGCAGTGGAAAGCGGCCGCTGGCGCAGGCCCTCGTGGGCATTGCCGGCACGGCGCGGCGGAACACACCCGATGCGTCGGGGCGTTTTACCATCGACAGCGTGGTGCCGGGCAGCCGCGCGCTGGTGGTGACGGCGCCGGGATACGATTCGCTCGGTGTGGCCGCCGCGCAGGTGCCGCTGGAGCTCACCAGCGGTGAGAGCCGGCAGGTGCAAGTCACCGCCAGCGACACGCGGGTGCTCACCGAGCAGCTGTGCCGCGAGGCGGCGCCGTGGGGGCGTGGAACCCTCCACGTCACGGTGCGCGATTCGGCGTCCGGCGCTGCCGCGACCGGCATGCAGGGCACCGTGGGGTGGATGAGCACGATCGGTCGCGAGGCCGGGGACTCAATTCCCGCCACGACGCCGGGAGTGGCCGGCGCCACGGGAAGCCTCGTCTTCTGCGCAGTGCCCTCGGGACGGTCGCTCGAGGTGGTCATCCGGCGCGCTGACGGAAGCACCATGCCTTCGTTGCGGGTGACGATCGAGGCGCGGGAAGTGCGCCATCTGGAGATTCTGCTCTCACCGCGCTGACGCGTTCTGCGTCAGCGGCCTGCGTAGGGCGCGTTGCGGCACATCGCCTCCCTTCACCAAGGAATCGCCCGTGCCCCAGTTCCACTTGCTCCAACGACAACACTCGGTCCGGCGCGCCTTCGACGGGACCGATGGTGCCGGAGACGCACGCTATCGACTCGCCGCACCGTGGGTCCGGATCCCGCAGACCTTCGTGCTCCAGCGTCCGGAGGGAGAGGAGGAGGTGCAGGCCAGCGAAAGCTCTTCACCCTGCGCACCACGATGGAGCTTACGCGTCGCGGTAGGGGATGCGCGTCGGTGCGACGGGCACTGCTGCCGCCGTGGCGACGGAACTATGTGATATCGGATGGCGACGGCCACCGGCTCGTGGCCAGCGGCGACATTCCTGCCCACGAGTACGAGATGCGCCGGATTGGCGAGACGGTGGCGCGGGTCTCGCGCCGCTGGCGCTCAACTCGCGACGGCTACGGCGTGGAAGTGCGTGAGGGCGAGGACGCACCGTTCCTGCTGGCGGTGGCGGTGGCCATCGACGAGATGGCGCACGATCCGCTGGGCGAGGACCGCACGCGGCCCACGCGCTGACGGCGCCCTCGCTGGCGAGCGCGCGGCGGCTACTCCTCCTCGGCGTACTCGATGCGGATGCGCTGCGCACCCTCCCACAGCACCAGTCGGCCAAGCTCCGGCAGTTGGTCGTGTCCGGAGGTGAGCGTGAGCATGTGATTGCCGGCCAGCTGGCCCACCTTGCTGGCGAAGCTGGTGCTGCCATACGGAAAGAGAATTTCCGACTCGCTGGCCGCCGCCTGATAGAAGAGAATGTCGCCGCGCGAGGGATGGCTGGTGGCATTCTCCACCGGCACGCCGAGATGGAAGCTGCCTAACGGCGCCCACGCCGCCTCGCCACTCCAGCGGGCCTGCAGCAGCGTGCTCTCGAAGGGCAGCCGCGCGCGAAAGGCGGCGCAGGTGGCGGGGGCCGCGGCTTCCTCGAACCGGGCGGTGAAGCTCAGGGGTCCGACGGTGATGTGTACGAGCGTCATGCGTGTGGGAGAGGGAGTGATGGTCCGGTGACGACTCAGGGGACGCGCACGTCGAGCACTCGCCCGGCGTACGCCGCGATGCGAATCCCGCGCCTGGTGGCCTGCATCGGCTTGCCGGCGGAGGGAAAGGTGACGACCACATCCACCGTCGTCACCGCACCGACGCCGAAGTGCACCGGCGCGTCGGACTGCGCGTCGTAGCCCGATCCGGCGTCGACCAGCCGGGCGCCGAGCGCCTGGCGGCTGCCCGCGGGATAGAGCGTGACCACCGCGCCCGCCCGCGTTGCGCGCCCCTTGCCGTCTGTCACGCGGACCGCGAGGGAGCGCGCGGCATCAGATGCTCGGAGGTCGTTGCGCAACAACGAGTGCATGCCGTCTGGCTGGACGCCGGTGAGGGCGAGGTCCTCGTCCCCGTCGCGGTCATAGTCGTTCCACTGCACGCCATGATCGGCCTTGCGCTCGAGCACATTCGCGGGGGTGACATCGTCGAAGCGGCTGCCCGTATTGCGAAAGAGGAAGTCACGGTAGCTCACGCCGCCGGTCACGGTGCCGTTGACGTACAGGTCAACCAGGCCGTCGTTGTCGAAATCGGCGAAGGCGCAGGCGTCGTCGTGCGACTCGAGCGCGATGCCCCACGCCGCGCTCACGTCCTCGTATCGTCCCTTGCCCCGATTCAGGAACAGCCCGTTGGGACCATAGTTGGCGGCGAAGATGTCGAGGCGGCCGTCGCCGTTCACGTCGGCCACGCAGGTGCGCACCGTACCCGACTTGGGGTCGTTAGGCTCGCGCCCGCCCCAGGCCAGCCCGTGGCTGGCCGCTTCATCCGTGAAGTGGCCGCCCTGGTTGATCCACAGCGCGTTGGCATCCCCGTCCATGTTCCCCTGATACAGGTCGAGGTCGCCGTCCTCGTCGGCGTCGAACCAGACGCCTCCCACGCTCTTCCGCGTATCGGCCAGGCCCGCCGCCGCGGCCACGTTCGCGAAACGGCCGCCGTCATTGCGGAAGAGTGCGTTGGGGCGGTCCCGGAATGCGATGTACAGGTCCAGGTCACCATCGCCATCGAAGTCGATCCAGGCCGGCTGGCGCACGGCGCCGGAGTCAATGCGCAATGCCGCCGCCTCCGTCACGTCGGAAAAATGCGCGCCATCGTTCCGGTAGAGTCGCAGCACCCCTCCGGCGCCCGGCGTGAAGCCCACCAGCAGGTCCGGATCGCCATCGGTGTCAAAGTCACCCCACGCCGCCGCACGCGTCGCGCGCGCATCGGCCACGCCGGCGGCCGCACCAATGTCCACGAAGGTGCCGCGGTCGTTGCGGTAGAGCCGGTTGGGGATGCCATTGAAGCCCACGAAGAGATCCTCATCCCCGTCGCCGTCCACGTCCGCCCACGCATTGGTGAACGATCCGCCAGCCGCAAAAAGCTCCGGCTGCACGGGCGTGAAGCTGGGCGGGGTCGCCAGCCACGCGCCGGCGGCAACCATCGAACAAGCCACGACGGCGACGGCGCGATGAGGCGTCAGGGACAGCAGGTGCATGCGGGCTCCATGAGTGGGTCGGGCAAGGTACGGCGACGCGATTCAGCGGGGGGCCGGGCGCGGCCTTAAGGGAATTGTCACCGGCGCCCACGTGACGCTGTCTCCTACGACATTGTCAGGCGGACTCACGATCTCCAAGCGCTCGGGGGTGACCCGGAAGACCACGGTGCCTGCTTCCTTCTTGGGATAGAACGGGTTCCAGTCCGCCTTCCACGCCCTGCGCTTCTGCGCGGGGTCGCGCACGATCTTCGCGCGTCCGTAGAGCGTGACGTAGCGCAGCAGCTTGGCATCGAAATAGTAGAGGGTGACCCGATTGTCACGAGCAAGCTCCGACACCTTTCGCGACGACGGGGTGGTGGCGAAGTGGACGACCATATCCGAATCAGGAACGGTGGGGTCCATGGTACGTGCGCTCGCCCGGCCTTCGTTGTTCTGTGTAATGAGGGCGCAATAGCGCGCGGCGCCCATGATAGCCCGCGCCACGCTAAGCCGCCGCGCGTCAGCCGCGGCGGGCGAGGACGCTGGGCGGACAACTCCCGCCGCTGCCTGTGCGAGAAGCGGCCGGCAGAGGCAAAGGGAGGCGAACGCCCACGCGGAAATCGAACGAAGACGCATGCCGCACCTTACGGCGTTCGCTCGCCCGGCGAAAGCCGCAATGCGCGGGCAACGCGACCGAGCCCTAGTCCACGTGGCGCCAGGCGCCCCTGAGGCGAGGAGCCTCGGTCGGCTGCGGCGATCCCCCTTCGGGTTCAAGTGTCATGGCGCAGTCGTCGATGCGGCCCGCGTCGGCAATGCTGCCCACCGGAATCACCGCCAGCGCGCGTCCCGACGGATCCGGATTGAAGGTGCCCATGGAGAGCGGCTCCTTGCCGTTTCGCATCGCCCAGAGCTGGTAGACCTTTCCCTTGGGCGCCTGCGGCACGTTGAACGCGGTTACGACGAACACGTTTTTGGTATGGTTCCAGAAGACGC
>JBDSVW010000315.1:0-6930 GCA_039927015.1 Gemmatimonadaceae bacterium | reverse complement strand
GAGCGGGACCCGGAGCGGGACCCGGAGCGGGACCCGCAGCGGGACCCGCAGCGGGACGCGCATCGGGACGCGCATCGGGCCCCGGAGCGGGACGCGATCGACGCCGCGAACGCCGGATGGCGCGCAGGCTCGGCGCGCGACCCCAACTTTCCGCTGCAGCCGTTGCCCCCCGTTCCGCCCTGGATGCCGGCCTCGTGGCGCGACGTGCGACGGCAGTCGAGGATGGAACACGCCGATTCGCGACGGGAACGCCGGGAACTGCGCGAGCGCGAGCGCTTCCTGCCGCAGGGGCCCAGGTCCATTGCCGACCGGATTCGTTCGCTGCGCCGGCGCACTGCGAGCAGTGCGGTGACGGTGGGCATGCTCGCCGCCATCAACCTTTTTTTCTCGCCCGGGTTCCTCTGGTTCCTTTTCCCTGCCATCGGCATGTCGATCCCGCTCGCGCATCGCTTCGCGGCGCTCTGGGCGGACGGGGTACGGTGGAAGGACATCTTCGGGCGCGACGCGCAGAAGGCGCTGCAGGCGCACGCCGGCGACGCGCCGCGGGCCGCGCTCCCGTCACCCATGCAGCTGGCGGAACAGCTCGCGCCCGCGGAGGTGCTGGGCGGGAAGTTCGGCGGGCACGTGCGCCGGGCCGCTGGCGACCGGGCGGCGGTGCACGAAGTGCTGGCCAAGTTGACGAAGGCGGACAAGGATCTCATTCCCGACGTCGCCCCCACCGTGGATGCACTCGCGGAGCGGGTGGGATCCATCGCCCAGGCGCTGCACCGCCTGGAGGAGGACGTGAAGCCGTCCGCGCTGGAGGAGCTGGACCGGCGCATTGTGGCCGCGCGGGCGCAGCCGGAGACGAAGGAGCGCGACCAGCGGCTGCAGCTGCTGGAGCGGCAGCAGGTGACGATGGGGGAACTGCTCTCGCGGCGCGAGACGCTGCTGACGCAGCTCGACAGCGCTGCGCTCGTGCTGCAGAACATGCGCCTGGACATGATCGCGCTCCGGTCGGCGGGCGTGCAGTCAGCGCTGGACGACGTGTCGAACGCCACGCAGGAAGCGCGAGCCCTCTCGCGAGACATCGCGCACGTGCTCGACGCAGCAAAGGAAATCCGGTAGGCACACCGGACGCCCTTCGTGCGTCAGCGCGGCAGCTCGCCCGGCACCCAGCGTTCGCCGCCTAACGCGTATCCGACGATGCCGCCGCCCACCGCGCCGACGACGAGCCCTAGCGGCGCCCCCTTGAAGAAGTCCTTCGCCTTCGGGTTCACCTCGGGCAGCTGGCCGAAGCCGAACAGCAATGCGCCGCCGAGTCCGCCGATGAGCAGGCCCTTGATCGTGCTGCCCCGGGTCGTCCGCCCGCCGCTCACCTCGACGCGCTCGATGGCCGAGGTGCGAATGGTCACGAGCCGGAATTCATCGACCAGCACCGGTCCCATCTCGAAGCCGAGTCGCCGGCGCACGCCGGCGGTGTCGAGCACCACCTCGCCCACGTTGAGTGAATCCACGCGTCCCACGTAACGGTCGCGCCGGAGCGAGGGCGCGAAGATGCGCACCCGCGATCCCACATTCACCGGCTGGGCGGCCACCGGCGATGCCTGCTGCGCCGTCGCCTCCGACGACCCGGCGGCCAGGCCTGCCAGTGCCACCACGACAATTCCCACCAGGCGTGTGTTCACGCGTCCTCCTCCAGGTCGTCAAGTCGGCCGGCGAGCTCGCTCGCCATGCCGGGATGTCCGAATCGTTCGGCGGCGGCGATGCCCTGTTGCAGGGCCGCCCGCGCCTCCGCCGGCCTGCCTAACGCTTCGCAGGCCTGCGCGAGGCGCCCGTAGCCATTCCCTTCGTCTTCATGCATGGCAAGGTAGGCGCGCAGCTCGTCCACCGCCTCTGCCCAGAGTTCGAGCTTCAACAATTCGTTGGCCAGGCCGAACCGCGCCAGGGGATTGGTCGGGTTCTTCTGCACGAGTGCGCGGAAGGTGTCCAGTTTTGGCGAGGTCATCGTTCGAGCAGGGCAGTGAGGGCGGCGGCCACGCGTTCGGGCGCCTCTTCGGGCGCGAAGTGCCGGACATCGGGGATCACATCGAGCGTGGCGCCGGGAATCGCCTCCGCCAGCTGCCTGCCGATACCGACCGGGAGAAACGGGTCTTCCGTTCCCCACACGATGGCGGTGGGCGAGACGATGTCCTTGAGCCGCGGTTCCAGCAGCTGCGTGTCCGCCGAATCGAGCGCCGCCAGGTGCGACACGAGCGCATCGCGTCCCGCGTCTCCGGCGAAGGGTCGCACATACTGGTCGATGGAATGCGAACCACGCTCGGACATCAGGTAACCGCGAAGCAGGTCGGCGCGCAGCACGGAAAGCATCCAGGTGGCCGGCAGATGACGCGTGAGCGGCATCGTGGCGCGCACGAGCTTCACCTCCCGGCCCGGCCACGCATCGAACGCCACCGAGTTGATGAGGCACAGCCGAGACACGCGCGCCGGATAGCGCACCGCCAGCGACTGCGCGATCCCTCCCCCGAGATCGTGCCCCACCACGGTGGCGAAATTGATACCCAGCGCATCCAGCAGCCGGATCACACGATCGCCGTGGGCGCGAACGGACAGGTCGGCGTCGGGTCCCGGGGGATCGCTCCGCCCGTAGCCCAGCAGGTCGATGACCACGACCCGGTGTCCCCGCGGCACGAGCGGTACCACTTCGCTCCACAGATGCGAGGACGTCGGAAAGCCGTGGAGGAAGACTATCGGCTCGCCGACCCCCCGCGTTCCCGCGGCGTAGTAATACAGGCGCGCCCCGCCCACATCGACGAATTCACCGCGCACGGGTGACGGGGCAAGCGGTGGAAGACGGCGGAATCAATGGGCGCGATGACGGGAGAAGGGATCACGTGCTGGCAAATTGACCGCGAGTCCAAGGATCGACAAGCAGTTTGGCGTGGAAGGAACCTCTAGCGCTGCACTGCCCGAGTGCGCAGCTTACAGCATCCTCTGACCGTGCAGCTGGGCATGCGTCTTATTGTCATGTCGTTAAACGACTTGAGCGTTAAAACTCTCCCGTGACAGATCCGACGCCGACCCCGGCATCTTCCCCTGTCATTGCGGGTCCTCCCGAAGAACCGGTCAAGTTTCCGATTGGCTGGGTGCTCAGCAATGCGGCAGCACCCGTGCAGTATCGCGCCCTGACCTCTGTGGCGCAGCTGGACCAGCCGCCTGAGCTGCTGCCGTCGCTGGTCTATACGCACTTTCCGGCCCTTCGTCTGGCGATTTCACAGCAGATGGACGGCGTCTGGAACAAGTCCATGTTGGCGGCCCCCTCTCCCGCAGCCCGCAATTTCAAGGGCGTCGGTACCATCCAGGCGTTCCGGAGAATGCTGGAGTGGGGCTGGGAGGCGGAATCTCCCCCGCTGCTGAGCGGCCGGAAAATCATCTTTCGCCTGCTCGCGGAGGACAATGACCCCAACTTTCTGTTCGAGTTCGCATCCGACGCCCGGGTGCCGGAGCTGCGCACGCGTGGACGGCTGATCCTGCGGGAGGCGGCGGCCGCGGCTCTCGCGCACGCGGGCTACGAGAATGATCCCAGGCTGCGCGGATGCGCCCAGCGCATGCTCACGCGCGTGGGAAATTTTCTGGGCTCTGCGCTCGCGGCGGACCCCTGGATGCGGGTCGGGAACAAGCACGTACTGTCGCCCGATGCGTCTCCCCCGTCGATACACCTGCTGACGATGCTGGCGCACATGCCGCATTTCCGCTCGGAGCACAGGCGGGTTCTCGAGCTGCTTTTCGAGTACCTCTCGCGGCCTCTGCCGCGGCAGGAGTCGAAGCAGCTCGTCGCGGGGAAGATGGTGCGGCAGCCGCATTACGTTCTCGGCGATCCGCTCGCCACTCGGAATATGGCCGACGGCGATATCCCCTCGGCGCTCAATTGGCTCGAGATCGTGGGGCGGCTCGGTTTCTTGTGGCGGAACGAGCACTGGTCGCGGCTCTTCGAGCGCTTCCTTAATGAGCGCGACCGGTATGGGGTGTGGCGCCCGGGCAAGGCCGGGCTGCCCGCCCAGAGCGAGTCAGCCGTGCCGTGGCCGATCTATCCCCTGGATGGTCGTCCGGAGGCGGACGCCGTCTCCGCCGAGATCACCACGCGACTCGGGATCATCGCCCGCGCCTCGGGTCGGACGATCGAGGTGATCTAGGCGCACCCGCGCCGTGATCGGAACTTGCCGTGGTGTCCAACGTCTTCGGAGAAAGGCTGCCGCGTTCGCAATGGTATCCAGCGAACGAACCGCTGCTGAGTGCCCGTTTTCTCGAACTGTCCGGGGGCGAGCGAGTGCGGCTGGTGGAGGGCGGGGCCCGGGATGCGCCCCCGGTCCTGCTCGTGCACGGCTGGGGGTGCTCCGCCTACGCCTTTCGAAAGCTGATGATGCCGCTGGCGGAGGCGGGCTATCGCCCGGTTGCCATCGACCTTCGCGGCCATGGTGCCTCCGACAAGCCCGCCGACGAGCGCAAGTACTCGGCGGAGTCGATGGCGGAGTTCCTGCTGGGCGTGCTCGATGCGCTTCACGTGTCGCGCGTGCCGATCGTCGCGCACTCGATGGGAGCGGGCGTGGTGCTCGACGCCGCGTCCCAACACCCGGAGCGCGTGTCCTCGCTGGCGCTCATCGCGCCTGTTGGACTCGCACCGGTGCGCGGACTCTCGATGGCGCGGCGACTCACTCCGCCAGCTGCAGCGTCGTTGCTGCCGTACGCCATGCCGCGATGGAGCGTGCCGTGGGTGCTGCGCGCCGTGTATGGGCCAACGGGAAAGTTCCGGCGCGACGAAGTGGACCAGTATTGGGCTCCCACGCAGGATCCTGCGTTCGCGGCATCCCTTCGCATGTTCCTGCATGCGTATCGCTTCGACCGACGCAGCGACGAGCAACTCGGTCGCATTAGTGCCCCGACGTCCGTGCTGCTCGGGGGGCTCGATGTGCTGATTCGCTCGCGACAGACAGCACGCAGGGCCGCGACCCTCGCCGGCTGGTCCGTGCGGACCCTGGAGCGGGCGGGCCACGTGCTCGCCGAGGAGGTTCCCGACGAGGTCCTCGCCATGGTGCTGCCGCTTCTCGCCATCAACCGTTAGGGGCCGACTGCGGCGTTGGCCACAGGGGCGACGCGACGCGCGAAGAGGGCAGCGCATGGCGCCGTGCGCCGACCACCGTGTAGCTTTCGCGTGACTGAACGACTACGACCCACGGGCGGAATGACAAAAACGCGAAGCGGAACGACGCGGACCAAGCAGGCCGGCGTCACCGCGAAGAGATCCCGCGCAGTAGCGGGCAAGACAAAGCAGGCCGCAATCGACAGCGCGACACCCTCTGAATCGGCGGACGGGCAGGAAGCAGAGCAGCCAGGCGCGACCGAGGCGACAGCGGCGGAAGAGACGGCAGGAGAGGTGGTTGTGGAGCTGGCGCTCGAAACCAGCTTTGCAGAGTTGGGGATTGCGCCGGAGCTGCTGCAGGCGGTGGAAGCGGCGGGTTACAAGGCGCCGACCCCCATTCAGCGCGACGCGATTCCGGTGGCGATGTCCGGCCGTGACGTGATGGGACTCGCGCAGACTGGAACGGGAAAGACGGCGGCGTTTACGCTCCCGATACTCCATCGTTTGCTCGGGGGACCGAAGCAGCTGCGCTGCCTCATTCTCACCCCGACCCGGGAACTCTGTCAGCAAGTGGACGAAAGCTTTCGCAAGTACGGCCAGTTTACCGAGGTCGAGGTGGCCCCCATTTATGGCGGCGTGGCCTACGACCCGCAGGAGCAGGCGCTCAGCCGCGGCGTGGATGTGATCGTCGCGACCCCGGGGCGCTTTATTGACCACATGGAGAAGCGCAACGCCTCGCTCGACAATCTCGAGATTCTCGTCCTGGACGAGGCGGATCGGATGCTGGACATGGGATTCGCGCCGCAGATCAACCGGATTGTGAGCGGAATCTCGCCCTACCGGCAGACGTTGCTGTTCAGCGCCACCATGCCGCCCGAAGTCGAGGCGCTGGCCCGTAAGTACCTGCGCCGCCCGGTGGTAGTCCAGGTGGGTCGACGTTCCTCTGCCGCGAGTACGGTGCGGCACGCGGTGTATCCCGTTCCCCGTCCGCGGAAGAACGCGCTGCTGGTCGAGCTGCTGCGGCAGCCCGAAATGGATTCCGTGCTTGTCTTCACGCGCACGAAGCACGGTGCCGACCGGGTCGTGCGCGACCTGCATCTTTCCAAGGTCGAAGCGACGGCGATGCACGCGGACAAGACCCAGGCGCAGCGCACGCAGGCCATCGAGCGATTCAAGAGTGGCGAGATTCGTGTGCTCGTGGCGACGGACATCGCGCAGCGAGGGCTCGACATCACCGGTATTTCGCACGTCATCAACTACGACGTGCCGTCGCAGGCCGAGGACTATATCCATCGCATCGGGCGCACGGGGCGAGCGGCAGCCAGCGGTGACGCGTTCACGTTCATGGCGCCCGACGAGATCGCGATGGTGCGGACGATCGAGCGGGTGCTGGGCCAGCCGATCGAACGAATCTCCATGCCGGGGTTCGATTTCGGAACGGTTGCGGCCGCGGAATAGCGCAGTCGGCGAATCCTCGTTGGAGGAATTGCTGCCGCTGTTCCTTCCGATCAGCATGCAGTCGCAGCGCCGGCTCGCCCTCGATCCACTGTTCGCTCGCGTGATTCTCGCCCTGCTGCGGAGGCACGAGCAGGGCGAGGCGCAGGAGCGCGAAGAGCTCCCGCTGGCGACGCCGGCGCTCGACGCTCGTCACCGGCGCACCCGTCCTGCCCGTGATATGGTGACGGTTTCCGCCACGAATCCCCGCATTACGATGAAGCGGGCGTTGGCTGCCCCGACGCCGAGTCCCGTCGAATAGAAGGCGAGCGAATCACGAGTGGCGGCGAGCCGCACCCCGAACAGCAGCGCGAGGGGAA
>JBDSVW010000314.1:0-16593 GCA_039927015.1 Gemmatimonadaceae bacterium | reverse complement strand
CCGATCGTCCGGTTGTCCCGAGCCAGCTCGCGCTCGCCCTGGAGCACGTGAATCTCGACCGTGGTCTGGTTGTCGTCGGCCGTGGAGAAGACGTCTGTCTTGCGGGTCGGGATGGTGGTGTTGCGCGGGATGAGCGTCGTCATGACGCCACCCAGCGTTTCGATGCCTAACGACAGCGGCGTCACGTCGAGCAGCAGCACATCCTTCTGCTCGCCGGTGAGGACCGCGGCCTGGACCGCGGCGCCGATGGCCACGACTTCGTCCGGGTTCACGCCCTTGTTCGGTTCCTTGCCGAAGAACTCCTTCACGACGGCCTGGATGCGCGGAATGCGCGTCGATCCGCCGACCAGCAGCACTTCGTCGATGTCCGACGGCTTGAGCCCCGCGTCGGCGAGCGCCTGCTTCATCGGCTCGAGCGTGCGCTGGAAGAGGTCGTCCACCAGCTGCTCGAACTTGGCACGCGTAAGCGAGTAGTTAAGGTGCTTCGGTCCCGACTGGTCGGCAGTGATGAAGGGGAGGTTGATGTCCGTGGACATCGTCGAGGAGAGCTCGCTCTTCGCCTTCTCGGCCGCTTCCTTGAGGCGCTGGAGCGCCATGGCGTCCTTCGACAGGTCGATGGCCTGGTCGCGCCGGAACTCGCCGACGAGCCAGTCGATCACACGCTGGTCGAAGTCGTCACCGCCGAGGTGGGTATCGCCGTTGGTGGACTTCACCTCGAACTGGCGCGTGCCGTCCACGTCGTACAGCTCGAGGATCGAGATGTCGTACGTTCCGCCGCCGAGGTCGAAGACGGCGACCTTCTCGTCCTTCTTCTTGTCGAGCCCATACGCCAGCGCGGCGGCCGTGGGCTCGTTGATGATGCGCAGCACCTCGAGTCCCGCGATGCGTCCGGCGTCCTTCGTGGCTTGGCGCTGCGAGTCGTTGAAATACGCGGGAACCGTGATGACTGCCCGCGACACGGGGTGGCCGAGGTAGTCCTCCGCCGTCTGCTTCATCTTCTGCAGGATCATCGCCGAGATCTCGGGCGGCGAATACTTCCTGCCGCCGACTTCGACTGCGACCTGATCGTTCGGACCGGTTTCTACCGCGTAGGGTACCCGCTTGGACTCCTCGGACACCTCGCTGAGCTTGCGGCCCATGAAGCGCTTAATGGAGAAAACCGTGTTCTTGGGATTGGTGACCGCCTGTCGCTTTGCGATTTGGCCGACGAGACGTTCACCGTCCTTGGTGAAACCAACGACCGACGGCGTAGTGCGTCCCCCTTCGGAATTGGGAATGACCACCGGGTCGCCCCCTTCCATGACTGCAACGACCGAGTTTGTAGTCCCCAGATCGATGCCAATAACTTTGTCTGCCATGATTCAGTCCAGATTTGAAGGTGATCTGACGGCACGCTCGTCCGGCGGCGCCATGCTGTAATCCTGCCGCTCCGCCAGTGATCGAGGCACCCGCGCGTAGAAGGGGCAAGACCAGGACCGCGAACTTAGGCCAAAATGGCAGGGAATGTGGCGGGCTCGTGTCTCTGCTGGCGTGGCGCCTGACGATTCCAGCTGTACGAGCCCGCCTCTCACCTTCGAGACCGCATCCAGAATGTTTCCGCTGAGCGACGATAATCCACAGCTGCATCCACCGTACATGACGGTGCTGATCCTCGCCGTCATACTGACGGTATGGGTTCTCGTGCAGGGTGGGGGATTCGATCCCATCCGACTCGCCAGCAGCGTCTGCAACCTTGGCATGGTCCCGGGCGAGCTGACGCATCACGCGGCGCTCGGCACGGCCGTTCCCATTGGACCCGGCCTGGCCTGCGTGGTAGACGACTATGCGGTCAACCTCCTGACGCCGCTGACGTCGATGTTTCTGCACGGCGGCTGGGCGCATCTGCTGGGCAACTGTCTGTTTTTCTGGGTCTTCGGCAACAACGTGGAGGACAGCATGGGCCACCTGCGCTTCGTGGCCTTTTATCTCCTCTGCGGCCTCGCCGCCGCCGCCGTGCATGTGCTCGTGGATTCCGGCTCGCCCGTGCCCACGGTGGGTGCGTCGGGCGCGATTTCCGGCGTCATGGGCGCGTACCTGGTGCTCTATCCCCGGGCGCGGGTCAAGATGTTAATTCCCATCTTCATATTCCCGTATATCGTGAGGGTGCGCGCCTGGGTCGTGCTGTTGTGGTGGTTTGGCCTGCAGGTGCTCACCGGCCTTCCCCAGCTCATGGCGCTGCGGCCTGACGTGTCGGGCGGCGTAGCGGTGTGGGCGCACGTAGGGGGCTTCGTGACCGGGGTGTTGCTGATCAAGTTCTTCGAGGACAAACCCCTGGTGATGGAACGCCGCGCCGCCGCCCGCGCAAGGGAACTAAGGGATCTGAATCCCCTCGCCTAACGCCTCTCGTCCTCTCGTCCTCTCGTCCTCTCAAAAATGCTCCTCGCCCGCGTCATGGGTCGCCTCGTCGCCACCGTCAAGCAGGACACGCTGGGCGCCATTCCCCTGCAGTGGATCCAGCCCCTCTCGGCAACCGGTCGCGAGTCGGGAAAGCCGATCGTGGCCGTGGACCGCGTCGGGTCGGGACCGGGCGACGTGGTGGTCTATATCACCTCGCGCGAGGCCGCGATGACGCTGGACAATCCATTCGCGGCCGTGGACGCGGGCATCGTGGCGAAAGTGGACTGGTGCAACCTCGGCGACCAGCGGACGCTCGCCGAATGACGTGCGCACGGGTCATGCCCTACCGGTTCGGAGGGCGCTGAGTCATGTATATCGCGCAAGTGGTGGGCGACGTGATCGCCACGCACCGGCACGGGGAGCTTGGCGGGCGCAAGCTGCTGCTCGTACGCCGGCTCAGCACCGGGGGCGAGGAGGAGGGTGATGAGGTCGTGGCCCTCGACGTCATCGGAGTTGGAGTGGGCGAGCGGGTGCTGGTGGTGCAGGAAGGCGGCGCGGCGCGTTCCTTGTCGAAATCGGCCAAGATTCCCGCGCAGGCGGTGGTGGTGGGGGTGGTGGACCGCGTGGACATTGGGGCTGACGAACGAGCGGAGACGGGACGTTGACGAACGATCTGCAGGCGTTGGCGCGCGAGATTGCACTGGAACTGGCGGCCGGCGACCGTCTGGGGGGCCCCCCCCAACAACAGCATATCACCGCCCCCGACCAGTCGTCCCATCAATCGACCGCCACTCGCATCATTTCCTCGGCGATTGCGGGCGCACCGCCGCCGGGCGTCACCTACGTTCGCGAAAGCGCGCGCATCGCCGACTTCATCGACCACACACTGCTCAAACCCGAGGCGACCGCCTCCGAGGTGGACAAGCTGTGCGATGAGGCCCGCGAACACCGATTCGCCGCGGTCTGCGTGAATCCGGTGTGGGTCAGCCGCTGCGCCGAACGATTGCGCGGGACACCCGTGCAGGTGGCCACGGTCATCGGCTTCCCGTTAGGCGCCAACACCTCGGCGATCAAGCGCCGTGAAGCGGCGCTCGCCGTGGAGCAGGGCGCGACGGAACTCGACATGGTGGCGGCCATCGGCCACATCAAGAGCGGCGACTGGAACCATGTGGCCGATGACATCGCCGCGGTCGTGGACGGGGCAGGGGGCACGCTGGTGAAGGTCATCATCGAGTCCGCCGCGCTGTCGCCGGTGGAGATCATCAAGACCTGCGCCATCGCCAAGGAAATGCGCGCGCAGTACGTGAAGACTTCCACCGGCTTCCATGCCGCCGGCGGCGCCTCGGCCGAGGCCGTGGCGCTGATGCGGCTCGTGGTGGGTGACACGATGGGCGTGAAGGCCTCGGGCGCCGTGCGCGACTGCGAGGCGGCGCTGCGCATGATCGGCAATGGTGCCACGCGCATCGGGACCTCGAGTGGCGTCTCCATGGCCAAGTGCCTCGGTCAGGGACCGCTGCCCGTGAATGACCTGCTCTCGCTCGCCCTCACGCATTCGTCCGGGTGCGCCACGTGCAGCGCGCCGTCGTCGGGTGCGGGCACGGCCGGTCCATACTGAGTCGGTGCCACCCGACCGGGATCCGACAGCGTTCGTAAGCGGACTCCAATCATGCGCCACACCTGCACGTATCCGGCCCGCGATTGCCTGAACGACACAACCCGTCGTGGTTGCCTGCCCCTGAACGGTGCGGGCGGGTATTTTTTCGTGCTGCGGGCCCCGCTCCCGTTTGCGAGCGGGGCCATCCCGCGACGTTCGCCTCTGCTTCACCAGTTCGTCCCATCTGACAAGGACTGCCCGTGGCGTTTCGCCTGATACCCCGCGACGAAGGCTTCTTCGACCTGTTCAACGAGCTTTCCCAGAAGCTCATCACCGCCGCCGGGTTGCTGAGCGACCTGTTCTCCCATCCCGAGCGCCAGGAAGAACTGGTGCGGGCGGTGAAGGCGGTCGAACACGAGGCCGACCACATCACGCACGAGGTGAGCACGCGCCTCGACAAGAGCTTCATCACGCCGCTCGACCGCGAGGATATCAACAACCTCGTGCAGGAGCTGGACAACGTGGTGGACCTCATCGACGGCACGGCGCGACGAACGCGGATGTTCCACATCACCGAGAGCCGTGAGCCGGCCCGGAAGCTCTGCGTGCTGATCATGGAATCGGTGAAGTACCTCGGCAAGGCGGTGGTGGAGATCAAGAATCCCCGTGCGGTGGCCAACTCCACGCGCGAGGTCAAACGATTGGAAGCGGAAGGCGACACCATCTACTACAATGCGATGGAAGTGCTCTTCGCCGGCCGGCCCGATCCGCTCGACGTCATGAAGTGGAAGGAGATCTACGACACGCTGGAGGAGACGCTGGACCGCTGCCAGACAGTGGCCATCGTGCTCGAGAGCATTTCCCTGAAGAATTCGTAAGCCGTGCTCACCTACGTCGTCGCGATCGTCGGCATCGCGTTCATCTTCGATTTCATCAACGGCTTCCACGACTCCGCCAACTCGATTGCGACGATCGTGGGCACGCGGGTCCTCAGTCCCATCACCGCGGTGGTGTGGGCCGCGTTCTTCAATTTCGTGGCCGCGTTCACGGTGGGTACGGCGGTGGCCAGGACGATCGGGAAAGGCATGATCGACATCTCGATCGTGACGCCCGACGTCATCCTCGGCGGACTGCTCGGCGCCATCATCTGGAACCTGATCACCTGGTACTACGGCCTGCCCAGCTCGTCGTCCCACGCGTTGCTAGGCGGATACGCGGGGGCGGCCATCGCCAAGGCCGGCCCCGCGGCGATCATCGTGGCCGGGTGGACGAAGACGGTGATCTTCATCTTCCTCTCGCCCATCATCGGCATGGCGTCGGGCTTCATCCTGATGACGGCGATCTACTGGGTCTTCCAGAAGGTGCCGCCCCACCGGGTGGATTCGATCTTCCGAAAGGGGCAGTTGGTGAGCGCCGCGCTCTTCTCCATCTCGCATGGCGCGAACGACGCACAGAAGACGATGGGCATCATTGTCGGACTGCTCGTGTCGTCGAACGCCGTCTTCGCCAGCGAATCGGGCTGGCTGCGCCATCTCTACCTGCCCAATGGCGAGACCATACCGCTGTGGGTGGAGATGGGCGCCTACAGCGCGATTGCCATGGGCACGCTCTTCGGCGGCTGGCGCATCGTGCACACCATGGGCAGCCGCATCACCAAGCTGCGACCGGTGGGGGGGAGCGCCGCGGAAACCGCGGGCGCCTTCACCATCCTGCTCGCCACGCGGTACGGCATTCCCGTGAGCACCACGCACACGATTACCGGGGCCATCATGGGCGTGGGCGCCACGAGCCGGCTGAGTGCCGTCCGCTGGGGCATCGCCGGCCGGATCGTCTGGGCGTGGATCATGACGATCCCGGCCGCGGCCACCATTTCCGCCATCTGTCTCATTCTGTTGCAGAAGCTGGCGCTGGGACGCTAGCCGGGAGGCTGCCTGCTCGGGACGGCCAGGCAGCCGCCCGCCAGACCCCCGCCGCGCCGCTGGCTTCGCGCTGGCACGATACATTCAGTAGCGTATCGCCGATCCGCTTCACGGCCCGCAGGGAATCCATGATCGAACATGCAGTTTCGCCCGCGTTGTTCCTGAACCGAGAGTTGAGCTGGCTGGACTTCAACGCTCGCGTGCTCCACGAAGCCCTCGACGAGCGCACGCCGCTGCTCGAGCGGCTCAAGTTCATCTCGATCTTCAGCACCAACCTGGATGAGTTTTTCCAGGTGCGTGTGGCGGGCTTGCGTCGGCAGGTGGCGGCAGGTGTGCAGCAGGCTCCGCCGGATGGCATGTCGCCGTCCACGCAGCTGGAGGCCATCGAGCTGCGGGTGCGCGAGCTTTGGACGCAGGCGAGCTCCTGCCTGCACGACGTGCTGCTACCGGCGCTGGCACACTACGGCATCCGGCTCGTGGCCATGCAGGAGCTCGGGCCCGAGGAGCGTGCCGGCATCGTGCAGTTCTTCGAACGCGAGGTCTTTCCCGTCCTGACCCCCCTCGCGGTCGATCCCGGGCATCCGTTCCCCTACATCTCCAACCTCTCCATCTCGCTAGCCGTCGAGGTGCGCGATCCTGCGCGCGGCGGTGTGCACTTCGCGCGCGTGAAGGTGCCGCGCAGCCTGCCGCGCTGGATACCCGCTGGACGGCCCAATCACTTCGTGCCGCTCGAGGCGGTGGTCGGCGCGCACCTGGGCACGCTCTTCCCCGGCATGGAGATCCTGGGGTTCCACACGTTCAAGATCACCCGCTACTCCGACCTCGACGTGCCGGCGGCCGATGAGCCGGAGGACCTGCTCGCGACCATCGAGGAGCAGGTGTTCCAGCGCCGCTTTGGCGAGGTGGTGCGCCTCGAGGTGCAGGCGGGCATGCCGACCCCGGTGCGCGACCTCCTGCTCGACGAGTTGCGCGCCATTTCCGACCCCGACGTGCTGCCGCTCACCGAGCGCGACGTCTACGATGTGGGACCGCTGCTCGAGCTGGGCGACCTTATGGCGCTGGCCCAGCTGGATGTGCCGGAACTGCGGGATGCACCCTTCGTGCCCCTCACGCCACCGGAACTGCGCGACCCCTCGCGCACGATCTTCGACGCGATCCGGGAGCGCGACCTGCTGGTGCATCATCCGTTCGAATCGTTCGGGGCGTCGGTCGAGCGCTTCTTCGAGGCCGCGGCACAGGACGAGCACGTGCTCGCCCTCAAGACCACGCTGTACCGCACGTCCGGTGACACCGCGATCGTGCGCGCGCTGACGGACGCGGCGCAGAGCGGCAAGCAGGTGGCCGTGCTCGTGGAACTGCAGGCGCGTGGCGACGAGGCGAACAACATCACGTGGGCGCGCACGCTGGAAAACTTCGGTGTGCATGTCGCGTACGGGCTGCCAGGCCTCAAGACGCACGCCAAGATTGCGCTGGTGGTGCGGCGTGAGCCGGATGGCATCCGCCGCTACGTGTACGTCGGCACGGGCAACTACAACTCCAAGACCGCGCGGTTATACACCGACATCGGGCTCCTCACCTGCGACCCGGATATGGGCGCGGATCTCACCGATGTGTTCAACCTGCTGACCGGTTTTTCGCGCCAGCGCGACTATCGCAAGCTTCTCGTCGCGCCGGCGAACATGAAGACACGTTTCATCGACCTCATCCAGCGCGAAGCCGCGCATGCGCGCGCGGGGCGGCAGTCCCGCATCATTGCCAAGATGAATGCGCTCGTGTCGCCCGACATGATTACGGAGCTGTACGAGGCCTCCCGGGCCGGCGTCCAGATCGACCTCATCGTGCGCGGCATGTGTTGCCTGCGGCCGGCCCTGCCCGGCGTGAGCGACAACATTCGCGTGAGCAGCATTGTGGGACGCTTTCTCGAGCACTCGCGCATCTTCTATTTCGCCAATGGGGGAGCGCCAGAGTACTTCATCGGCTCGGCGGACTGGATGCCGCGCAACCTCGAGCGCCGGGTGGAAGTCATCGCCCCAGTGCAGGACCTGTTGCTCCAGAAGCGCTTGCACGCGCTGCTGGACACGTGTCTCGCGGACAACCGGCAGGCGTGGGACCTTGCGCCTGACGGTACGTACGTGCAACGCACGCCGGTGGAGGAGGCGGAACTGGCGACGCACCGGCGACTGCTGCGTGACCCGTGGGGACTGGAGCGCGCCGACTCGCGCTATACCACGAGCGAGATCCGCGCGTACGTGCCGGCGAACGAGGAGGCCCCGCGGAACGGAAACGGCTCGGCGGACGGAAGCGGCGGCGCGTCGGCGCGCGGCAAGCCGAAACGGACCACGCGCCGTTAGGCGGCGGCGCGCCTACTCCCCGTCGCCATCCAGGTCGCCGGAGTCGACGACGACCGCTCCGTCAGGCGCAATGATCTCCACCGGGGTCCCGGCCAGCTTCGCGAGGAGCGACGATTTCCGGCTCGCCCCCCACAGCTCCAGCCGCAGCACCCGGGCGCGCGGGTCGGGCACCGCCGTGATGCGCAGCGCCCGGTCGGTCCAGCGCACCTTCACGCGCTGCACGCCACCCACATGACCGCGGTCGAAGCCATCGGCCACGCGCAGCAGCGCTGACAGCCGCCGCACGCGCGCTCGCGACTCGCGGTCAAGCGTGCCGAAGTTGCGATGTGACTTCTTCGGTGGCGACCCCCGGTGATAGCGGGCGACGTTGGCGATGATCACCTGCTCCACGGGCGACATTCCCAGCAGGTCGGCGTGCAGGATGAGATGGTACGAGTGCTGGTGATGCTTGTCGTAGTTGATGTGGTAGCCCACGTCGTGCAGCAGCGCGGCATCCGCGAGCATCTTGCGATCCCGTGCATCGCAGCCCAGCCGGGCACCCAGCGCATCGAAGAGCTGCAAGGCCAGCCGCTGGACGTGCTGCGCGTGCGGCACCTCGTAGTGACAACGTTCAGCGAACGTGCGTA
The DNA here is from genome assembly GCA_039927015.1 of Gemmatimonadaceae bacterium. Taxonomy (GTDB): domain Bacteria; phylum Gemmatimonadota; class Gemmatimonadetes; order Gemmatimonadales; family Gemmatimonadaceae; genus SCN-70-22. The sequence continues at coordinate 7,727 of JBDSVW010000314.1, read as the reverse complement.
CGGAACGCTCGCGCGCATCGCCGGCGTCCGCGGGCAACGCCTTCACGTGCGCATTCTCCAGCAGCAGCCCTTCGCGGATGCCGTACGCGGAGACCTGCAGTTCGCGCGAGTCGATGCGCGCCATCACCTCGGCCGCCACCGCGAGCCCCGCCAGCACGATGTCGGAGCGTCCCACGTTGAGGCCGCGAATCTGCGCCCGCTCCTCGGGTGAGCACTCCTGCAGCAGGTCGATGATGTGCTCCAGCTCCTCGCGCGGCACCCGCGTGCCCTGCACCCGGCCGGCCGCACTCGACGTGCCCTGCCGGTAGAGGTAGATGCCCGCGAGGTTGGTGAAGGTGCCGCCCGATGCGATGAGCTGCGCCCCGCGCCAGTCCCGCAGCGGAATGGCGCGCCGGATGTCGTCCCGCACCGCGGCCCGAAGCTTCTTGAGGTCGCGACGGCGGGGCGTGAGCCCGAGGTACTGCTCGGTCATGCGGATCGCGCCGTAGGGCAGTGAGACGAGGCGCTCCACCAGCCCGTCGGCGCTCAACGCCAGCTCCAGCGACCCGCCGCCGATGTCCATCACGACCGAGCGTCCCTGGGCGAGGTCGAAGTGCGCGAGCGCCGAGCGGAAGGCGAGGCGTGCCTCGTCGTCGCCGTGCAGCAGGCGCACCCGCAGACCTGTCGCGCGTCGCACCGCTTCCAGGAACTCACGCCCGTTGGCCGCGTCGCGCACCGCACTCGTGGCCACGGCGTCGATCTTGGCCGTGCCGTACTGCTTGGCCAGCGTCGCCATGCGCTCCAACGCCTCCAGCGCGTGCCGCATGGAATCGTCACCCAGCTTGCCGCGACGATCCACACCGGCTCCCAGCCGGGGAGCCGCCTTCATTTCGTCGATCACACGAATGCGTCCATCGCGCGAGACATCCGCGATGATCTGGCGGATGGAGTTGGAACCGATGTCGATGGCCGCGAGGCGGACGCCCTCGGAGGGGCGCCGCCGCGCGGGGGCGCGCAGCTCAAGCACGCGCGGCCTCGACGGCTCCATGCGTCAGGCGGACTCCGGGACCGTCGGCACCGCGTTGGCGAACTCGGAGTGGTGCTTGATCTGCTTGCCCTCGGCGAGGTAGACCGCGCCCTCACCGATGTTCGTCGCCAGGTCAGCCACGCGCTCGAGATTGCGGCTGACGAGGAGGAGTTCCAGCGCCGGGTTGATTGTCCGCGTGTCGGCCATCATGTGGGTGAGGAGGATCCGGAAGAGCGAGTCGTGCAGCGCGTCCACCTGGTCATCGGCCTTGCACACCTCCCGGCCCAGCGCGCCATCGGCCCGGATGAACGCGTCCAGCGCATCACTCAACATACGTCGCGCGCGGCGCGCCATGTCCTCGATCTCGGGATCGGGGGTAATGGAAGAACGCAGTGCAATGAGCCGCAGGGCACACTGCGCGATGTTCACCGCGTGGTCGCCTACTCGCTCCAGGTCGCTCGATACCTTGATGGCACTGATGATGAAGCGCAGGTCGCGCGCCATGGGCTGCTGCAGGGCCAGCAGTTCCACCGCGAGACGCTCCACCTCGATCTCGAGTGAATCCACCTCGTGGTCACCGGTCACCACGCTCTCGGCCATCGCCTTGTCGCGCGTGAGCAGGGCCTCCACCGCGAGGTCGACCAGCTCCTCCGACCGGGCGGACATGTCCAGCAGTCGCTGCTTGAGCGTCGAGAGCTGGTCGTGAAAATGCCGGAAACCAGTGGCGGTATCGGCAGGGCTCATCCAAACCTCCCCGTGATGTACGCGTCGGTACGATCCTCGCGCGGACTCGTGAACATACGCTCTGTCGCATCAAATTCTACAAGGCGTCCGATATAGAAAAACGCCGTCTGATTGGACACCCGAGCCGCCTGCTGCAGGTTGTGCGTCACGATGACGATCGTGAGTTCGGTCTTGAGCTCGTACAACAACTCCTCGATCTTCTGCGTCGCGATGGGATCCAGTGCCGAGCACGGCTCGTCGAGCAGCAGCACCTCCGGCTGGTTGGCCAGCGCGCGCGCGATGCAGAGGCGTTGCTGCTGCCCTCCCGAGAGCCCCAGCGCGCTCTGGCGTAGGCGGTCCTTCACCTCGTCCCACAGCGCCGAACGCTGCAGCGCCGTGGTCACGATCTCGTCGAGCTCGGCGCGGCTGCTCACGCCGTTGATGCGGGGACCGTACGCAACGTTGTCGTAAATGGACTTGGGGAAGGCGTTCCAGCGCTGGAACACCATGCCCACGCGCTGCCGCAGATGCACGACATCGGTGCCCGGCGCATAGATGTCCTCGTCGCCGAGCCGCAGGGCGCCGGCTTTTCGCGTACCGGGGATGAGTTCGTTCATCCGGTTCATGGAACGGATGAACGTGGACTTGCCACACCCCGACGGGCCGATGAACGCGGTGACGCTCCGCGGAGGAATCGTCAGGCTCAGGTCGAACAGCGCCTGCTTCTCACCGTACCAGAACGAGAAGTCGCGCGCCTCCAGCGAGCCCGTGGAGTGGGACGTCATCCGAAGCGCCCCGTGATGTACGACTCCGTGCGGGTGTCGCGCGGAGTGGTGAACAGCGTTCGCGTCGGCGCGACCTCCACCAGCTCACCATTCAACATGAAGGCTGTGCTGTCCGAGACGCGCGCCGCCTGTTGCATGTTGTGCGTGACAATCACGACGGTCACCGAGCCACGCAGCTCGTACACCAGTTCCTCCACTTTCTGTGTGCTGAGGGGATCGAGCGACGCCGTGGGTTCGTCGAGCAGCAGCACCTTGGGGTTGGTCGCCAGAGCCCGCGCGATGCAGAGTCGCTGCTGCTGACCTCCCGAGAGGCTGGTCGCGCTCTCCTTCAGGCGAGAACTGACTTCGTCCCAGAGCGCGGTGCGGCGCAGCGTTTCCTCGACGATGCCATCCACCTGCTTGCGCGGTGGCGCTGCGGATCCCATCACCCGGAATCCGGCGGCGACGTTGTCCCGGATGGACATGGTCGGGAACGGTGTGGGACGCTGGAAGACCATGCCGATCTGGCGTCGTACCTCAATGGCGTTCACGCCGCGCGCGTAAATGTCCTCGCCATCGAGCGTGACCGTGCCCTCAACGCGCGCGGTGGGTACGGTTTCGTGCATGCGGTTGAGGCAGCGGAGCAGGGTGGACTTGCCGCATCCAGACGGTCCGATGATGGCCGTCACCTTGCCGTCCACGAACTGCACCGACGCGTCACGAACGGCCTGCAGGTCGCCGAAGAATGCACTGAGGGAATCCATGCTCAGGCGCACGCTCTCGGATTCGCGCGTGCCAGTGGTCTGGGACGGCTCGGCGCCGGCGGGGGCGAAGGTTGCGGCCCGCAATCGCGGCGCGGGACGTGCCACCGTATCAGGGGGTGCGCTCATGACTTTGTCAGGTATCTCAGTCACCGGACCGCCCGAATCGGCTGCGCGTAGCATAACGAGCGGCGAGTGAAATGATGAGGACGAGGCTGATGAGCACGAGCGCCCCAGCCCACGCGAGCTTGTGCCACTCATCGTAGGGGCTGATGGCGTACGTGAAGATCTGCAACGGCAGGGCCGAGATGGGCTCGTCCAGCGAGGTGGACCAGAATTGGTTGCCGAACGCGGTGAAGAGTAGCGGTGCCGTCTCGCCCGCGATGCGCGCGACGGCTACCAGCGCCCCCGTCACGATGCCGGGCAGCGCGGAACGCAGCATGATGGTGAGGGACGTGCGCCAGTTGGGATACGCCAGCGCGAGCGCCGCCTCGCGGAGCGACGTCGGCACGAGACGGATCATCTCCTCTGTGGTGCGTGTCACGAGCGGAATCATCATCGCGCCCAGCGCCACCCCTCCGGCGGCGGCCGAGAAGTGCCCCAGCGGCCGCACGAGGAACTGCCAGGCAAAGATGCCCATCACGATCGACGGCAGGCCATTCAGCACGTCGGACAGGAATCGCACGAGCGTCGCATAACGAGTACCCTTGCGCTCGGCGAGAAAGAGGCCGGCGCCGACCCCGATGGGGAGTCCGATGGCCGAGGCGATCCCGATGAGGACCAGGGTGCCCACGATCGCGTTGGCGAGTCCGCCGCCGGCTTCACCCACGGGCTGCGGCATCTTGACGAAGAAGTCGACCGACAGCGACGACGCACCTTCGTAGAGCAGGTGGCCCAGGATGAGGAGCAAGGGCAGCGTCGCGAGCGCGGCGGCCAGGTACATCACGCCGAGCATGACCATGTTCTTGGCGCGACGCCGACCCAGCGACCGGGCGGTGCGATCCGCGGCCGCCCGCTGGACGCCGGAAGGTCTCACGCTCATTTGGCGACCTTGTACACCAGCCAGCGGGCCAGGCCGTTCACGATGAGCGTGATGGCGAACAAAACGGCGCCGCACGCCATGAGCGCCGAGGTGTGCATCACATTGGTGGCCTCGGCGAACTCGTTCGCAATCACCGAGGCCAGCGTGTAGCCGGGGGCGAACAGCGAGGCCGAGATCTCGTGGCGGTTGCCGATGAGCATCGTGACCGCCATCGTCTCGCCTAACGCACGCGCCAGCCCGAGAATGACGCCGCCCAGAATGCCGCTGCGTGCGTACGGCACGACCGCATCGCGGATCGTCTCCCACCGCGTGGCACCCAGCGCCAGTGCGGCCTCACGCTGCGATCGGGGCACGGCCATGAGCACCTCGCGCGAGACCGCCGAGATGTACGGCAGCACCATGATCGCGAGGATGATGCCGGCCGCCAGCATACTGGGGCCATACGCGGGGCCGGAGAAGAACGGGGTGCCGCCGAGCCCCAAAGTGTCGGCAAGGAAAGGCATGAGATGCTCGCGCATCAGGGGCATCAGCACGAAGACGCCCCACAGCCCGTACACCACCGACGGAATGGCGGCGAGCAGGTCCACGAGAAACGCCACCGGCTGGCGGACAGCCGGTGGCGCGAACTCGGAGAGGAAGATGGCGACACCGAGTGCCAGCGGCGTGGCCAGCACGAGCGCAATGAGCGACGAGACGATCGTGCCGTAGATCATCGGTGCCGCACCAAACGACTCGCGCACCGGATCCCAGTCACTGGACGTGATGAAGCTCAAGCCCGCCTTGCTCAGTGCCGGCCACGCCGCCGATCCGATCTCGATCGCGATGAGCAGCAGGAGGAGGGGGATGGCCGAGGCACAGGCGAAGATCGCCATCCGATAGATGCGGTCACCAAACGACGCACCGCGAATCGAGCGTGCTGGCTCGGAGGGAAGTGCTCCCGCCGGACTCACCGCAACGGGAGGCGCACTCACGGCGATGGAGCGAGCGAGATGGTGGACAAGCGCGCGGTGAGTTGCTGGGCGAGCGCGCTCGGCAGCGGCGCGTAGTCCAGCGCGGCGGCGAAGCCCTGGCCTTCGGTGTACATCCACTTCATGAAGTCCACCAGCTTCTGCCCCTTCGCCGAGTCCGCCTGCTGCTGATAGACCAGCAACCAGGTGAACGACGCGATGGGGTACGCATTCGGTCCGGCGGCGTTCACGATCGACACGCGGTAGTCGGCGTCGGCGCCGAGACGCGCGAGCGATCCGTCTGCGGCGGCGGTGATCGTCTCGATCGTCGGGCTCACGAAGTTTCCGGCTGCGTTCTGGATGGACGCGGACGGCAGGCGGTTCTGCGTGGCGTAGGCGAGCTCCGTGTAGCCGATGCTGCCCGGCGTCTGCTTCACCATGCCGGCGACGCCTTCATTTCCCTTGCCGCCCAGTCCGACCGGCCACTGCACTTCCTTGCCCTTGCCGGGTCCCGCGGCCCACGCCGGGCTCACGGTGGAGAGGTAGTCCGTGAAGATGAACGTCGTGCCGCTGCCGTCGCTGCGGTGCACGACGAGCACGTCCTTCGCCGGCAGGTTGACGCCGGGATTCAGCGCGGCGAGCCGCCGATCGTTCCACTTCGTGATCTTGCCGAGGAAGAGGTCGGCGATGATTGGTCCCGTCAGGCGCAAAGGCGTCGGGAGCTCGGCGAGGTTGTAGGTGACCACGTCGGCGCCCAGCACCGTGGGGAAGTGCAGCACCTTCCCGCCCTTTGCCGCCGCCATGTCCTCCTCGGTCATCGGACTGTCGGTCGCGCCGAAATCCACGGTCCCTTCGGAGAGCTGCTTGATGCCGCCGCCGGAGCCGATCGACTGGTAGTTGATCTTCACGCCCGTGCTGGTGGCGTAGTCACTGAACCACTTGGAGTAGATGGGATACGGGAAGGTCGCGCCGGCTCCGTTGAGATCCACCGAACCCGAGCGGGACACCTGCGCCGACTCGGAACCCTTCGAGTCCCCGCCCCCGCAAGCCGCGAACGCCAACAGTGCCAGCACCGCAGTGTACGTCCTCATTGTGCTTTATCTCCTGATGCAGCTGACGGGCAGCTGCGTGTCGTGTATGGGTGCATCCCGGCGGGATGCGCAGGTCGGTGGCGCTAGAAATTGGCAATCACGTGCACGAACACGGTCTTCACGTCAGGTACCCGGCTGCCGTTGCGAGGTTGTTGGGATTGGTAGTCGAGCGTCACCGAGGTCTTCTTGTTGAGGTCCCATGTGACGCCCACGATGTAGAATCGGTGGTTGGGTTCGGCCGAGCGGTCGGGCTTCAGGTTGTCCGCGCGCAGGACAACCGACAGCGGGCGGGGCATGCCCTCGATGAAGGCCGAAGGACGCACGATGGCGTACACCGAGCTCAGAGCGCCGGTGCGATCCACCGTTCGCGGCGCCACGTCACGAGTCGTGTCCGCCGACTCGACCACGTCCATGCGCCGCGCGAAGTGGGCTCCCAGGCCCACCCGATAATCGTGCACCTGAAGCAGCAGACCGTAGCGATCCTTCTGCAGCCCCGAGTCGATCCGGCGGACGGTGCCATGGTCGCGGTCGGCGAAATCCGAGGCCCGTCGTCCAATGCTGACCCATGGCGAGACGGCGAACCCCTTCCAGTAGCCCTTCGTGTTCGCCAATGGAGTCAGCGTCAGCCGGGCGGCGTAATCCTTGAACCGATCGTTCTCGCGCGCGGAGTAGCCCGGGCCGTTGGAGATGATGGCGTAGATCTCGCCCTGCTTCTTCGGCAGCGTGATGCTGGTGGCCACGCCAAGGTCGGAGGACCTGAAGTAGCCCGCCTGTTCCACGGCCACCTGCGAAAGCCCGCGCATCCAGACACCGTGGCTCGACCCGATTTCCTCCCGTTCTATCATCACGGTGTGGAGCATGCCGAGTCGCACGTTGGCCTTCAGCGCATCGGCGCTGCCCCTCAGGTAGTCGTACTGCGCGTACGCATACTTGGCGCGCATCGTCCATCCGCGATAGAAGTCGGAGAGCGTGGTGTCCCGCTGCTGGTACACGTCCAACGTGACGCGAATGCTCGCCCGCTCTCCCGCAGTCGAGCGAAACGTCAGGTATGCGCGATCGAGTTCGAACCGATTCTGGGCGCGATTGCACTGCACGCCACCTGTCTGGAAGTTCGTGTAGATGACGCCCGAGAAATCGAACGGCAGGGCGGCGGCGGGGGCCGATGCCTTCGAGGCGGAGGAATCGGACTTCGTCGTCCGGGTCGAATCCTGTGCCGACATTCGCGCTGGCGTCGCGCTCGCCAGCATCAGGAGAGCGGCAGCGACTCGCGCAACGTGTGCAGGAGGGGTCATGTGGCGTGGTATGCGTTCGATGTCCGGGAAAGGCGCGTCGGGCGGTCATCGAAGCATCATCGTGCTTTGTAACGAAATGACGACTGAATTGTAACGGCCAC
>JBDSVW010000313.1:0-8699 GCA_039927015.1 Gemmatimonadaceae bacterium | reverse complement strand
GCAGGTCCATGCCGCTGTACATCGATGCGACATGCTGGGCATAGCCGTTGAACATCAACGTCTCGCGACGGCGGAACTCCCCGATGCGGCGCTCCTTTGACTGCGTCCACCGCGGATGATCCACGGTGGGATTCACGTTGGCGTAGAAGCCGTATTCGCCGGGGTTGGCGATGTTCCACGCGGTCTTGGGCATGGTCTCCCTGAAGCGGATCCGCACGATCGACTTCCCGCCCTTGAAGCCGTACTTCCAGGGCATGACGATGCGCAACGGTGCCCCGTTCTGGTTAGGCAGGGTCTTGCCGTACACACCGGTGACGAACATCGCGAGCGGATTCATCGCCTCGTCCAGCCGCAGGCCTTCCACGTACGGCCATTCCAGCACCGGTGCGCGCTGTCCCGGCATCTGCCGCGGATCGTGCAGCGTGGTGAACTCCACGAACTTCGCCGCCGACGTCGGCTCGAATCGCTTGATCACGTCCGCCATGGCGATGCCCTGCCACGGCACCACCATGGACCACGCCTCCACGCAGCGGTGCCGGTAGATGCGGTCTTCCAGCTTATGCGGCTTGACGAAGTCCTCGAGGTTGTACGTGCCCGGCTTCCCCACGGCCCCCTCGACCTTCACGGTCCACGGCTTCGTCTGGAACTTCGTCGCGTTCTCGGCGGGATCTTCCTTGCCCGTGCCGAACTCGTAGTAGTTGTTGTAGGTCGTGACGTCTTCCCACGGCGTGAGTTCGGGCTTCAGTTCGGCACCCGCGATGGACGTGCCCTGCTGGTGCGCCTGAGCCTTGTCGGCCGCGCAGCCGAGGAATCCCGCAGCGCCGAGGCCGATGAGGCCGGACTTCTTCAGGAAATCGCGGCGATTCTGGTACGCATCCTCCGGCGTGATGTCGGAAGAGCGAATGGGGTGCTGGGGAGATACGCGAATCAACATGGGCAGAATTCTCGAAGAGGGGAGCGCCGCCGGGTACTGGACATACCGCTTTCGCGGAAGAGTGGTTCCGAGCCCGCGCGGAAAGGGGGCGATCCGGGCACCCTCACCCGGAGCACGCCTTCCCTATTGCTACGCCGCCGCGCGGCGATCGGTTGTCCTCCGCGCGACGTTTTCTGCCCGCGTTACGGCGAGGTGGGTGTGCGCAGCTCGTAGCCTTCCGGCGGCGTCACGCCCAGCAGGTGCCTCACGAAATAGTCCCATGTGCGGCGGACGACATAAGGTTCCCCCGCGAACCCGTGATTCCGGTTCGGCATCACGAGGAGGTCGAAATCCTTGTTGAACTTGATCAGCTCGTCGATCAGCAGCTGCGTGGCGACCGGGTGCACGTTGTCGTCCAGCGAGCCGTACATCAGGAACAGCTTGCCGCGCAGGTTACGCGCGAGGCGCCAGTTGGACTGGGAATCGAAGGTATCCATGCTGTCGCTCAGTGCGGTGCGCAGCCCCTGATACTTCTCGCCCCACGTGTAGTCGTAGCTGCGGTTGTCGTGATTGCCCGCCGACGAGACGGCCACCTTGAAGAAGTCGGGATAGCGCAGGATGGCGTCGGTGGAGGCAAAGCCGCCGCCCGAGTGCCCGAAGATGCCGACGCGCCCCAGGTCCATCTGGGGGTGGCGGGCGGCGAGCTGCTTGATGGCCGCCATCTGGTCGGGCAGTCCGTTGTCGCCCATGTTGCCGTAGAACGCATCGTGGAAGGCCTTCGACCGGCCGGGGGTGCCTAACGCGTCCACCTGCACGACGATGAAGCCGAGTTCGGCGAGGGCGTTGGCATTGCCACTCGGCCGGCTGGCGAACTGCCGGCTGCCCACCGAGCCCACCTGCGGACCGGGATAGACGTAGTCGATGACGGGATAGCTCCTGGTGGAGTCGAAGTTCGTCGGCATCCAGAGCAGCCCGCGCAGCTCGTTCACGCCATCGCGGGCGCGCACGGTGAACATCTCCGGCGCGCGGTAGCCCGCGGCCACGAGTCGCGAGATGTCGGCCGTCTGGATCTCGCGCACCACGGTGCCGTCGACGCGACGCAGCGTGGATACGGGCGGCTGGTCGGGACGGGCGGCGACATCGACGAGATACCTGCCGGAGGGCGAGAGCGCGAGGTCGTGATCCGCATCATCCCGCGTGAGCGACTCGATGGAGGAGCCGTCCAGCTTGGCGCGGTAATACTGTCGGAAGTACGGATCGCGACCCTCGGCCGCGCGGCCGCGCGCCGTGAAGTACGCGTAGCGCTGCGCCTCGTCCACCCACAGCAGGTCGCTCACCATCCAGTCCCCACTGGTGATGCGATTGCGAATCGCGCCCGTGGCCGCATCCACGAGATACAAGTGCCCCCATCCGTCGCGCTCCGACCACCAGACGACTTCCTTGCCGCCCGCCAGCGGCCGCCAGTTCGGGATGCCGCCAGAGTTCTGGTTCGTCTCCACGAAGGTCTTGCTGGTCTCCGTCAAGACGGGTCGCACCGCACCCGTGCGCGCGTCCGCCGTCGCGAGAGTCAGCTTGTCGAAGCCGCGGGTACCGGCCGTGAAGAAGATCTGGTCGCTCGCGGCCGTCCACCGTACGTCCTTCACGACAGTGTCGGTCGCCAGCCAGCAGCAGGTGGTGTTCACGACATCCATGCTCGGATAGTCGATCTTCACGCCGCTGCGCGACTCGACGTCGAACACATGCAGGTCGTAGCGCGGAATGACCGAGTCACCAGGCAGCGCGTATCGATACGAGTGCAGGATGGGCCCGGGGTTCTTCGTCTCCAGCAGGTGCATGAGCCGCACGTTGCGCTGATCCCACTTGTGCGTGGCGATGCGCCTGGAATCGGGAGACCAGAGCACGAAGGGCCGCAACTCGGTCTTGTTGCGTACGGCAGTGACCTGGCCGCAGCAGCCGATGTTGGACAGGGCATATCCGAAGTCGGCGGTGCCGTCGTTGGTGAGCGCAATTTCCTCTCCCCCCGCGCTGCCGCGCACGAAGAGGTTGCCGCCCCGTTCGTAGGCCACCCATTTCCCGTCCGGCGACGTCACCTCGCTCGCCTTCTCAAGCGCGGTACTGTCGGGCCCCGTGCACACGTACGTCGTCACGTCGCAGGTCCAGTGCTTCCCCTTCGACACCGCGAACCGGATGCCGCGGTCGCCATTCACCCACGCGATCTCGCGAAACGGCAGTCGCCGCGCGTCATACGCGGTGTCGGCCGCCACGGAAAGCGCCGCGGCCAGCTTCGCGTGATCGAACGCGGGACGCCGGTTGCCGGTGGCCATCTCCACGACCACGAACTCCCATCCCTTCGCCGCGCGGTTGCGGAACCAGAAGCGGTCGCCGCTCATCCATCGCGGGCGCACCGCGTCGTTGGTCACCAGCTCTGCCGCGTTGCCGGAGATGAGCTGCTCCGCGCGGACATAATCTGAGCGGGTGCCCTGCGCGGGGAGGAGTGACCCGGTCACGAGCAACGCGGCCAGCGCCGTGACGGTTGTTGCGAGAAGGGTCGAACGGGTGCACGAATCGGTCATGGCGAATCTGCTGGAAGGAGGGTGACGGCTCGTTGAGGGGTGAAATGCAGGCGGGGGGCGACAGCTGCATCGCCCCCCGCTCACAACTCGTTGTCGCTACCAGGGCATCCGGAAGGGCTTCCAGTACGGGAACCCGTCGTCGTAGCCATCCGTGTCGTCCCACGACGGCGCGCCGCCAGGGGGACGAGCGCCGACTTCGATGGGCTGCTGGATTTCGTAGTTCTCCGGCGGCGTGAGGCCCATGAGGTGCGTGACGAAGAAGTCCCAGCGTCGGCGGATGAAGTACGGCTCGTTGAGCCCGTGGTTGCGGTTCGGCGCCCAGACGAGGTCGAACGCCTTGTTCGCCTTCGTGAGTTCGTCGATGACCTGCACCGTGTTGGCGGGATGCACGTTGTCGTCCATGTCGCCGTGCATCAGCATCAACTTGCCTTGCAGGTTCTTCGCCATCGTCTTGTTGGCCGATGTCGCGAAGTTGTCGGTCTTGAGGAGCGTGTCCCTGGCCATCAGACCCTGGTACTTCTCCGACCAGTAGATGTTGTAAGTGCGGTTGTCGTGGTTACCCGCGCCGCTTACCGCCACCTTGAAGAACTCGGGATAGCGGAGCATGGCGTCGGTGGAGGCGAATCCGCCGCCGGAGTGACCGAAGATGCCCACGCGATCGGTGTCGATGAAGGTGTAGCGGGATCCGAGCTGCTTGATTGCCGTGATATGGTCGGGAAGGCCGTTGTCCCCGAAGAAGCCGTAATAATTGTCGTGGAACGCCTTGGAACGCAGCGGCGTCCCGAGGTGATCGAGCTGGATGACCACGAAGCCGAGCTCCGCCAGCGCGTGCGGCTCGCCGCCATTCTTGAAGCTCCACGACCCCACCGAGCCGACCTGCGGGCCCGGATAGATGTGGGTGATGATCGGATACTTCTTCGTGGAGTCGATATTCGGCGGCAGGTAGAGCAGGCCGTGGATGTCCGTGAGACCGTCACGTGCCTTCACGCTGAACGCCTGCGCCGGACGCCAGCCCGCGACCTTGAGGCGCGACACGTCCGCCTCTTCGAGCTTGCGAATCACCGCACCAGTCGCGGCGGAACGCAGCACCGTCACCGGGGCGCTCTCGATGCGCGAATACGAATCGACGAAGTACTTCCCGCTGGGGCTGAAGGTGATGACGTGGTGTCCGTCCTCCGGGGTCACCAGCGCGAGTCCGCTGCCATCGTATCCCATGCGGTACAGCTTGGGATAGTACAGGAAGCCATCGCGTCCGCGGCCGGTGAAGTAGATCTGCTTGGCCGTTTCATCGACGTGCTCCACCTGCCCGATCTGCCACGGCCCGCTGGTGAGCTGCGCGAGCGGCTCCGGCGCCTGCGACATGCCGCCGTCGCCGTCCATCGCGCTGACCGCGGTCACGCCGGCTGCGTCAAAGCGGTAGATGTGGCCCCAGCCGTCGCGCTCCGACCACCAGAACGCGTTCTTCATGTCCTTGGTGACGTAGAACGAGCTGGGATCCTGCGGGTTGGAGATTTCGACGTACGTCTTGCTGGTGTCGCGCGCGATCACGCGCACGTCGCCCGTGGTGGCGTCCACCTGTGAGAGGTAGGCGCTCTTGGAACCGCGCGTATAGAACGACACGTGCAGCTTCTGCGAGTTATCCGTCCACATCGAGTCGCGCACCGACCCACCCAGCGAGAGCTGGTTCGGCCTCGGCGAGATCTTGGCGATCACGTTCGACTTGGTGCCCACGTCCACGACGTGAATGCGGGGATACGGCACCACCGTGTCGCCCGGCAGCGCGTATGGCTGCGAGTAGTGCTTGGGACGCTGGGGCGTGTACGAGATGTAGTGCATGTGCTCCACATTCCGCTCGTCCTGCCGCATGACCGCGATCTTCTTCGAATCGGGCGACCAGCGCAGCTGCGGACGCTGCGGCTGCGGGCGCTGCAACTGACTGGGGCGCGGCATGCTGATGCCGTACGAGTTGTACTCCACGCCGTCGGTCGTGAGCTGCACCGAGTCGCGTCCCGTGGCATGGTTGCGGATCCACAGGTTGTGCTTGGAGATGAACGCCTCCGTCTTCCGGTCAGGCGACACCACGAACGGCAAGTCGCTCGGCACGGTGTCGCCCGCCACGCACTTGTAGCTGGCAATGTTGCAGACGAAGCGCTTCTTCGAGGCGTTGAACTCGATCTCGCTCTCGTTGTCACCGTCGTTGGTGAACTTGAACGTCTGGAACGGCAGCTTGTTGCCGTCGAACGCCGAGTCGGCGGCGACCGTCATGGCCCGCGCGAGCTTGACGTGGTCGAACAACAGCCGACGGGCGTTGGCCGCCGGGTCGATGAGCACGAACTCGGCACCGTTGGACGTCTTGTTCCGGTACCAGAATCGGTTGCCGTCCTTCATCCATTGAGGATTGACCTGGTCGCCGCTGACTTGGCGATCGGTATTCCAGCTGAGCAGCTGCTCGGCGCGCGCGTACGAGACCTGCGCCGGTAGAGGCGCGGCCACGAGGGCGAGGGCGAAGACGAGCCGTGGGGACACACGGGACATGGGGGGAGGCTCCATTGAGGGACTATCGAAGTACGCAATGCCGCGGCGCGGCGTTGTTAACGGCGTGCTCAGGGTACCACGCGCAGCGTGGCCTGCATCTGCGGCTGGTTGTACTTGCAACGATACGGAAAGAGACCCTCGACCGAGGCTACCCAGATGTACGACTGCGTTTTCTGCAGGTCGCCCGAGTCGTTCCACGGCCCCCCAGTTACGGTGTGCAGCTTGAGGCCGACGTTGTACCAGCAGACGATGGTGCCCAGCTTCACCACCGTCTCGCCGTTTTCCGGCGCGTCGGGCTGACGCTGGTAAAAGTCGTCACCGCAGTAGATCTCCACCTGGTTGGTGTTGAACGAACCGCGTTGGATGCGGACGACGACGTCCGTGACCCTGCCTGCGAGCACTGAAAACTTCAGGGGATGCTGGTACGGCTCGGGAATGATCGCCTGCCCCGCCGCCTGGAATCGAAGCTGGTATTCGCCCGCCGGCAGGTTGCCGAAGCTGAACTTGCCCGCCGAGTCGGGCACGGCGGTGAGGCCCACATGGCGACCGCTGGGATACATCAGGATGAGCGTGCCAAACCCGGGCTGCGCTGTACCCGCGGTGTCGAGCACGACGCCCGATGCACTGCCATTCGTGGCGCCAGGAGACACCGGGGAGCCTCCGGCGCCACCGCAGGCCACCATGGCGAGACCCGCCGCCGTGCGGCCCGAGATGGAGACGAACTCGCGGCGTGTGACCACTCGTGCGGCCTCCAGCGCCCGGAATTCCGACCATACGCCTGGTTTCATGCGTCCAGCACTCCTGCGACTGCGAATTGCCATGGGCGAGAAGGGGCGCATCCCCACCTGCTGGATGCGCCCCCGTCAGGCACTACTGGTGAAGCGTCAGCTGATCTTCGGGCACGCCGCCTGACCTTCATTGATGTTCGGGTTGGCCAGGATCTCGTCACGTGAGAGGGGTAGCAGGGTGTTGCGGCCCGCTCCCAGCACCTGCGTGACGAGATTGAAGCGATGCAGGTCGTACGTGCGGTGTCCTTCCACGAACAGCACCGCCATGCGCTCGCCCAGCAGCGCGGCCTGGCCGGCGGCCGCCGACGTGGGTACCGGAATCGGAGCGAGTCCGAAGGCCACGCGATCGATATTCAACTTCGCCGCCTCGTTCACGAAATCCCCGCGCCGCATATAGACCTCGGCGGCGATGATGTTCATCTCACGCGACGTCAGCATCGGCTGTGACGCCGCGCGGTCCGCGTACTTCGTGATGCCGAAGTAGTCGAAGCGGTTGTTGACTCCCTTCTCTCCCGCTTTGCGATTGAGTGCCATGCGGGGATCCGCCTTGGTTGCATCGAACCAGTCGGCGAGGTAGCCGGTGGAGTAGGCGGCGGCGTTGAACGTCCCCAGCACCCGTCCATGATACAGCCGGCGCAGTCCGCCCGAACGATTGCGGTTCTGATGGAACTGCTGTCCCGCGGCGCTCCACTGCACGCTCGCGCCTTCCGCATATACCGCCAGCTTCACGAAACCAGCCGGCACGGCGAGCGCATCAGCGAGCGCTGCGTCGTAGTTCCCTGCGAACAGGTTGGCCCGGGCGCGCGCCGCCAGCGTGGCATTCACCCACTTCGTCTTGTCCGCGCCGGAGAGACCATTCGCCAACGCGAGAGTAGCCGTCAGCTTCGTCACCGCCTGCTTGAAGAACTCCGTGTTCGGCGACCGAACGCTTCCCTGTCCCAACGGCCCTTCACACCAACCCATGCCCAGCACCACGTCTGCGAAGGCGTCCGTCCACATCACCTGCGTGAGCAACGGACTCGTGTTGGCTGCCGCGCCGAGCACAGTCTTTACCCGCTCCGCTGCACTCTGCGCGGCGAAACGCGCCCGAAGCAGCAGGTTCTGCGGGTTGGAGTAACTCCCGCCGGTGGACCAGTCGCCCCGCAGGCGGCCCTCGGAGATGTCCTCCCAATCGATCCAGGTGGACGTGGACTCCACCTCATCGCCTAACAGCGAGGTGATCTGCACGAAATCGTCGTACGACTGCTGCAGCAGTCCCTCTGCGCCGTCAGCCACGCTCTTGATGATGACCGGATCGTTCAGGTCACCCTCGCCGAACGCCTGCGGATCCTCCACGTCGAGTACGCCGCTGCAACCCACCATCGTGGATGCCAGCAGTGCGACCGCAGCGAGTGCCGCGACTCGACCGATACGTCTCATGCCAAAGAATTGAGTCATGGGTTAGAACCTC
The DNA here is from genome assembly GCA_039927015.1 of Gemmatimonadaceae bacterium. Taxonomy (GTDB): domain Bacteria; phylum Gemmatimonadota; class Gemmatimonadetes; order Gemmatimonadales; family Gemmatimonadaceae; genus SCN-70-22. The sequence continues at coordinate 440 of JBDSVW010000313.1, read as the reverse complement.
GTGCGAATCTGGAAGCGGAACTGCCTCGGCGACGGCTGGGCAAGGAAACCGCTGTTGATCGTGAAGGAGCTCGCGCCAGCCCAGTTCATGTTGGGATCGACGCAGTTGCAATCGTCCCACCACATCAGGTTCTGGCCGGAGAGCGACATGCTGGTGCGTCCGGTGCGGAAGTATCCGCTCAGCTTCTCGGGCACCTGCCAGGTAAGCGAGATCTCGCGGAGGCGCACGTTGTCACGCTTGTCCACGTGGCTCAGGATGCTCGACCACTGCGCGATGGAGTCGGCGCGGAAGGTCCGCTCACCATTGGGGCCGAGCGCGGAGAGATACTCGTCAGCCCCGCCCTGACGGATGCGGTACGGACGGTCGGAGTTGGCGAAGAACGCGCCGCGCTCCATGGTCAACAAGCCGTACAACTGTATCGACTTGTAGCGAATCGTGTT
>JBDSVW010000312.1:0-25739 GCA_039927015.1 Gemmatimonadaceae bacterium | reverse complement strand
TCCACATGATCCAGCAGGCCGCGCACAGGTGCTGCCGGCTTGCGGATCGTGATCTCGGCGCGCACGATCTGGGCAAACTCGCGGCACAGCGACTTGGCCACGTCGTTCGCCAGCGCCTCGATGAGGTACCACCGTCGCCCCGTGACGATCTGCTCGATGAGCGCGAAGGCAGCGCCGTAATCGACCGTTCCCTCCATCGCGTCGTCGTCGAGCGGTCGTGCGGGCTCCACGGTGAGCGTCGCATCCACGTAGAAACGCTGCCCCAGCGTGCCTTCCTCCGCATTGACGCCGTGGAAGGCGAAGAAGGCGCAGTTCTTCAGTCGGATGATGTACATGGGATGTCACTCTCGTGAGGCGGATGTCGTGCGGGCCAGCACGGCGTCCGCAACGGCCAGGGCGTCCACGTTGGTCGCCACGTCATGCACGCGAAATATGGCGGCACCCGCGAGGCGAAGCAGCACACTGGTGGCGGCGGTGGCCGCATCGCGCTGGTGCACCTCGCGTCCGGTGATGTCTCCGAGAAATCGCTTGCGCGACGTACCGACGAGGAGGGGAAAGCCGAGCTGCTGCAGCTCGGCAAATCGCGCCATGATCTGCAGGTTCTCCTCCGGTTCCTTGCCGAACCCGAATCCCGGATCGAGCACCACCTGCTCCAACGCGACGGATGATTGCGCCGCGATTTCCAGCGACGAGCGGAGGAAGAGCAGCTGGTCGGCGATCACATCGGCCGCCTTGGTGCGCGCCCGACCCGTGTGCATGATGACGAGTCCGGCGCCACTCTCCGCGGCCACCGTCGCGATGCCCGACTCCCGTTGCAGTCCCCAGACGTCATTCACGATGTGGGCCCCGGCCGCAATGGCGAGGCGCGCCGTCTCCTCGTGATACGTGTCGATGGAAATGAGAAGATCGCCGGCAGCCGCAAGCGCCTCGATTACCGGCAGCACCCGCGCCTGCTCGACACCCGGCGCCACGGGGGTGGCGCCGGGACGCGTGGACTCCCCGCCGACATCGACGATGACCGCGCCTTCTTGCGCCATCCGCGCCGCCCCTTCGACCGCCCGCCCCAGGGAGTCGAAGCGTCCTCCGTCGGAAAAGCTGTCCGGCGTGACGTTCAACACGCCCATCACACGCGACGTTTCACCCAGCTCGAGATGGCGTCCGTGCGCCAAGTGCCATCGCCAGCTGGTCATAACATGTGTGTCGAGTTTGACGGTCGTGGGCGCGGTATCACTGCAACCTACGCATGATGCGCCGGTCGCGGCAGACGGAAGGGGCGGGCCGCCAGCGTCAAGCGTGCGTTCGCCGGAGCGTCGGGACACAGCGACGACACCTGCTGCGCGACGACCGACGCCAGCTGCTCCACGTAATCCAGGTACTGCCGGGCGGCATCGGGAGCCACCTCGGCGCCCTGAGCGAGCTTGGTGCGCGCCACCGGCAGGAGGGAGGCCGCGAGTCGCGCGAGGTCGCAGGAGCGTACGGCAGGCGCTTCCGCGGCCGACCCCTGCGCGACGGCGACGGCCGTCGCGCCAAGGAGAAAACTCGACTGCGGGGAGCTGCGCACGCTGTCGGCGAACGAAAGGAAGCGCAGGGCGCCGAGCAGCTCCTGGCGATCGGGCGTCGCAGTCGCCGAGCGGTAGAGCGCGTTGCCCCTGGCGAGGGCGAACGCGGCGACTGACGCACTGTCCTCACCACGGGTCAGCGCGCGGTGCGCGGAAACCAGCGACGAATCGGTAAGCCCCAGTTCCGCTTGTGTCTGCGCCAGCTGCAGGTGGCCCTGCCCCATGGAGGGATCGAGTGCCAGCGCCCGTCGCAGGCGGGGCAAGCGCCTCCTCGCGGCGGCCGCTGCGGCGCAGCGCCTGCGCCTGCAGCAGCAGCAGCTCCACGCTGCCGGGAAACGCGCCGAGTCCCCGCTCGATGGTAAAGGGCGCCTCCGCCTGCACCAGGTCGGTGTAGAGCACGTAGAGCCGGGCATCGCCGGGAAAGCGGAGCACTCCGTCAGCCGCAACGACGACCGCCTGCACCGCGTGCCCCGCCGATTTCAGGGCCGTGCCGAGCAGGAGGACGAAGCCGCTGTCGGCGCGCGAGCCGTCGTCATCGGCCAGGAGGCGCAGCCCCACCTCCGACGCGGCGGGCCAGTCGCGTGTGGCAAAGAGCTCCTGCCAGAGCAGCTTGCGCAGCGGCATGTCGTCCGGACAGAAACGCGTCAGCGACTCCAGCATGGGGCGCGCATGGCGTGCGTTGCTCCCCGCCACCAGCGCCTGTCCCACCTTCATGCCGAGTTCGAGCTGCAGGGAGTCGGTGGCCGCCAGCCGCAGCCAGAGCGCGGCCGCCGTGTCACGCTCGCCTAACGCGTCGCGCGCCCGAGCGGCGGCGTCGAGGGCCCAGTAGTTGGCGGGCGCCGCGGCGAGCACCAGATCGGCCTCGCGCACTACGACGTCGGAAGGGGCTCCCGATTGTTCAAGCGCGAACAGCAGACAGGTGCGCGCGAGCAGCGCGCGGGGCGCGAGCGCGATGCCCTCCCGTGCCGCCGCCACGGCCCGGTCTTCCGCGCCCGCGCGCAAGTGATTCTCGCACCGCCGCTGCGGCGCCAGTTGCCGACGGCTCCCGGCGATGGCATGCGCGAGCAGCGCCACCGCGGAATCGAGCGTGGGTGCCTCCACGGAGGGAAGCGGTTCCACCAACCGATCGTCGCGCGTGAGGATCAAGCGACCGGTGAGGCGCGTGCGGCCACCCACTGCGACGACCGTGCCGGCCACGATCTCGTCCGCGCGCAGCATGCGTGCCACGGCGGAGAGCGAGCCACCGATGCGGGGACGCGTCGGATCGATGCCGCTCCCTTCCAAGAGGACGGCGGCGTCACCACTGCCCAGCACCACCACTTCACGCCGGTTGTACTCCCGCTGCAGTCGCGCGCGAAGCGCGCCCGCGGCCGCGAGACCCAGTCTCCGGTCGCCGCTCTCGAAGGTGTTGACCAGCACCACCTGCCGCGCGAACTCCGCCTGGGCGCGCAGCGCTGGGGCGGCGAGACAGACGGCGACGATCGCGCCCAGCACGTGACCGCCGGCGCGCTTCGCACGCCGTGAAGGGCGCGAACCCCCCAGGCGACGACGCATGTGGCGCGCAGAGAACATGCCGAGTGCTGGCATGATCCAGTGTTACGCGGGGAGCGTCGCGCGCGTTCGCCAATCCCCCATCGCCCGTTGCCCCCGCCCCATCATCCCATCAGTTTGCGGTATTGGGAGGGCTGGCAGAATGGCTATTGCACCGGTCTTGAAAACCGGCGTCCGCAAGGACATGGGGGTTCGAATCCCTCGCCCTCCGTTCCGACCGCAGCAACCGCAGCAACCGCAGCAACCGCAGCAACCGCAGCAACCGCAGCGCTGACCGGCCCAGAAGGGGCGCGGCAGTCGTCTCCGCGGGGCGGGGCCCGCAGGAAGGTTTCCGACGGTAGGTTCCCGCTGACGTAGACTGCGAGAGTCGTTAGGCCTGCCGGTGGCGCGGCGCAGACTTTGCCGCGCCGGGCACGGTTTCCGGCCGTCCCGGGAGCGCCCTCCTTGCGCACCGGCCCTCCGGCGGGCAAGCTACCGCCTTCTCCAGCGGGAGCGCCGATGGTCCTGCAGGTCCCCGTACGCGTGCGCGTGAATGGCGTCGCCATCGAGCGATCGGTTGAGCCGCGACTGCTGCTGAGCGACTTCCTGCGGCACGAGCTGCTGCTCACCGGCACCCACGTGGGATGCGAGCACGGCGTGTGCGGCGCGTGCACCATCCTGCTCGACGGCGAAGCGGTGCGTTCCTGCCTGATGTTTGCCGCGCAGGTGGCCGGACACGAGGTGATGACCGTGGAAGGCCTCGCGCCGGGCGGGGAAGACGCCCTGCATCCCCTGCAACAGGCGTTTCGTGACGCGCACGGGCTGCAATGCGGCTTCTGCACGCCCGGCATCCTCATGACCCTGGTGCCCTTCCTGCGCGACACCCCCGACCCCAGCGACGACGACATCCGGCACGCGCTGTCGGGCAACCTGTGCCGCTGCACGGGATACCAGCACATCGTGGATGCGGTACGCCTGGCGGCCACGAAGGCCCGCGCGCAGGGTGACGCGTGACCTGGCTCCAGTCGCCATGACCACGCGCACGTTCGGCGAGCGCATCCGGCGCATCGAGGACCCGCGTCTTCTCACCGGCGGCGCGCTGTTTGTCGACGACGTGCAGCTGCCGGACATGCTTCACGTGGCGTTCGTGCGCAGCCCCTTCGCACACGCCCGCATCCGGGCGATCCACGTGGACGCGGCACGCCAGCATCCCGGCGTCGCGGCGGTGTATACGGCGGACGACCTGGGCGCCCTCTGGAAAGCGGGGCCGGTGCTCGTAGCGCCTCCCCCGATTCCCGGCCACGTCTTCAACGCCCGCACGCAGTTCATGCTGGCGCGTCACACGGTGCGCTATGTGGGGGAAGTGGTGGCCATCGTGGTCGCCTCCTCGCGCTATGTCGCGGAGGACGCCGCCGAGCTGGTGGAACTCGACGCGGAGCCGCTACCCGCCGTGGTGCGCCTCGAGCGCGCACTCGCAGCGGACGCGCCCCTGGTGCACGACGACCTGCCATCGAACGTCGCCGCTCACGTCGTGCAGACACGCGGCGACTACGCTGCCGCCCGCGAAACGGCAGACGTGCTCATCCGCCGTCGCTTCCGCTACGACCGCGGGGCCTCGGCCGCGATCGAGAATCGCGGCGTGGTGGCGCAATGGGATCCGCGCCAGCGGGAGCTCACGGTATGGGATACCACGCAGGCACCCATTCCCGTGCGCAATGCGATCGCGGCATCGTTAGGCTTGCCGGAAAGCCAGGTGCGGGTCATCGCCCCATTCATCGGCGGGGGCTTCGGGCCCAAGATCATGTTCTACCCCGACGAGATCCTCATCCCGTGGATCGCCATGCAGCTCGGGCGTCCGGTGAAGTGGATCGAGGACCGCTCGGAAAACTTCGTGGGCACCACGCAGGAACGGGAGCAGCTGCACGACGCGGAACTCGCCATCTCGCGGGACGGGATCATCGTGGGCGTGCGCGACCACTTCTTGCACGATACGGGTGCCTACGACCCGTACGGGCTCACCGTGCCCATCAACACGCAGTGCACGCTGCTGGGGCCGTACCGCGTGCCGCACTACGAGAGCGAGTTCACCGCGGTGTTCACGCACAAGACGATCGTGACACCCGTGCGCGGCGCCGGACGCCAGCACGGCGTGTTCGTGATGGAGCGCCTGCTCGACTTCGCGGCCGCCGAGCTGGGGCTTTCGCCGGTGGAGATCCGGCGGCGCAATTACATCCCCCCCGACGCGTTTCCGTACGACAACGAGATCCTGTACCAGGACAGCGCGCCGCTGGTGTATGACAGCGGGAATTACGCCGCCGCGCTGGACAAGGCGATCGAGCTGCTCGACTACGACAACTTCGTGCACACGGAACAGCCGCGCCTGCGTGCGGTGGGACGCCACGTGGGCATCGGCATCGTGTCCTACGTGGAAGGCACAGGCATCGGTCCGTACGAAGGCGCCCGCGTACGCGTGGAAACCGACGGCAGCGTGACGGTTGCCACTGGCGTGGGCACACAGGGACAGGGGCACTTCACGACCTTCGCCCAGCTGGTTGCCGATCAACTGGGAGTCGAGGTGGCCGCGGTGCGCGTGGTCACGGGCGACACACGAGAGATGAACTGGGGCACCGGCACTTTCGCCAGTCGCGGCGCGGTGGTGGCGGGCAGTGCCTGCCACTCGGCGGCGGTTGCGGTCCGCGAGAAGGTGCTGCGGCTGGCCGCCGACATCTTCGAGGCGGCGCCGGAGGACCTGGTGCTGGACGAGGGTCGCGTGCACGTGCGTGGCTCGCCGTCGCGCAGCATGCCGCTGGCGCAACTCGCCGCGCGCGCCAATCCGCTGCGGGGCGCGGTGCGGCCTGGCACGCAGCCGGGACTCGAGGCCACCTCGTACTTCGGGCCGGAGCGTGGCAGCACCGCGAGCGGAGTGCACGCCATGATCCTCGAGGTCGATCCCGACACCGCGATGGTGCAGATCCTCCGCTACCTCGTGGTGCACGACTGCGGACGGGTGATCAATCCCCTGATCGTGGACGGCCAGATTCACGGCGGCGTGGCGTTAGGCATCGGCAACGCGTTCTACGAGGAGCTGGCCTATAGCGACGAAGGGCAGCTGATGTCGGCGTCGTTCATGGACTACCTCCTGCCCACGGCGCTCGACGTGCCCCCGCTGGAAACGGCGCACATCGAGACGCCGTCTCCGCTCAACCCCCTTGGCGTGAAGGGGGTGGGCGAAGCGGGCGCGATTCCGGTCGGCGCGCTCTTCGCGCAGGCCATCGATGACGCGCTGCGCGACTTCGGCGTGGAGACGTGCGAGATTCCCCTCAGCCCCAGCCGCCTCTTCGCCGCGCTCGAGCGGTCGCGGGAGGGCGCGACGTGAAACCTCCCGCCTTCGCGTACTTCGCTCCGCGGGAAGTGGAGGAAGCGCTGGCCCTGCTGGCCGAGCACGGGGAGGATGCGCGACCCCTGGCCGGGGGACAGAGCCTGATCCCGGTGCTCAACTTCCGCCTCGCCCGTCCGGCGGTGCTCGTGGACCTCAACGCCATCGAGTCGCTCGCGGGCATCGGCGAGCGAGGGGGGAGCCTGCACATCGGTGCGATGGTACGTCAGCGCGAGGTGGAGCGCAGCCCGCTGGCGGCGCGGGTCCCGCTGCTCGCGGAGACGCTGCCGCACGTGGCGCACCCGCAGATCAGGAACCGCGGCACCATGGGCGGCAGCCTGGCGCACGCCGACCCGGCCGCAGAACTGCCGGCGGTGGCGGTCACGTTAGGCGCCCGCCTGCATCTCCGTTCCACATCCGGTGCGCGTGACCTGGGCGCGCGGGAGTTTTTCAGCGGACTGTTTTCCACCGCGCTCGCACCCGGCGAACTGCTGGTTGGCATGACGTTTCCGTTCCCCGCCCCGCGCAGCGGCACGGCGTTCGAGGAGGTGGCGCGCCGGCATGGCGACTTCGCTCTGATGGGTGCGGCCGCCTGGGTCCAGCTCGACGACCAGGGGCGCTGCACCGACGCCCGCCTCACCTTCGTGAATCCAGGCGCGGGGGCGGAATCGGCCACGCAGAGCGTCGCCGCACTGCTCGGCCAGGCGCCCGATGCAGCCGCCATCCGCGCGGCGTCCGAGTCGGGCGCGGCGGAGCTGATGATTACCGGGGATATGCACGCGTCGCCCGCATATCGCCGCCACCTGGCCCGTGTGCTCGCCGAGCGCGTGCTGACGCGCGCCTGCACGCGCGCCCGCACGCCGTCCGGTACCTAACGAGCCTGTCCCCTATCGAGACTGTCCCCCAACGAGAACGCCATGAACATCCACGACCTGTCGCAACCGCTCAACCAGGACAGCTTCTTCTGGCCCTACTATCCGCCCTTCGAGGTGAAGTACATCAAGCGGAAGGTGGAGCACGGCGTGAACGCGCAGTACATCATGACGTCCAACCACATGGGCACCCACCTCGATGCCCCGCGCCACTTCATGACGGGCGGCAAGACCATCGACCAGATTCCCCTCCAGTGGCTGTACGGACCCGGGGTGATCGTGGACCTGCGGGACGAGATGGATGACCTGGCGGTGTACACACCGAAGATGATCGAGGATCGCGTCGAAGTGCGTGAGGGCGACCGCATCATCCTGCACACGGGATGGGAACGATTCGGACAGTTCGGCGAGACGCCGGACGAGGAGCGCTACGTCCACTATCATCCCGGCCCGCATCCCGACCTTGTCCCGTGGCTCATCGAGAAAAAGATTCACATCTGGGGCGTGGATGTCATTTCCACCGACCACCCGATGAACCTTCCCATCGGCCGCTTTCTCGGCAAGGGCATGCACGGCCAGTGCGAGCGCGTGCGCGCGCGGGCGATCGCGAAGTTCGGCGAGCAGGAAGTCGCACGCCTCTTTCCCGACACCGACTACCAGCTCACACATAACGCGCTCTTCCCGCACGACTGCATCCACATCGAGAACCTCGGCGGGGAGATTTCGAAGCCGGAGCTGCAGAATATGCGGTTGGTGATTGGGTGTTTCCCCTGGCTCTTCAAGGGCGGCGAGGCCGCGTTCGCGCGCACCGTGGCATTCACCGAATGAGCGGGAGCGCACGGCAGCGGAGCGACGCAGACGTCGAGCTGACTACGCGCAGCGCATCGGAGCTCGCGGCGCTGGTGCGCGCACGCAAGCTGACAGCGACGGAGTTGCTGGCTGCGACCCTGCGGCGGCTGAAGGAGGTGAACCCACGGCTCAATGCTGTCGTGACCATCAACGAGCAGGCGCACGAGGACGCGCGCGCGCTCGACGAGCGCCTCGCGGGTGGCGAGGACGTGGGTCCGCTTGCGGGCTTGCCGGTCGGCATCAAGGACGTGACGCCCGTGGCGAACGTGCGCACAACGTTCGGTTCCCCGCTCTACGCGGACTATGTGCCTGACGAGGACGCCGAGGTCGTGCGCCGCTTTCGTGCGGCGGGGGCCGTGATCCTTGGCAAGACGAACACCCCCGAGTTCGCGACGGGGGGCAACACCTTCAACGAGGTCTTCGGGCGGACGCGGAATCCGTGGGACCTGGGCAGGAGCGCCGGCGGATCCACGGGAGGCGGGGCGGCGGCGCTGGCCGCAGGGCTCATCGCGCTCGCCGAGGGCACGGACCTGGGCGGCTCGCTGCGTATTCCGGCCTCGTTCTGCGGTATCGTGGGACTGCGTCCGTCGCCCGGCCTCGTGCCCACGCATCCGTCCGAGTTCGCGTGGGACACGTTGCAGGTGACGGGTCCGATGGCGCGGACGGTCGAGGATGTGGCGCTGGCGCTGCAGTGCATCAGCGGACCGAGCGAGCGCGCTCCGCTGGCGCAGCCGGTGCACGGGCGCGACTTCGTGGCCGCCGCCCGCTCCGTGATTCCCCGCGGGCTACGCGTGGCGTACAGCGCCGACGTGGCCGGCATCGGCGTGGACGAGGGGATTGCACGCGCCTGCCAGGGAGCGGCGCTCTCGCTCTCAGACGCGGGCGCCACGGTGCACGAGCTGGCGTTCGATCTCGCCTTCGCGCGACCCGCCTTCCTCGCGCTGCGCGGTCACTGGATGGTGGCGCAGCAGTTCGCCCGCATTCCGCTCATCGAGCGGATGGGCACCAACCTCGCGGGCAACATCCGGTCCGGTTTGCAACTGACCGTCGAATCGCTTGGCGAGGCCGAACAGGTGCGGGGGCGTGTCTGGGAGCTCTTTCGCGACTTCTTCTCGCGGCACGACTGCCTGCTCACCCCGTGCATGGCGGTGGCGCCCTTTCCCGTCGAGCAGAATTATCCCGACGCCATTGCTGGCCGGCCGATGGCGACCTACGTGGACTGGCTCGCGCCCACGTTCGTGCTCAGCCTCACCGGGCTTCCCATCGCGTCGGTCCCCTGCGGCCTGGATGCGCAGGGACTGCCCATCGGGCTCCAGATCATCGGACCGCCGCGCGGCGAGGAGCGCGTGCTGGCCGTGGCCGCAGCGGTGCAGCGCAACTGCGGCATCGGGCTGCCCGTCGTGTGATGCCAAGCGGGCCCCGTCCGGGTGGACGGGTCCCGCTCGTGACACCCTTCACGCGCTGGTTCGCTCAGCCCTTCTTGTGGCGCGAGCGATTGGCGAGGTCGAGCTCCCACGCTTCGTCGTTGATCGTGGCGACCGGCTTGGAGGTGCCGTTGAAGATGATCACCACTTTGCGGGTGACGGTCTTGCCGTCATGTGGCCCGCCGACGATGGTCACGGTCACGGACTTCTCCACCGTGCCCGAGATGGGCCAGCTGTTCGCGGTGTGCGGCACTGGAATGACGACGTTCGTGCGCTTCAGCGTGTAGGTCATGTTCGACTCGCGCGCCGCTCCGTCCTCAGTCTGACGCACCCGGCTCGCGGATCCGGAGCCGCCGCCATTCCAGATCGCGGTGGTATTCTGTCCGGCCAGTCCGGAGACCGTGAAGTCAGCCTTGCGGTCGATCGTCATGCTGAAGGGACCGCGCGAGAGCGCACCCTAGACCGTGGCGTTGACGCTGACCGATGCGGTGGTGAGCGAGTCATACGCTGACTGTACGTTGCCTGACGCATCCTTGAACACGCAGGTTCGCGTGATCGTGAGCCCTTCCTTGGCCTCCGCGGTGCACTCGAACTTGCCGCGTTCCGCCCGCAGGCCGAGGGCGAAGTTGCCACCAGGTCCGCGCATCACTTCGACATCCTGTCCCACCACGTCCGTGGTCATCGACGCGATGTCGGCGTTGATGAGCGCGTTGCCGACGGCGCCGAGTTGGGCCGCGCCCGTGGTATCCATACCGCAAGCCGCGAGGGCGACAGACAACGCCGCCACGCCGACTTTCATCGTGCGTTTCATGATCGTGATCTCCGTTGAATTCCAGTGATCGATTCTGTAGCAGACGCGGACGGCAGGATCCTGCTCACCCGACACTCGAGTCTTCATGTTCCCCTACTCGTTCCTCTACTCGCCGTCGAGCGCGTGTTCGCAAAGGGAGACGTCGCAGCGTGCGCGACGTTAAGCCGGGTGATGGCTACTCCCGCTTCGTGAGGAGGTGCCAACGCGCGCGCACGGCCCACCATGTGCGGTGCATTCCTCAATCATCCGTCGCCGGCACGCATACCGTGATGGCTCCCGGCAGAATACGGTAGCGCAACGGCGTCTCAATGGATTTCACCTCGCCGTCCACCGCCACCGACACCGGCGATCGCGCGGTGTCCACGGTGGCCGACACCCCCCTGACCATCGACAACTCTCCCGAGGCGCGCGCGCGTCCCGTCAGGATGCGCCACACCAGCCGCATGAGGGGAAGGAATCCGTGCACACTAACCACATACAGCGCCAGGTGGCCGCGGGCGATGGACTCCCGCCCGGCCGCATCGAACCCTTCCATGCGGTACTCGTTGTTGCCGACAAAGATGAGCGGCGTGCGACGATGCTCCACCTGCCCCTCCACCTCGATGCGTGCACGCATGGGTTGGCTCGCGCTCGTCACCCTGGCGGTGGCCCACAGCGCAATGATCCACTTGGTCCAGCCCTTCGCCCGGTATCGCTCGCGCAGCTGCACGATGCGCGGATAGATCCCGAGGCTGGAGTTGTTGAGGAAGAGGTGACCATTCACGGTGCCCGCATCCACCTTGCGCGTTGCGCCATCCAGCACGATGCGCGCCGCCGCCGCCACGTCGAGCGGAATGCGCAAATCGCGCGCAAAGTGGTTGAGAGTCCCCAGCGGAAGCACCCCCAACGTGATATCGCGCCCCAGGATGCGCTGCGCGACGCTGCTGATCGTGCCGTCGCCTCCGCCGGCCACGATGCACTCGGCGTCCGCGGCCAGTGCACGATCCACGGCGTCCTCGAGCTCACGGGGCTCGCGGAAGATCGTGATCTCCACGTCGTGTCCCGCCGCGGCGAACATTTCGGTAAGCGTGTCGTGTGCCGAATCTGCGGCCCCGTCCCCCGATCCCGCGTTCAGGATTATGGCCGTTCGAGGCCGTGAGCTGCGCATGCGAGGTGGGGAAATGCGACGAGGAGCGTGATCGGATGGCTTCGTGCCGTATGCATACCGCGCTATGCGCCTGGAGTGCCCCCCGCAGCGCGCTCGGAGCTGTTGCGACACGCGTGCCAGACGGGTTCGCCAGCTGCGCGCCCGCTAGCTTTCGCGTCCATGGGCCCGCGTCCTCCGTCACCCTCCCCCGGCACCGATGCATCGTCCAGGCGCCTAACGCGGCTGCGACGGCGGCTGCTGACGCCGTGGAACCTCTTCATGGCGGTGTTGCTGCTGTGGGCGGCCCCCCGACTCCTCCCGCACCTGGGCGCGCTCGCGGGCGTACGAAACGATCGGGCCATCGTGCCCGCCTTCGACATCGCCACGCTCGATGGCGCGAGGCTGTCGGCCGATTCACTCCGCGGACGCGTCGTGCTGGTGAACTTCTGGGCCACCTGGTGCTGGCCCTGCCGCCTCGAGATGCCAGCGCTGCAGGCGATGCACGAGCGGCATCAAGCGCGCGGCTTTCTGGTGCTCGGGCTCTCGCTCGACCGTTCAGGCGCGGACGGCGTGCGCACGTTCCTTCGCGAGCGGGACATCAGCTATCCCGTTGCGATAGTCGGCACGCGGGAAGAGCAGGCGTTCGGGGGCATTCGCGGCTATCCCACGTCCTTCCTGCTCGATCGGGAGGGGCACGTGCGCCACGCGGTCATCGGTCCGCTGGCGCCCGCCACCCTGGAGCTGGCGGTCAGGCGCCTGCTGGATGAGGACGCACCATACTGACGGCAGCGCGGGCACCCGCCCGCGCCACTCCGTCAGCTCGCGCTGCTGATCGTGATCGCGAAGCCGTCTGGATCGACGATCGCGAATGCCATCGGCCCCCACTCCAGCGGCGCCGGATCGGCGTCGAGCTTGAGTCCCGCGGCCTTGGCACGATGGGCGAGCGCCACCACGTCCTCGGTCGTGCTGATCCAGAGACGACAGCCGACGCCCTTTACGCGGTCTCGTCCCTTCGCAAAGTCGTCCTGTCCCACGCCCAGCATCACGTTGCCCGCCCGAAGCATCGCGAAGCGCAGCACCCCGTCCGGCTCCATACGATCCGCGATCTCGAAGCCGAGACCGTCCACGTAGAACTTCAGGCTCGCGGTAATATCGCTCGCCGTGATCGAGAGAAAGCAGGTCGCGCCGTTCAGGGCCGGTGCACTCATGGGACTCCGTGGTGAAGAGGGTGCCGGGGAACGTACACCGTCCTGCGCGGACCGGATAGCCGCCACACAAGCGTGCGCGCGGCTCCGCGGTGAAAAGGTCAGGTGGTGGTGCTGAGTCGCGAGGTATCCTCCACGACGCTCTCGTGGGGCCGCTGTGCAGCGGGGCGCCGGATAGGGACGACAAACACCGGCACGCGCGTGGACTGCACGACGCGATCCGTCACGTTGCCGAGATCCAGTTCCGACGGACGCGCCCCGCGTCCGCGTGTGGCCATCACGATCAGGTCGGCCTTCTCACTGACTGCCGTTTCCACAATGGTTTGCGCAGCGCTGGAGCCCGTCACGAGCGGCGTGCACAGGAACCCGAGTGAGCGGAGCGCGGTGGCCACCTCGTCGAGGTACGCGCGCAGCGTGGGCGCCTCCTTCTCGGTCTCCGGCACGCTGACCAGGATGACCTCACTCTCGAAACGATTGGCGAGCTTGCGCACGTACCGCAACACGGCCTCGGCGCCCTCGGAACCGTCGAGACTCACCAGCAGCCGCTTGAACTGCGAGCCGCGGCTCTTCCATTCCTCGGTCGGCCGGATGAGCAGCACCGGCGTGTCCGTCAGCCGCACGAGGCGATGCGCGAGACTGCCCAGCAACATCCGCTCCACGCCTGAGCGGCCATGCGTGCTCATCACGACGAGGTCCGCCCGCAGGTCGTCGGCGAGCAGGTCGATTTCCGACGCCACCGCGCCGCGCCGGATGGTAAAGCTGGAACTCACCCCCGCATGCTCGAGCCTGCGCCCCATGCGTGTGAGATAGTCCCCCACTTCCGTCGCTTCAAGCCGCGAGTGCCCGCGTGCATCCGTCGCCGCCGCCTGTTCACCACTCACCACCGAGACGAGCGTGACCTCCGAACTGAACGCCCGGGCGATGGTCTCGGCCACGTCCATCGCGTACTCGGCGAACGTCGATCCATCCAGCGGGACGATGATGCGATTCAACTCGGTGTCATCCTGCTCCACCGCCTCGCGCTGATACGGGAGCAGGTACTGCCCGGTGAAGAAACGACCCAGGTGATCGTCGAGCGCCATCGGCGGCCCCAGCCGCGTGCGATAGTGCGAGAAGATCCAATACAAGACCGGAAGAAACAGGAAATACGTCCATGCGCCCTCGAAGAACCGCTCCTCGAAGATGAGCACCGTCGCGATCGTGGTGAGCAGCGCGGCGGCAATCGTGCCCGCCAGCGTGAATGCGCGCGTGCGCGTGAACTCCTCGCGCAGTTGCCTCACCAGTCGCTTGCCGGCGGCCCATCCCGTCATGCTGAGGAGGATAAAGACGCCCGCCGCGTAGATCGCGAGATAGATCTCCTCATGCGTGCCGAACACGAAGAAGCAGACGGCGGCGATGCCCACCTGGATCCACACCGGCTTGTCGGCCACGTCGAACCGGTTCCGCTGTCCGAGCTGCGGCGGGAGGTAGTGCCGGTAGCGCAGGCCGAGCGCGAGGTTCTGCAGTCCCTGTGAGCTGGCCGCGGCCGCCGACCCCAGCACCAGCACGCCCACCAGCGTGCCGAGGTAGGGGAGCGGCGACGGGAGCAGCCGGTCCATCGTCTGCGTGAAGACGGAGACGTGCGTGTTCGTGGGATCGGCGAGCGTCAGGATCGCGGGTCCAACAATGAGCATCGTCAGGCATGTTGTGCCCATCACGATCATCATGCTACCGAAGGCCTTGCGGCTGCGATCCGCCTCCGATCCACTGTACGCGGCCACCAGATTGGCAAACACTTCGATGCCGGTCATGAGCGCAAGGATGCGCACATAGCCGCCGAACGTGAACTTGAGATACGCGGGGGTGAAAGCCCGCAGGTCGAGGTTTGGCAGGTGGAAGCCTTGTCGCCAGATGGTGGCGATGATCATCGCCCACAGCAGCACCAGGACGCCGAGCGTGGCCGGGCCGAACGTGCGCGCTGCGACCTTGGGGCCGCGGTTCACGAGCCACCCGATGAGCACGCTGAGGGCCACCGCCACCACGTTGCGCAGCGGGATGCCCGCCACCGCGTCATTCAACGGGGGATATCGATCAGCAATGAAGGTCACCAGCGCCGCCATGCTGACGAGAAAGGTCAGCGTGTACTCCACGAAGGTGATGCCGGCGTTGACCTTTGCAGCCCACGGCCCGAACTCCTCCTCCGCCAGGCCACTGCCTCCACTCCCGTCCACCACCCAGCGCATGACGAGGCGATACATCGCGGAGACCATCGCGACGGTGAAGACCACCATCCAGATGCTGGCGCCGAACGTGACCTGTGCCACGCCAGCCACGACCACGAGCCGCAGGAAGGGGCCGAAAACGTAAAGAGGCGAACTTGCGGGATCTCCTCCCCCAGCAAGCGCGCCCTCGAACGAATTCCCCAGCTTGTGTGAGACGTGCGCCATGCCATGCCCTCATTCAGGGGTGGGCCCGTTCGGTCGACCGCTCGCCTGTATCGTGGGCGCGCTGTCATTTCCCGTGACCGGCGCGAAGGATAATACGCGGCCCGGGGAGCCACGAGCCCGGCCCGCTCGCAGCGCGGTACGCGTCCGCGCACCCGCGCCGCTGCGCCCCACAGCGCGGTCAGCCAATGGAATCATCGCCGGAGCGAGTGTCGCAGAGCGCGGCGCCGTCGGGGGCGAAGAGATGCACTCGGTCGTGGCGCAGGCGAAGGGCGACATCGGCCCCCAGCTCGGGCGGCGAATCGCCGTTGACCGTGACCATGAGACGATGGCCTCCCGCCTCCACGTGCACGTGGCTGGACGCGCCGAGTCGCTCCACCAGCAGCACCCGCCCCGCGATCGATGGCCCGCCATCCTCACTGCGTTTTGCGTCCACCGCATCGGGCGCTGCATGGTGCGACGCGCCGACACGAATGTCCTCCGGCCGAATGCCGACGGTCACCGGCGTTCCATCCTGCACGGCGGCTGAGTCGCCGATGGTCCAGGAGACGCCATGGCTCACGAAGCTGGCCCGACCGTCCTCCCGCGCAATCGCTCCATCCATGAAGTTCATCGCCGGCGTCCCGATGAATCCGGCAACAAACCGGTTGGCCGGCGCACGATAGAGCTCGATCGGCCGTCCCACCTGCTGGATGCGACCCCCGGCCAGCACGACGATGCGATCGCCGAGCGTCATCGCCTCCACCTGGTCGTGTGTGACATAGACCGTGGTGGTGCGCAGCCGGCGTTGCAGCGACCCGATCTCCAGCCGCATCTGTGCGCGCAGCGCCGCATCGAGATTCGACAAGGGTTCGTCGAAGAGAAACACAAGCGGCTCTCGCACCATGGCGCGGCCCATGGCCACGCGCTGGCGCTGTCCTCCTGACAACGCTTTCGGCTTGCGATCGAGCAGCGTCGCCAATCCAAGTATGCCGCTCGCCCACAACACGCGCCGCTCGATCTCCGCCTTGTCCACATTGCGCAGCCGCAATCCGAGCGAGAGGTTCTCGCGCACGGTCATGTGCGGATACAGGGCGTAGTCCTGGAAGACCATCGCGACGTCACGCGCGCGCGGCGCCTGTGACGTGACGTCGTGCCCATCGATGCGAATGGTGCCTGACGAGGGTTGCTCGAGACCGGCCAGCATGCGGAGGATCGTGGACTTGCCCGAACCCGACCCTCCGACCAGCACAAGCAGTTCCCCGTCTTCCACGACGAGGTCGAAGTCTTCCACCACGCTCGTGGTGCCGAAGCGCTTGGTCACGTGCTCGAACGAGACGGAGGCCATCGCTACACCGTGGGTGACGGACACGTCGCGGTCATCCCTTGATGCCCGCGCCAGCCATGCTTTCGATGAAGTACCGCTGCAGGAACATGTATGCGATCACCACGGGCACCACGAGCACCATGGCCGATGCCAGCGACACGCCCACCGATCCCGCGCCCCCGCCAAGGGCGAAGACGGTCAGCAGCTGCGGCAGGGTCATGAGTTGCGCGTCGCGCACGACCAGCAATGGCCAGAGCACCTCATTCCACGATCCCATGAAGGTGAAGATGGCCACAATGGCGAGCGCGGGCCGCGCCAGCGGCCAGACGATGGTGAACAGGATGCGCAGCTCGCCCATGCCGTCCATGCGCGCCGAGTCGATGAGCGACTGCGGGATCTGCAGGAAGAACTGTCGCAGCAGCAGGATCGCGGTGGCGTTAAACAGGTAGGGCACGATGAGCGCCGCGTACGTGTCGATCCAGCCTAACTGCACAATGAAGGTGTAGAGCGGAATGAGCGTGAGCTGGCCAGGCACGAGCAGCACGAGCATCGTGGCCGCGTTGAGCACGGGGCGCCCGCGGAAATGCAGCCGCGCCATGGCGTACGCGGTCATGGAGCCGAGCACGAGCACCGCGCTGGTGATGCTCGTCGCGACGAGCATGCTGTTGAACAGCGCCCGGCCGAAGGGAGCGCGCGCCCACATGGTGCGGTAGTTGTCGAACGTGGGATGCTCGGGAATGAGCGAGAGCGTCCCCACCTCGATGGGCGGCTTGAAGGTGCTCGACGTCATCCACAGGAAGGGGTAGATGAAGGTGAGCGCCGCGATGGCGAGCAGGAGATACAGGGTGACACGACCGAGTCGCCTCACGAGGCCTCCGCGGTCCCGATCACGCGACGCTGCACATACACCACGGCGCCGATGATCAGCGCCAGCGCGACGCCGATGGTCGCGGCGTAACCCATCTTCTGGTAGGAAAACGCATTGGTGTACAGGTAGAGCACGATGGAGTAGGTGCGTCGCAGCGGCCCACCTCCCGTCATCACGTACGGCTCAATGAAGAGCTGGAAGCCGTTGATGGTGGTAAGGGTCACCACGAGGATCGTCTGCGGCAGCAGCATGGGCAGCGTGAGGAAACGAAAGCGCTGCCACGCCGTGGCGCCTTCCATCTCGATCGCCTCCACGCAACTGCGCGGCACGTTCTGCAATCCGGCGAGATAGATGATCACGTAAAATCCCACATTCTTCCATGTCACCATCACCGCGATGGCGGGCATCGCCGTGAGCGGATTCGTGAGCCACGGCACGGGTGCGATACCAACGCTCGCCAGCAGGCGATTGATGAGCCCCACGTCTGTAGCGTAGAGGTTACTCCACAGGATCGCCACCACCGCGCCGGAGATCACGACCGGAAGGAAGAACGCCGCGCGCCAGAAGGCACGCAGCGCGAGCGGACGATTGAGCGCGAGGGCCAGCGCGAGCGCCGAGGCGATCTGCAGCGGCACATGAATGCCAAGGAAGACGAACGTGTTGCCTACGGCCTGCCAGAAGCGCACGTCGCCCGACAACAGGCGCACGTTCTCCAGGCCCGCAAAGGTCGGCGTGGTCACCAGGTCCCAGCGCAGGAAGACCAGCACCACGGCAAACACGATCGGATACGCCGCGAAGGCCAGCAGGAACATCGCGTAGGGCGCGGCCAGCAGACGGCCCGTTCGTTCTTCAGCGCGCATCGATGAGCCTCGAAGCCTCGGCGGCCGCCCTCGTCAGCGCCTCGCGCACCGGCATGGTGCCATAAATCGCCGCTTTCTCGTACGCCTCGGATATGAGGTCGAAGATCTCCACGACATCGGGGTCGAGGTCGAGGTCGCGCGTGTGTTCCACGAGGCCGGCGAAGGTGGCGAGCGACGGCCAGCGCGCGAGCGACGCCGCGAATCGCGCGTCCTCGGCCACCCCACTCCGGTACGGCAGCTGGCTCGCGGATTCGATCAGCAAACGGTCTGCCTCAGGTGACGTGAGGTAGGCTACGAAGCGCGCCGCCTCATCGGGATGCTGCGTGGTGGAGAAGATCGCGATGCTTCGCAGGTCTGCGAAGGCGTAGCGGTCCGCCTCGGGCACGCCCTCGGCCGGCGGCACGGGCACCACGCCATAGCGGAAGTCCGCCGACTTGATGTCCTCCAGCTCCCGCAGAAACCAGGGGCCGATGATTTTCATGGCCACCGTCCCATCGGCAAAGGGATCGCGCCCCAGCGCGAAGTTCGAGCGGGGCAGCACGCCTTCCGCGAAGCCGCGGCGCAGCAGCTCGAGCGCGGCAACGGCCGCCTCGTTGTCGAACACCACCTTGCCGTCCATCACCAGCGTCCGCCCTCCCGAACTGGCTAGGTAGAGCGGATAGAAGTCGTAGAAGCGCTCGAACCACGTCGTCTTGAGCGTCGCCCACATCGGCCAGCGATCGATGCGACCATCGCCATCCGTGTCGCGAGCCAGCTTGTGGAATGCCGCCAGCAGTTCCGTCTGCGATCGCGGTGGCTCCACCCCCACCTCGCGCAGCAGGTCCACGTTGTACAGCAGCATCTCGGGATTCGTCTTCCACGGAAAGGCGTAGATGCCGCCGTCGGGCAGGCGAAGCGACGCGAGCATGGCCGGGCTCGCACGCTCCAGCAGACGCGCGCTGGTCGCGCGGCGATTGTCGAGGCGCACCACTCCGTTGGCGCGGACGAGCCGCGCGAGCAGCGCCGACGAGACATTGGAGCTGATGTCCGGCGTCGCCCTGGCCACGATGGCTGCGAGCAGCACCTCCTCCGATGATCGTCCGGCCGGCAGCGGTTGCACCCGCACCTGAATGTCCGGATGGTCCGCGTTCCACTGTGCGGCGAGACGCGTCGCGAGGGCCACTTCCACGGGGTTCGCGGCGGGCCAGTACGTGAGCGTGACCGGCGCCACGCCGTCCGTTGCGCCAATCACCAGTCCCGCGGCGCCGTGCCGCACGCTCAGCGTCGCACTGTCTGCCGCACGGTACACGCGTTCGTTCGGCACCCCAGCAAGGGATGCAGCTGGCGGTCCCTGCGGACGGTAGCCCAGATACTCCTGCGCCTCGGGGTCCCGTGCCACTGCCTGCAGCGCCAGCAAGGCCTCTACGGTCGATTCCGCGCCGGCATTGCGATTGAGCTTCAGGGGCGCGGGCCCGTCGATGCCATCGAATGTCCGGCCGGTGGAATCATCGTGCATCACCACGTCCGCCTCGTTCCCGCCCACGAACCAGGACGCCATGAGCCCGGCGAACACGGCGTACCGACGCTCCCCCGTGGCCTGGGCGAGCGCGAGGAATCCCTCCACCACGGGACCGACGCCATAGGCAATCTGCGGATACCAGGTCGTGGCTCCGTCGGCCGCAACCTCTGCTGGAACACGCCCCGCCAGCAGCATGCGAGCCCACAGGGCATCCGCCTCGCGTCGCGCCTCCTGCGCAAGTTCGGGTCGCTCGAGCACCACCGCGGCGAGCGCGAGTGCGGCTGTCGCGCGGCTGCCCCACGCGTGCCATGCGGCGCCCGGCCGATCGACGCGTGCCCCCCATGGCGCCGTGCTGGAGTCTCCCTGGGACAGCGGCGCCAGCAGCAACGCGCACTTGAGCGCCAGCGCCGACGTCTGCTCGGTCGGCTCGCTGCGCTGCAACGCCAGCAGCCCCAGCAACCCCTCGGCCGTTGCTGTCGCCGAACCCCCGATCAGCCGGCCCGCCTCGATCTCTCTGGCCATCCGCGCCACAGCCCGCTGCAACACCGGTCGGAAGGGGGCCATCGGGTCACCCGGCGCCTTGCCCAGAACGCGCACCCCTTCCCCCAGCGCCCAGATGCTGCGGGCGGCCCAGTACGACATGCTCTTGCGACTGCTGATCGCCGTACGATTGGGACGCCCCTGTGCGTCGATGAAGTTGATAAACTCGCCGTCGCCCTGCTCCATTGCCGCGATGAACGCGAGCAGCCCGAGCGCGTCCTCACGCGCCTGCGCGTCGCCGGTTGTTTCGTAGGCACGAAGGAAGACCACCGCGGCACGCGCAGCGTCGTCCACACTGGCAATGCCCTCGCTCCCGTCGCGCTCGGGAGATGCCGTGGGCCGGTAGTCCGGCGCCTCCGCGTAGAGGGACACAACCCGCACCCGGCGGCCCGCGACGGTGGCGTCCATTCCGAGGTGACGCAGGTGCTCCAGCGAAAGCCGGAGTGGCGGGCGCGCGGGAGGCTCGAGCGGAGGGGGCGCCCCCTGCATGCACGCCGTCGTCAGCAGCAGCAGCAACGCGGCGATGGTCGTGCCTCTCCATGCACCGCCCCGGTTCATAGCGGAGGACCTCCCCGCCCTTCGGCAATCGCCGATGCCAGGGACGCGAGCAGCGCGTCGCGCGGTACACTCGCCCCCGCGACGGACACGTCCGCGGCACCGTAGTACACAATGAAGTCCGCGCCGCGCTCCACCAGTCCCTGCGGGAACACCACACGAATGCCGGTGGGGAAGTTGGCGGGGTCCACCTGCGGCACGTGGCGCCGCTCGATCTCGTACGGAGCCTCAGGCGAGAGGGCGGGCACGTCGGAGACGTAGCGCACGACTTCCGGCCGCTCCGCGTCGAGCACGCACCATCCCATGCTGTAGATATTTCCCTCCGCCACGCTCGTCGCGCCGTGGAAGGGAAAGAGCCACCCCACCTCCGTTCGTACCGGCGGCGCGCCAGCGCCAACGCGTGAACTGCGCCACGTGCCCGCTATCGGACCCATGAGCGGCACACCGTTCATCGGCCACTCTTCCTCAAGTGACTTCACCCGCGCACAGACGATGCGCGGCATCGGACGGTGCAGGATCACGTACTGGTCGTCCACCTTCTCCGGCAGCAGCACACAGTTCTTGTTGTCACCAGCGATGCGTGGACCGTGACGGCGATAGCGGGAAGGATCCAGCAGGTCGTCCGTGGTGATGAGGCACACCCGCGGGCCGGCGGCGGAATAGCCGGTATAGGTGATGGCGTAGCGCGCTTCTTCCGCGAGGAAGGTGACGCGCGCATCCTCCACTCCCCACTCCTCGTAGGGCGCCTCGCGCGCGATCAGCGGCCGGTCACCCACCTCGTCGATTGAATGTCCGTCGCTCGAGAGCGCGAGTACGATGCTCGAGCGCCGGGTCGCTTCTTCGTACACGCGCACGAGCAGCGCCACGCGCCCACTGCGATGATCGACACACGCTCCCGCATTGAAGGCGCCCGTTGCGGCAGCATAGGTCACGTGCGATGGGCCTACGAGCGGATTACCGGCCAGACGAACGAGCGGAGTAATCATTGCTGGAGTCGGGAAAGCCACTTCTCATAGAGGCGCCGGAAGTGCGCCGAGGGATCGCGATAGTACTCGTCGGGACTGACATCGAGGATGCCGAGGATGGGGGCGGCGGCGCTCGTCTCCGCATCCCTTCGGTGCCGCAGGGCGCGAAAGACCCCGGCGGCCGGCTTCTCGCTGCCGTCGGCACGCACGAGGCCAAAGGTGCGCTCGCGCACGGCCGTGTCCAGCGGCGGCCTGCCGTGCAGGGACGCGTCGTAGTCGCCGTAGCTCCACGCATACGCGCCGCTCGCGCCCGTGGCCATCAACCGGGACAGCACCGCCTCGTAGTACGCCGCCCCCTCCTCCTCCGACGCGAGATATTGGGTGCGCGGAGTGCCCAGGAAGTCGTCCACGATCGTCTGGCCTGGCTCGCCCCGTGGGGCGGTGCACAACCCGAACTCCTGCATCAGCGTGCGCCGCCCGGTGCCGGCGAGTCCGGCGGTGAGCGCGCACGAGAAGGGCACCAGTTCCGGATCGAGGTGCGTGCGCGCCACGTCGGAGTAGAGCGGATACGCATGCATCACATCTTCGTCAGCAATGGCGGCGAGATCGTCGATGCGCATGTGATTGGTCGTGGACAGCGAGGGCAGGTGCGCACCGATCTGCACGCGCACGCCGGGAGCTACCCGTCGCACCACGTTCGCCAGCGTCGTCCCCCACAGCCACCCCGCATCGCGCGAGTGCGGGCGCTGCGCATCGTCGATCTCGTTCGACACGTCGTAGGCGCGGATGGCGGCGTCGCTGCCTAACGCCCGCGCGCACGTTTCCACCAGCAGCGCCTGTGCGCGCAGCACCGATGGGTCGGAATAGAGGTCGGCGGGCTTCCCGCGCGCATCCAGCATCCAGTCGGGCCACCAGATGCGCCCGCTCATGTTGAGGACGATGAGGGTTGGCACCACCGTCAGCCCCGCATCCGCGGCGGCGCGCACCACCTCGCCGAGCCGCGATACCATGGTCGCGTCCACGCGATCCCGCTCGGGCAGAAAATCGCGCGTGAGGGCGAACATGCGTACGACATCGAACCCGATGTCGGCGATGTGGGCCATCTCCTCGCGTACCTCACCCACGTCGAATTCGCGCCACATGTGCATGGCGCGGCGCCGAGGCCAGTAGTTGATGCCCAGTTCGAAGGTCATCGCCCGGGAGCGCGACCGCGAGACCTACGCAGTGGGGGAGCGACGGGGCGCGTAGTCACTCCAGGGACGCCACAATGGCGTCCAGCGAGAGGTCGGCCACCGCGGTCACGCCGTCGGCGGCGCCGTAATAGACGCGCAACTGGTCGCCGTCGGTCACCAGACCGCAGGTGAACACCACGCCGCCGAAGAATCCATCGCGCTCATAGGCGGCTTCGGGGCGGAGGATCGGCACACGGGTGCGCGCGATGACCCGCGACGGATCTCGCGCGTCCAGCAGCAGTGCGCCCAGAGAATACTCGCTCGGCGAACCGCCCACGCCGTGATACACGGCCAGCCATCCCTCCACGCCACCCGTGCTTACCCGGAATGGCACGGCCCCCCCGCCGATCTTCTCCCCTTCCCAGCCCCCGTCTCGCCCGCTCGCCACCAGGCGGTGATCGCCCCATGACATCATATCGGGGGACGACGCAATCCAGATCGCGGGTCCGCCGAATCCCGATGGCATCGGCCGATGCAGCGCGTGGAACTTCCCTTCGATGCGCTCGGGAAAGATCGTCACGTCGCGGTTGTTAGGCGGGAAGATGATGCCGTGGCGCTCAAAAGTGCGGAAGTCGCGCGTCGAGGCCAGCCCCGTCGCGATGCCGAGCGGTGACACGGCGGTGTAGTTGATCCAGTACGTGTCGTCGATGTGCGTGATACGCGCGTCCTCCACGCCGAACGACTCGTACAAGCTATCCGCCGCCAGCGCGGGCGCGGCCTCCACGGTGAAGTGGATGCCATCCCGCGAGCGTGCGACGCGAAGGTGCGAGATGGAGGTGAGCCACGTCTTGCCATCCACCACCACCATGCGCGGGTCGCTCGCATCCACGCCGGCCGCATTTCGTGGCCAGCTCTTGAGGTCCAGCCGGCCGGGCGGGACGTACACGAGCGCCGCCACGTCGCCGGCGGCGATGTCCCGAGGCGCTTCCGACACCCGCACCAGCAGCACCACCTCGTCCCCGTGTCGCACCGCACCGGGGTTGAACACGCCGACCACTTCCAGCTCCGGCCGCGATGGCGAGATCATGGATGGCGTCAGGATCGGATTGGTCGAGGCCCGCTGGACACTCATCGGGATATCGTAGCGAATGGGCAGCGACGCAGTAAGCGCGTGCCCGGCGCGAACGCCGCCATGGTGTTCAGCGCCCGGACGCGTCCCGCTCGCGCCTCGCGATATCGGAGAGCAGCTTCTGCAGCACGCCGAAATCGGCCGGCTTGGTGAGGTGGTGATCAAAGCCCGCCTCGCGCGACCGGCGACGGTCGTCCTCCTGTCCCCAGCCAGTGAGGGCGATGAGCGTCACCGCAGCACCCCGCGCCGCGCGGATGCGGCGCGCTGCCTCGTAGCCGTTCAGCTTCGGCAATCCGATGTCGAGGATCGCCACGTCCGGGAGGAAATCCTCCGCGGCGTGCACGGCGCCCAAACCATCGTTTGCGGACGACACATCATGCCCCACGAGCTCCAGCAACATGCAGAGACTCTCGGCGGCATCCGCGTTGTCGTCCACGACCAGGATGCGCAGCTTTTCGACGGCTGACGAGGCGTTGAGGTCCTCACTCGTCCCCAGCGCCCCGACGCCCTGCGGCGTCCGGCTCGCCGGCAGCCGCACGATGAACTCGCTGCCGCTCCCCAGTCCCGCGCTTTGGGCCTCCACCGTGCCATCGTGCAGGTGAATCAGCTGCTGCACCAGCGTCAGGCCGATCCCGAGCCCGCCCTGCGTCCGCTCCAGCGACCGATCCACTTGCGTGAACATCTCGAATACCCGCGGCAACATGTCGGCGGGAATGCCGACGCCCGTGTCGCGCACGCGGATCTCGAGCACGTCCTCCGCGACCGTTGCCGTGAGCCAGATCTCACCGCCGGGCTCCGTGTACTTCACCGAATTGTTCAGCAGATTTTGAAGCACCTGCGCCAGCCGCGCGGCATCGGCCAGGAGATAGACGGCTTCGGAGGGCAGTGAGACGGTCAGGGTCTGTCCCCATTGCTCCACCAGCGGCGCACTCACCTCCAGCGCGTGCTGCACGATCGTCGCCAGCGCCACCGGCTCCTTGCGCAGGTGGAATTTCCCCCGGCTGATGCGCGACACGTCGAGCAGGTCGTCCACCAATCGTGTCATCTGGCGCACCTGACGGTCGATCACGTTGCGCGCCCAAAGCAGCTCGGGCACCGGGGGTGCCTTGCTCGCGATGATCTCCACCGCATTGCGTACAGGCGCCAGCGGATTTCGCAGTTCATGCGCGAGCATGGCGATGAACTCGTCCTTGCGACGATCGGCATCCTTCAGCGCGCTTAGCAACGAGGAATTCTCGATCGCGATCACCGCGCGATTGGCGAGGTCCTCGGCGGCGCGTAGGTCATCAGCTTCGTAGTTCCGGCCAGACTCCTCCGTGACGAACGACATCACGCCATGCACGCGCGAGCGCGCCTTGAGTGGCACGGCAATGTACGACTTGAGACCCAACCGTCGCATGATGCTCAAGTGCTCGTCATCCACTGCGGCGGCTACCAGCAGCGAATCGGGGATGACGGACACACACTCGGCTTCGCCGGTGCGCAGGACACGCCACACGCCCGACTGATCTGTGTCGCGAGGTGGGTAGCGTCGAAACAGATCATGCGCCAGCTGCACTTTCGTCGGATCGACATGCGTCACCGCGAGCCGCCGAAGCGTCCCGTCCGCATCCTGCATGTCCACCGCGCACCAGTCGGCGAAGTGTGGAACGGCGAGGCTGGCCACGCGCT
>JBDSVW010000311.1:0-2926 GCA_039927015.1 Gemmatimonadaceae bacterium | reverse complement strand
ACGCCGTCTATCGGGGCGTAGATGCGCGAGTACGACAGGTTCCGCTGCGCGCGGTCGAGGCTCACCTGCGCGGACTTGAGGTTGGCGTTGGCGACGGCCAGCCGGTACACGGCGGAGTCGTACTCCGACTGCGTGAGCACCTGGCGGTCGAACAGTTGCTTGTTGCGGTCGTAATCGCGTTGCGCCTGCTGCATCTCGGCGTTGTTCCGCTCCACCATGGCCTGCGCGTCGCGCACGGTCTGTTCAAGCAGCGTGGGATCGATGCGGGCAAGGAGCTGCCCCTTCTTCACGCTACGGTTGAAGTCTGTGAGGATTTCGGTCACGAGCCCGGACACCTGCGTGCCCACCTGCACGGTGGTCACCGCATTCAGCGTCCCGGTGGCCGAGACGGTGGCTTCTAGGCTGCCGCGTTCGAGGGTGGCGAAGCGGTAGCCGGTGGTCTCCCCGGCGTCGGCACGCTGATACCACCAGAGTCCGGTGGCGCCGGCAATGGCGACGATGGCGATGAGGCTGTATCCGGACTTGCTCATATAGAGAGGTCTCGCGAAATGGAGGTGGAGATCGTGTAAACGTGGCGCAGGGCGGCAGGCGCACCGCTACATGACATTGAACGCCGCCAATCCGCCGATGTTATGGGCCAATGCACGAATGGCACGCCCGCGTCACGAATGGCACGTGCGGGGTCATGAACGTGTGCGGAGTGTGCCCGGCCGCACTGGAATGCAGCTCGTGCGGCCCCACGTGCCATTGGAGACAGTGGGGTTTGCGGGACCGCACCACGCCCCGGTATCGTTCTGTCACGCCCCCTGTGGGACGTGCTTACCTAACAACGAAGAGTTGGCGATCAAGGACATGACCGGAACGCAACGCGCCGATTTAAATGGCGCGAACGAGAATGGACGGACGCCCGCCACGTTCACCACCGACCGGGTGATGAACGGCTCTGAGCGCACGCCCCTGAGCCGCTCGGAGCTGCTGCTCATTCTCGCCTTCTGGACGTTCATGGCGACCCTCTCGGCGGCCAACGGGCTGCTCGATCCGCGCGACCGCATCTTCCAGCCGGTGAATGCGTCGTCGCCAGTGATGCTGGCGTTCATCGAGTCGTACCTGTGGGCGATGCTCACGCCGGGCATCTTTCTGCTCGCCGAGCGCTTTGGTTTGCAACGGTCGAAGTGGCTGCCACGCCTCGCGATTTTAGTGGGCGCGGGTCTGCTGATCGCCATCATGGCGGACTCCATCCACGCGTGGCTGCGCTACAGCGTCTTCTATACCTCCAGCGTGCGCCCACCTCCCTCGGTGGGTCCATGGGTATCGGCGCGCCGCTTCTTCTTCCTCAACGACTTCATGCTCTACATCGCGGTGCTGTCGGCGGGTGTGGCGCGTGCCTACTCGGTGCGCTATCGCGCCCGGCAGGAGGATGCGACGAAGCTGCGCGCCGAGGCGGCGCAGTTGCAGACGCAGCTGGCGGAGGCACGCCTTGCGGCGCTGCGGTCGCAGCTCGACCCGCACTTCCTGTTCAACACGCTGCACGCGGTATCGTCGCTGGTGGAGCGGGACCCCAAGGGGGTGCGCCGGATGATTGCGAGGCTCAGCGAGCTGCTGCGCCATCGGCTGGAGAGCAATGGCGAGCAGGAGACCACGCTGGAGGAGGAGCTGGACTTCGTGGCCCGCTATCTGGAGATCATGCAGATCCGATTCCAGGGCAAGCTGGAGGTGGTGACAGAGGTGGAGCCGGAGGCGCGCATCGCGCTGGTGCCGAACCTCATCCTGCAGCCGCTGGTGGAGAATGCGCTCAAGCACGGGGTAGGGCGCTCGGAGGCGATGGGGCACATCACGATTCGCGCTCGGCGGGTGGGTGACC
Source organism: Gemmatimonadaceae bacterium (assembly GCA_039927015.1). Classification (GTDB taxonomy): domain Bacteria; phylum Gemmatimonadota; class Gemmatimonadetes; order Gemmatimonadales; family Gemmatimonadaceae; genus SCN-70-22. The sequence continues at coordinate 1,065 of JBDSVW010000311.1, read as the reverse complement.
GGATTGTGCTCTCGGTGCAGGACAACGGTCCCGGCCTTGGCGACGCGGCGGTGCCGCCGTCGGAAGGCGTGGGGCTGAGCAACTCCCGCGGTCGGCTCGCACATCTATATGGTAGTGAGCAGAGCCTCGAGCTTCGCCCGGTAGCGAGCGGGGGCGTGGTGGCCGAGGTGTCGCTGCCGTATCACACTGCCGCCGACCTGCGCATAGCGGGGGTGAGCGAGCCTGAGGGCGTGTCGTGAGCGACGCGCCCGGCAAGAGGTTGCGCGTGCTGGTGGTGGACGACGAGGCGCTGGCGCGGCAGCGGGTGACGGACCTGCTGGCGCATGAGGGGGACGTGGAGGTGGCGGGCATCGCCGAGCATGGCAACGCGGCCGTCGAGATGATCCGCGAGCTGCAACCCGACGTGGTCTTCCTCGACGTGCAGATGCCGGGCAAGACGGGCATCGACGTGGTGCGCGAGATCGGCGCCGATCGCATGCCGCCCACCATCTTCGTCACCGCGTACGACCACTTCGCCATCAAGGCGTTCGACCTGGCGGCGGTGGACTACCTGGTGAAGCCGTTCGACGACGAGCGCTTCGAGTTGGCGCTGGGCCGCGCACGCCGCATGGTGAACCTCAGCGAGGTGGACCGACTCTCCGGCATGTTGCGCGCGGTGCTCAGTGGCAAGGACGCGGAAAGCGCCGCCGAGGTGGCAGCGCCTCCCGCGACACCCTACCTGGAGCGCATCGCGGTGGAGATGAAGGGCCAGGTGCGCATCGTGCCGGTGGAGCAGATCGACTTCATCGAGGCGAGCGGCCCGTACGCAGAATTGCACGTGGCGGGCAAGCGCTACCTCGTGCGCGAACGGATGCAGGAGCTGGAGGACCGGCTCGATCCCGCCCTCTTCTTCCGCATCCATCGCTCGGCGATCGTCAGGCTCGACCTCGTGCAATCCCTGCTGCGCGCGCCTGGTGGCGACTACGCGGTGTTGCTCAAGGGCGGGGCACGCCTGAAGGTGAGCCGCAGCCGGTACGAGGAGCTGGGGAAGGTGATGGGTGTGGGGTCGTAGGCGGCAAGCGCTCC
>JBDSVW010000310.1:0-7758 GCA_039927015.1 Gemmatimonadaceae bacterium | reverse complement strand
CTTGCCGAGCAGGTGGTCGAGCAGATCGCCATCGCCATCCTCATCCACCATCATGGGATTGAGACGCGAAAGCGGATCGGCGTTGTTCGCGGAACGCAGCGACTTCACGAAGGCCAGAACGTCGGCCTCGCTATCAGGGATCTTGTCGCGGTTGAGGTCATAGGGGAGCTGGCCGGACTGCAAGCAAGTGTAGGTCTTGCCCGTGGGACGCGCCGAGCAGGGCTGCACGAGCTTCGCGCCGAAGAGCGTGCCCGGCCCGAAGCCTTCCTTCAGGAAGTTACGATAGCGGACGTAGCTCTCACCCACCTTGAGCGGCGCCGCGCCACCCAGACTCTTGATGTTCTGGAAGATGTACGCGCCGTTGACGAAGAAGTCGACGGACGTCTGCGCGCCCTGGAGCGCGAACCACTTGGCCGAGAGATCGATGCCGTGCGCTTCGAGGATGCCGACGTTCGCCAGCTGGCGGGCGCGGAAACCACCCGACGTGGCGAACAGCTTGGCCACGAGCGCGTCGTTCACGGTGCGGTTCCAGTAGCCGAAGTCGAGTCCGACCTTGTTCGAGAAGAGACCGAACTCGGTGCCCAACTCCCACTCGGTCGAGATTTCCGGCTTGAGGTCGGGGTTACCGAGGTTGAGTGGCACGAGGCCGGAACCCAGCTCGGACACCGTCGGGCCGTACGTGGTGAGCTTGTCGAACGCGCCCGGCTGACGGCCAGACTGGCCGATGGCGGCGCGCACACGCCACGTGTCGATACCGAACGGCGAGCCCCAGCGCTGCAGGTCGGAGGGCACGACGGAGATCGAGAGCTTCGGATAGATCACGCCACCCGAGTTCTCGCCGAAGGCCGACGAGTAGTCGTAGCGGGCGCCGATGGTTCCGTAGATCCAGTTGTCGAGCCCGATCTGTTCCTGGGCGAAGTAGCCGCCATTCACGGTGGAGAGGAAACGCTCCGTGATGGTATGCGTGGAGCCGCCTTCCACCACCTCGATGCCGGGGCCTGGGAAGTTCTGGCCGTTACCACCGGTGTTGCGGATCTGGGAAATGAAGCCCTGGATGCCGACAACGAAATCCGACTCGATACGGCTACCAAGCTTCGACTTCCACGCCAGCTTGCTGTCCACGGTGTATTCGCGGTCGGTGCGCGCGTCGATCGTGCGCGAGCCGGTGACGCGGTTGCCGGAGAACTTGTCGACGTTCCACTGGAAACCCTGGAACGAGAACGAACGCTCATCCGTCTGGTCGAGACCGAACGTGCCGGTCCAGGTGACGTTCGAGCTGGGCGTCCACGTGGCATCGAGCACGCCCGTGAAACGGCCCGCGTTGTTCTGCACTTCAATGTTCGTCGTCTCGCGCGTGGTGGCGAAGGCAGCGTTACCAAAGCGGTTGCCGGGTCCCTTGCAGTTGCCCGGGGAGGAGACGCCATACGAGGCATCGCCGGGGGTGGCCGACGCGCCGCAGTTGGCGAGTTCGGGCTTGGAGAAGAGCGTCAGCGACGTGACGCCGTAGATGTTGTTGGCGTTCTGGATCGTCTGCTGCTGCGCGTCGGTGTAGCTGGCGCGGAAGCCGAGTCGCACGCTCGAGAAGGGGACGAGCGACAGGTTCGTCAGCCCCGAGGAGCGGCGATTCCGGTCCTGCGCGTCACCGAAGAGCGGGTTGCTCTGGTCGTACGGGCCGTCTTCGACCGCGTAGCGACCCGACACGAAGTAGGTGTAGCTGTTGGCGCCACCGCTCACCGAACCATTGAGGTTCGTGCCGAGTCCGGTGGTCCACAGGTTATCGGTGTTGTTGATGCTGATGAGTTCGAACGGCGCGATGGTGCGGCCGTAGAACTTGGACAGCGTGTCCGCCTGTCCCGCACGACGCGCGAAGCCCACGTTGGGGGCCACGCGATCGCCCGGGTAACGGAGCGCAGACTGGTCGGCCTGGAAGGTCCACTTCGCCGCGCCCGACTGGCCGCGCTTGGTGAAGATCTGGATTACGCCGTTGGACGCTTCCGTACCATACAGCGTGGCCGCGGCGGCGCCCTTCAGGATTTCGATCCGTTCGATCGTCGCGGGATCGATGTCGTCGAGACGCGAGGGACGGCCACCGCCGCCTGCGCCCACGTTGTCACCGAAGCCACCCGCCGAGTTGATACGGATGCCATCCACGAAGATGATCGGCTCGTTGGACATGGCCAGCGACGCGTTACCGCGGATGCGGATGCGCGTGCCTTCGCCGGTAAGACCCGACGACGGGAGGCCGACCACGCCCGGCTCGCGGGCCGTGAGCAGCTGCGACGGGCTCGTGATGGGCGCGAACTCGGGGGGCGAGATGGTCGCCACCGAATTGCCGAGCTTCTTGACCTCGACCGCCGCGCCGGAGCCGGTCACGACGACCTGCTCGAGCTGCAGCGCCGACACGCTGAGCTCGAAGTCGAGCTTGGCGGGGGTTCCCGCCGTGACGACGACGCTCTTGCTCGTCGGCGAGAATCCGATGAGACGCACCCGGACCTCGACCTGTCGCGCCGGTGCGCCCGTGATGCGGTACACACCCTGGCCGTTCGTCTGGCCACCGACGGTCGTACCGGCCACGAAGACCTGCGCATTGGACAGCGGACGCCCGGAACCTTGCTCCGTCACCGTCCCTTCAATCGTCCCCGTCACGCCCTGCGCGCGAAGCGCGAGCGGTGCGGTAGCTGCAATTGCCGCAGCGACCAGCAGGGGAATTCTCCAGCGGACATTACTCACCATTCGTCCCTCCATCGAAATACGTGACACGTACGCGGCGGGATGCCGCATCTCCCTCGGACGGTGAGTTCCGAGGTAAAAAACTTGCAAAGGTAATGAAAAAACGGCTCGGATGGTCGGTGCGCGCATGGCGCGAATGCCCCGAAAACTCCGGCCGGGAACCGACGGTGAGACAGGGCGAGCGCAGGGGGTGGCAGGCGGGGCGCACTACATCGTGAAAACCCCTATAAAAGTGCGACGGCAGAACATCGTGTCCGGTGTGGGACCTGTCAACGATATTGGCAGGAAACAAGCGCACGGACCGCTGGTGTGAAACATCCAATCCGAACGCCCTACCGCTTCCCCTTCCACGACCCCTACCCCGACGTAGACTGTGCAAGATGCGCGCACCGGCGCCCAATTGCAGGTCGCAGGAACCGAGGCATACCATCTGAACGGATGCACCTCCGCTCGCCGGAACTCTCACCCGCCACGGACGTTCAGTGGGTATACCGCTCGTCCCCCCTTCGATCGTGACGCTGCATGCCTCTGGATGACGCTCAAGTCTGTAAAGACGTCTTGCGCTCCCATTCGCGAACGTTCCATCTCGCGAGCTACTTTCTCGCCGCGGAGAAGCGGCGGGGGGCGCTGGCGCTGTATGCGTTCTGTCGCCTCGCCGACGACATCGTGGACGACGCGACCATCCGCGGGCACTCCCCCACCCAGGTACGGTCGCGCCTGCAGCAGCACGCGGCCCGCCTCGAAGCAGCGCTGAACGGCCGACCGGACGCCGCGGTGTTCCGCGAGGTGGCGTGGACGGTCGAGCGTTTCGACGTCCCGCGCGCGCCGCTCGACGAGCTGCTCCGCGGAGTGGCGCGCGATCTCGAGGGCTGCGCGTATACCAGCTGGGAGCAGCTGGAGGGTTACTGCGACGGCGTGGCCAGCTCGGTGGGAGAGATGTGCACCCACGTGTGGGGCGTACGACCCGACGCGTCCCTTCCCACGGCCGTGGCCCATGCCCGTCTGCTCGGCACCGCCATGCAGCTGACCAACATCCTGCGCGACGTGGGCGAGGACGCGCAGCGAGGACGTTGCTACCTGCCAGCCAACGAGCTGGCGGCGCATGGATTCACGCCGGATGACGTGCTGACCGGTCGTCTGCTGGAACGGCGCGGGGCCTGGTCGTCGCTGATGCAGGAGCAGATCGGGCGCGCGCGCGACCTCTACGAGCGCGCGAGGCCCGGCATTGCCATGCTCTCCCCCGATGCGCAGCGCTGCGCCACCGCCTGCGCTGCGGGGTATGCGGGCATTCTCGATGCGATCGTGGCCAACGACTTCGATAACATCACGCAGCGGGCGCGAGTAGGTTGGATGGGCCGCGCGGCCCTGCTGGCCCGCACATGGTGGCTCCCGGCACCGGCCGAGGAGGACGCGGAGGCAACCGCGACCGCCGATGCCCGGTCCGCGGATGCCGCGTCACCCGCCTACCTCGCCTGACCCCTATTCGGGACCCGATGTCCGACGCCTCGTCCTCCTCCTGGGCCCGCCGCGCCGCGCCCGCATTCCTGCTGGCGCACCTGGCCCTGATCGCCTTCTCCACCATCGCGCTCACCACGTTCCTCAACGGCCCCCCGTCGCCATGGCTGCTGCAGGAGCCCAATGCCACGGTGCTGCGGCTGGGATGGAAATATTCGGGACCAACCTACGTCGTGCTGGGCGCCATCGCCGCGCTGCTGCACCTCGGCGGGCGCATCGGCTGGCGCCGGACGTGGGGCATGTTCCTGATGGCCTCCGCCGTGGCGTTAGGCGCGGAGCTGCTGGGCACCAGCACGCAATTGCCGTTCGGCGAATACCACTACACCAGCCTGCTGGGTTACCGGGTGCTGGGCCTCGTGCCCTTCCCGATTCCGCTGTCGTGGTTCTACATGCTCGCCGGTGCTGTGGCGATGGTGGGACGCCTGAGGGACGCGCAGGATGACAACGCCACCAAGTGGCGCTGGTCGCTGCTGGCGGGGCTGATCCTGGTGGCGTGGGACGTGTCGATGGATCCCGCCATGGTGAAGACCGCGCACTGGATCTGGGGTGACGGCGACCTGTTCACGCGACTCGGGTTGCCGGGGCCCATCGTGACGTTCTTCACGAAGGATGTCTTTTACGGCATGCCGCTCTCCAACTGGTTCGGCTGGTACGTCACGGGCGTACTCATCGCGCGCCTCATGCTGCAGATCACCCCACCGACGCTGTGGGCCGCGCGCGTCAGCCCCGCGTGGCTGCTGATGAGCCTGTACGCGCTGAATGGCATCATGCCGGTTGCGCTCTGCGTGCGCGACGGCCTCTGGTACGCCGCCATATTCGGCACGCTGGCCATGCTCATCCCCCTCGCCCTGGCCACGATGGCGCGCCCCCGCCCCGCCGCCGAGACATCCCCCTTCACCCCCGCCCCCGCCTAACGTCCCGTCTTCCCGTCTTCTCGTCCTCTCGTCCTCTCGTCCTCTCGTCTTCTCGTCTTCTCGTCCTCTCGTCCTCTCATGAGAATCCCCATCATCGGCGCCGGCTTCGGTGGCCTCGCGGCGGCCATCCGGTTGCAGCTGCAGGGCCACGAGGTCACGCTGCTCGAGAAGCGCGACAAGCCCGGAGGACGCGCGTATGTCTTCGAGCAGGACGGCTTCACCTTCGATGCGGGGCCGACGATTCTCACGGCGCCGTGGCTGATTCACGACCTGTTCGACCTCGCGGGACGGAACAGCGCCGACTACGTGCAGCTGGTGCCGGTGGATCCGTACTACAACGTGCGCTTCGGCGACGGATCGGTGTTCCGCTATTCGGGCGACATGGACGCCCTCGTGGAGCAGGTGCGCGCCTTCAGCCCGGACGATGTCGAGGGCTTCCTGCGATTCAGCGCATCGACCGAGCGGATCTTCGACACCGGCTTCTCCCTCATCGACAAGCCCTTCCACCGCGTATTGGACATGCTGAAGGTGGTGCCGGACCTGGTGCGCCTGCAGTCGCACAAGTCGGTCGCCAGCTACGTGAACCAGTTCATGCGCGACGAGCGGCTGCGCCAGGTCTTCTCCTTCCATCCCCTGCTCATCGGCGGTAATCCGTTCGAGAGCACGTCGATCTACGCCCTCATTCACCACCTCGAGAAGAAGTGGGGCGTCTGGTTCGCGGTGGGAGGAACGGGCGCGGTGGTGCGTGCGCTGACGCAGCTGTTCACCGAACTGGGCGGGACAATCCGCCTCAACGCCGAAGTGTCGGAAATCCTGGTGAGCGACACGACGCACCGCGCCACGGGCGTGCGGCTGGCGGACGGCGAAATCGTGGCCGGCGACGCCGTCGTAAGCAACGGTGACGTGGCGACCACGTACATGCAGCTGCTCGCGCCCCGACATCGCAAAGTGAACACCGACGCACGCATGAGGGGCAAGAAGTACTCGATGTCGCTCTTTGTCTGCTATTTCGGCACCGACCGCACCTACGACCATCTCGCACACCACGAGATCCTCATGGGGCCGCGCTACCGCGGCCTACTCGACGACATCTTCAACGAGCAGATCCTGAGCGACGACTTCTCGCTCTACCTGCATCGGCCCACGGCCACCGACCCGTCGTTGGCGCCACCGGGATGCGATGCCTGGTACGTGCTCTCCCCGGTACCGCATCTCGGCGGCAGCACGGACTGGGAGCAGGCGGCGCGTCCCTACCGCGACCGCATCATGCAGTACCTGGAAGCCACGCACATGCCTGGCCTGTCGCGCCACATCGTTACGGAGCGCAGCATCGACCCGCGCTACTTTCGCGACGAGCTCAACTCCCACCTCGGCAGCGCGTTCTCCGTGCAGCCGACCCTCATGCAGTCGGCGTGGATGCGACCGCATAACGTGAGCGAGGACGTGCCCAACCTCTACCTCGCCGGAGCCGGCACGCATCCGGGGGCGGGTGTTCCGGGTGTGCTCTCGTCAGGAAAGATCGTGGCCGACCTCATCGGTCCGGCGCGGACGACCTCGCCAACGCGAAACCGCGCGGCAATCGCCGCGCGGCCGTAAACGCCATCACGCACTGTTGGCGACCTAGAAGATCAGGCCGACCTGGAAGCGTGCGGTCGGGTACTGGAGATTGATATCGCCGAACTTGTCGCTGCTGCCGAAGAGGCGCTTGGCGCCCACGCCCGCGCCCACGAGCACGCGTTTCGTCTTTCCCATCAACCAGTTGTAGTCGGTGAGTACCGCGATGGACGGGAGGGTGGCCGACTCTTCCCCTCCGGTGATGTCCTCGCGCACGTGCGAGAAACCGCCCCCGATTCCGATGGAAAAGCCCTCGAACGCCTTCTCGTTCGGGTACAGCCTGAGCTTTCCCTCGACGGACGCGTACGACCCGTTGTCGATGCCGAGGTAAGACACCGCGGCGCCAAACGTCACGATGTTGGTGGCCTTCTGCTCCAGCTCAGCGGACACGTACTTGAACGGCAGGCCCAGCGGGTTGATCGTCACCGCGGTGCGCATGGGGCCCCGGTACTGGGCGGCAGCCGGTGCACTCCACCCGACAATCAGCAGGGCGATCGCGACCGAGAGGCGCAAAACGGAGGACAGAAAGGCTGAAACGGGCTGTGACATAGGAACTCCGGGGGGCTCGATTAGGGGCGGGACCATACTCTGACTTGGACCCGCTACGGGCAGGGATTACCTTAAAGGCTCGATTACTTCCTTGTACTCCGCGGCCGGTCGACCGATCCAGAGCGGTCGAGCCGGCCGTCACGCACTCTACGATGAACATCGCCATCGAGTCCAAAAAGGCCGAGGGAGCCGAACGCCTGTTGCAGGTGACGGTTCCCGCCGAGGCAGTCAACGAAGCCCGAACCCAGGCGGCGCGAAAGCTGGCGTCGAAAGTCACCATTCCCGGATTCCGGCCCGGCAAGGCGCCGGTAGGCATGGTGATGAAACGCTTCGCCGATGCCGTGCGAAGTGAAGCCATCGAGGCGCTCGTACAGGAAGCATACAAGGAAGTGCTCGATCGCGAGCAGCTCAAGGTCGCCGCGCAGCCGCACATCCA
>JBDSVW010000309.1:0-12391 GCA_039927015.1 Gemmatimonadaceae bacterium | reverse complement strand
CGCTGCGATCGCTGCCCGACGCATGACGTCCCCCGCCGTCCGGGTGGAGGGACTGGTGCGGGACTTTCCGTCGGTGCGCGCCCTCGACCATCTCTCCTTCGAGGTTCCGTCGGGCATCGTGTTCGGCTTCCTGGGGCCGAATGGCGCAGGCAAGACCACCGTCATCCGGGTCCTGCTGGGGCTCGTCGACCCCACCGCCGGACGGAGCGAAGTGTTCGGTCTCGATCCCACCCGGGAGGGCGATGCGGTGCGCCGGGGCGCGGGGGCCCTGCTGGAGCACAACGGCGTGTACGAACGGCTCACCGCCTACCAGAACCTCGACTTCTACGCCCGCGCCTGGCGGCTCAACGCGCGGGCGCGTCACGCGCGCATTCAGGAGCTGCTCACGCAACTCGGGCTGTGGGATCGTCGCGACGACTCGGTGGGCCAGTGGAGTCGAGGCATGCGGCAGAAGCTCGCGGTCGCGCGCGCGGTGCTGCACCGTCCGCCGCTCGTGTTCCTCGACGAGCCCACCGCCGGCCTCGACCCCGTGGCCAGTGCCTCGCTGCGCGACGACCTGGCGCGGCTGGCACAGCAGGACGGCGTGACAATCTTCCTCACCACTCACAACCTGGCCGAAGCGGAGAAGTTGTGCGCGCTGGTGGGCGTGATCCGGCGCGGACGCCTGCTGGACTTCGGCACCCCGGCCGCGCTGCGGGCCGCGCGCGGCGCCCCGCTCGTGCGCATCATGGGACACGGGCTGGATGACGCCACCGTGTCCTCGTTAGGCAGACTGGAGGGGGTGACGTCGGTGGCGCGCGACGGCGAGGCGGTGACACTCACGTTGTCGGCGCGCGCGGAGGTGGCGCCGATCGTCGCGTGGCTGGTAGGACGGGGGGTGGGCATCGAGGAGGTGCGGCGCGACCGCGCCTCGTTCGAGGACGTCTTCCTGGAACTCGTGGGCCATGATGCGGGCGCGCCGGACGGACGATCCCCGGACGGCACGGCCTCATGATGCACGACATCTGGACGGTAGCGTACAAGGAATGGCTGGAGATCATTGACCAGCTGCTCCGGTTCCGGCGCGGGGGATGGTCCATCCTGCTCATCATCGGCTTCCTGGGTGTCGTGTCCCCGCTGCAGATGGGCGTAAGCTGGCTCTCCTCGCCGCTGATGTTCTTCTACTGGCCGCTGCTCACGTCGAGCATGACGTCGACGCTCATCGCGGACGCCATCGCCGGCGAGCGGGAACGGCATACGCTCGAGACGCTGCTCGCGTCGCGCCTGAGCGACAGCGCCATCATCGCCGGAAAGATCCTCGCCGCTGTGATGTACGGCTTCGGCTTCGCGACCACGAATCTCTTGATTGGATGGAGCGTGGTGAACCTGAAGTTCGGCAGCGGTGAATTGCTGACCATGCCGGCCGCGCGCCTGGCCGCGCTCCTTGCGCTCATCGGCTCGGGGGCGTTCTTCATCGCCGGCATGGGCGTGATTGTGTCGTTGCGCGCCGCCACGGTGCGACAGGCGCAGCAGACCTTTGGCGTGATCATCCTCCTCTTCATGATGACGCCCATCCTCTTCCTGGAACTCACACCGCCGGAGTTCCAGTCGCGGGTGCTGGGCGGCGCCAGCCAGCTCGGGGTGGAGACGCTCTCGTTCCGCGCCGCGGCCCTGCTGGGTGCGCTGGCCGTGGTGTTGAACACGGCCGCGATCGCGCGGTTCAAGCGGGGCAAGCTTGTCCTGGATTAGAGCGGCCGGCCCCGCGACAGGGGGGGCGTGCTGGGGGAAGCGCGCCTCCGGGGCGCTGGACGCCCGGTTTTGCGGGTCCAGACGCCGTCTCCGGGGTTCTGAGCGGCCCGATTCACCCCTATCTTTCCCGGCATGGCTACCCCCGTCTATCTCGACCACGCGGCGACCACGCCGGTGCGGCAGGAAGTGCTCGAGGCGATGCTGCCCTACTTCGGCGCCCGCTTCGGAAATCCCTCCAGCGTGCATCGTTGGGGACGTGAAGCGCGCGCGGCGCTGGACGAGGCGCGCGAGCGCGTCGCGCATTGCCTTGGCGCGAACGCCGACGAAGTGTGCTTCACCTCCGGCGGCACCGAAGGCGACAACCTCGCGGTGCTCGGCGCCTGGCGGGCGTTGCGGGCGCAGCGAAATGCCGTGGTGTCGTCTCCCATCGAACACAAGGCCGTCATCGCTGCGGTGCACAAGGTGCGCGACGAGGGAGGCGAGGAGCGCTTCGTGACGGTCGACGCGCTCGGCGTGGTGGACCGCGAGCACTATCGCCAGCTCGTGGACGAGGACGTGGCGGTATGCAGTGTGATGTGGGTGAACAACGAGATGGGAGTGATGCAGGACATTCCCGGACTCGCCGCCGACGCCAAGGCGCGCGGCGCGTGCTTCCACACCGACGCCGTGCAGGCCTTCGGCAAGGTCGTGATCGACGCACGGACGGTGCCCTTCGATGCCCTCACCATTTCCGGTCACAAGATCGGGGCGCCCAAGGGAATCGGCGCGGTGTTCATCCGCCGCGGCACGGTGCTGGAGCCGCTGATGCACGGCGGCAGCCAGGACCGCGGCCGCCGGCCGGGCACCGAGAATGTCGCCATGGCGGTGGGACTCGCCAGGGCGGCGGAGCTGGCCAGCGAGGAGCGCGAGCACGAGTGCGCCAAGCTGGTGGCCATGCGCGATCATCTGGAGGAGGCGCTGCTGGCGCGCATTCCCGAAGCGGTGGTGCACGGGCGAGGGGGGCCTCGCGCGCCGCACATCCTGAACATCTCGGTGCCCGGCACGGACAGCGAGGCGCTGCTCATGGCGCTGGACCTGCGCGGCGTGGCGTGTTCATCGGGCTCGGCGTGCCAGAGCGGCAGCGTGAATCCCTCGCACGTGCTGGCGGCCATCGGCGTGCGCCCGGACGTGGCCAACGCCGCCATCCGCATGTCGCTCGGCGTGCTCTCCACCGATGAGGACATGACGCGCGTGGCCGAGCTCTTTCCCGCGCTCATCGAGAAGGCGCGCCGCATGAGCGGCATGGCCTCATGATCACGGCACGGGCGTTCACGCGCCACGTGGAAGGGTAGCCGGTCGTGGCCAGCGGCCCGCGCGTTCTGGTGGCGATGTCCGGCGGCGTGGATTCTTCTGTCGCGGCGGCGTTGCTGCACGCCCAGGGCTACGACGTGGTGGGCGCCACCCTGAAGCTCTTCTGCTATGGCGACGACGTGCCGGACAAGCCGTGCTGTTCACTGGACTCCATCAACGACGCGCGTCGCATCTGTGAATCGTTAGGGGTGCCGCACTACGTGCTGAACCTGGAGCGCGCGTTCGGGCACGACGTGGTGGACAACTTCGTGAGCGAGTACTCGGCGGGCCGCACGCCCATTCCCTGCGTCCGCTGCAACACCTTCACCAAGTTCCGCGACCTGCTGCGCACGGCAGACGCCATCGACGCGCCCTACCTCGCCACTGGGCACTATGCACGGGTGGTGGACGGCGTGCTGCACCGCGGCGTAGACCGCTCAAAGGACCAGACGTACTTCCTGTGGGGCATCGATCGCGGCGTGGTGTCGCGCATGCTGCTGCCGGTGGGCCACCAGACGAAGGCCGAGACGCGAGAGGTGGCACGTTCCCTCGGATTGCTGGTGGCCGACAAGGTCGAGTCGCAGGACATCTGCTTCGTGCCGGACGGCGACCATACGAAGATCATCCGCCAGAAGCTGGGCGCTGACGCGCCAGCGCTTGCCCGGGGTCCGATCGTGCTGGCCGACGGCCGCGTGGTGGGTGAGCATGAGGGGTACGCGCGCTACACCATCGGCCAGCGGCGCGGCGTGCCGGGAGGATTCCCGGAGCCGATGTTCGTGATCGCCATCCGGCCTGCCGACCGTGCCGTGGTCGTGGGGACACGCGCGGCGCTACTGGGGCACGGCGTGCTGGCGCGGGAGCTCAACTGGCTCACGGAGCCGCCTTCGTTAGGCGACCGGCTCCAGGTGCAGATCCGGCATCGCGCCCCTGCCGCTGAGGCCGAGATCATCCGGTTGGACGGGGACGAGATCGAGTTCGCGCTGGACGAGCCGGTGGCCGCAATCACCCCTGGGCAGTCGCTGGTGATGTACGACGGCGAGCGCGTGGTGGGCGGAGGCCTCATCGAGCGCGCCGGGCCGGGACGCGCGCCGTTGCCGGTCCGGGCGGCGTAGACGGGCCACCCCGCACGGCGCGGCCGCCGTCGCGGTCCTATCGCCCGCGCAGCGCCGCCACGCCCACATCGGGAAAGTCGCCGAACATGCCGTCCACGCCTAACGCGGCGAAGTGACGCCACTCGGCGCCCGCATCGCCGCCATATCCCGGGGCGAGAAATGGTGCATCGGAGCGCAGCGTCCAGACGTGCACCGCCAGGCCCGCCGCATGGGCGTCCCGCACCAGCGCACTGGGGCCGGCCCAGCCGGGAAACGCCTGATTGGCTGGCACCACCAGCTGCTTGTTGACCCCCACCCCGTCGGCATAGCCCGCAATCCCTCGCAGCCCTTCCGGCGTCACCAGGTCACGGAATGTGCGAGGGTCACCTGCCAACGCGAGGTCGGTGGGCTGTCCCGCGTCGTCGATGAGCTGGATGAGGCGGATGGAGGAACGCGCACGCAGCGCGCGCAGGTTTCCGGTTTCGAACGACTGAACGTAGACCGCATCGGCGCGCGAGGTGTAGCCGTGGCGCGCGAGGGTGGCGAGCAGGGTGTCGTCGAACGGCAGGCCGATGGACGCGAAGTAGGAGGGATGCTTGGTCTCGGGATAGACACCGATCGTGCGTCCCGTCTCGCGCTCCCGCCGCCTGACGAGTGCAAGCACCTCGTCGAAGGTAGGGACGGGAAACTGTCCGTCGAAGGCGTGTGAGCGATGCGCGAGCCGCTCCTTCGCCCGCAGGGTGCGCAGCTCCGCCAGCGTGAAATCCTCAGTGAACCAGCCCGACACCGTGCCGCCGTCGATGGCCGCGTCGCGCTTGCGGCCTGGAAACTTCTCGGCCACGTCGGTGGTACCCCCGATCTCGTTCTCGTGCCGCGCCACCAGCACCCTATCCCGCGTCATCACGAGATCGGCCTCGATGTAGTCCGCGCCCATGTCGATCGCGAGGTCGTACGCCGCGAGCGTGTGCTCAGGCCGGTGGCCGCTGGCGCCGCGGTGGGCAATGATGATCGGCGTCGCGAAGGGCGCGGGAGTCGGAGGCGTCATGGGCGCTGGCGAAGGGGTACAGCCGGCGAGCATCGCGAGGAGGGCCGCCGCGAACAGGTGACGTCCGGGCGCCGCGGCGCGCCCGCGCATCAGTACCGCAGTCCGCCCGCCTCGGCGAACTCGCGCAGCAGCCGCTCCTGCTCCTCCGACAGCGCCTCCGGCACGATGATGCTCGTCTCCACGATCAGGTCGCCCTTCTGGCCGTCCTTCGCGATGCCCTGCGTGCGGATACGAAAGCGCTTTCCACTCGGCGTGCCGGCCGGAATCTTGATCGACACCTTCTTGCCATCGAGCGTGCGCACGGAGATGCGCGTGCCTAACGTGGCCTGCGCGATGTTGAGCGGCACCGTGGCCAGGAGGTCCAGCCCCTCGCGCTTGTAGAAGCGGTCGTCCTTCACCTGGAAGGTGATGATCAGGTCGCCCGGCGGGCCGCCGTTGGTGCCGCGCCCTCCCTGCCCTTTCAGGCGGATCTTGGTGCCCGTATCGGCGCCCGAGGGCACCGTGATGAGCACCTTCTTGCGCGAGCGCACTTCTCCCGCGCCATTGCAGGTGGGGCAGCGTTCGCTGGGCACCTGCCCGCGCCCCATGCACATGGGACACGGCCGGTTCACGGCAAAGCCGCCCTGCCCAAACGATATCGTGCCGCGCCCGCTGCACTCCGGGCACTGGCGCAGCGCGGCGCCGGGCGCTGCTCCGGAGCCGCGGCAGGTGTCGCACTCCTCGTTGACTTCGAGTTCGATGGGCACCTTGCCACCCGCGGCGGCGGTGCGGAAGGGAATCTCGAGCGTGCTCTCGACCGTCTGGCCTTGTTCCTCCACGCGCTGGCGGCCTCCCTGCCGTCCGCCAGCTGCACCGAAGATGCTGCCGAACAGGTCGCCCAGTCCGCCGAGACCGCCGACGTCGAAGTCCTGGAAACGGAAGTCGCCGGGGGCTGGCCCCGCGCCGGCGCCGCCAGGGCGTGGTCCCGCCGGGCCGCCACGCGAGCGGGACGCGGCACCGGAGTACCCGGAGAATGCCCCCAGGCGGCGCATCTCGTCATACTGCTTCCGCTTCGCTTCGTCCCCAATGACCTGATACGCCTCCGAGATCTCCTTGAAGCGCTCGGTAGCCTTCGGATCGTTGGCGTTGGTGTCGGGATGATACTTCTTGGCCAGCCGGCGGTACTGCTTCTTGATGTCGTCCGCCGCGGCCGTGGAGCTCACCCCGAGCACGGCGTAGTAGTCTTTGGTTGGGGCCATGGGACGCTACGGAGCGCTCAGCCGTTCCACTGCTTCACCACCACTCGCGCGGGCCGCAGCAGCTGGCCGCGAAAGACGTAGCCGGGCTGGAACACCTGCGCCACCTGGTGATCGTCCTCGGCCGAGTCGGCGGGCACCGTGGAAATCGCCTCGTGCAGCGCGGGATCGAATGTCTCGCCGGTCGGGCTGACGACCTCGAGTCCAAGTGTGGTGAGCGCCTTGAAGATCTTCTTCTCCACCATCGCGGCGCCATCGACCACCGTGCGGCTCTCGACCGTGAGCGGGTCTACATGCGCAAAGCGACTGAGATCATCCAGCGCGTCGATGAGCCCGGAGACCAGCTCCCCCTGCGCACGCCCTCCCGCATCCTGCCGCTCGCGCACCGTGCGCTTGCGAAAGTTGTCGTATTCCGCGGCGAGGCGGAGATACTTGTCGCGCTGCTCGTCATGCAGCCGCTGCCAATCCTCGCGCGAGGTCAAGTCGGATGCGTCGCCCGGGGCCTGCACCTCCTGTCCCGCGGCCGGCATCGCGGCCCCGGTCGTGGCACTGTCAGTGGTATCGAGGGTGTCCGGCAGCTTGTCGTGTTCGTCCATGAGATCCACGCCTACTGATTTCGTCAGGAAAGTGTTTCGGCCAGTTCAGCGCCGAAGGTGCCTCGAGCATCGCCGTCCCTGTCCCGCAACGACTCAACTCAAATCTCGACATGGGGTTGCATGTGGGCAACGGTCATGCCGCCCCGCTCGGTCACTTTGGCAGTATAGCTGTGCCCGCGGCCGGCAACGCGTCCTCTGGACTCAGGCCTCCCAAAGGGCTTCCCGAGGGATACTGCGGAGAATGGGGCTCAGCCCGCGGCGTGCAGCGCCCGTCGAACGAGTTCCAGCGCCACCTGCGTGGCCCTGAAACGCACCTCTTCCCGATCCCCGATCAACTTTCCACCGAAGGTGGTGACCGCGCCTCGGCAATCCACCGCGATATATACCAGACCCACGGGCTTTTCCTCGCTGCCACCTCCCGGCCCCGCCACGCCCGTAATGCCGACGCCGATGTCCGCGTCGAGCAGCTGACGAACGCCAGCAGCCATGGCCCGGGCCGCCTCGTCGCTCACGGCGCCCTTCGCGATCAACATGGCCTCCGGTACGCCGAGCAGCTCCCGCTTGACCACGTTGTCGTACGCAATGACCCCTCCCAGCACGACATCGCTGGCGCCCGGAATCGCGGTGAGGCGGGCGCCGAGCAAGCCGCCGGTGCAGCTTTCGGCGACCGCCAGCCGGTGTTGCGCCTCGCGGCATGCCGACAGCACCACCTCGGCGAGGTCGGGTGCGCCGCGCGCGTAGACATACGTGCCGACGCGCGCCGCGACGATCTGCGCTCCCGCCGCCAGGCGCGCATCGGCCTCGGCGGCACTCGTACCGCGAATCGTCAGGCGGAGATCCACGCCCTCCTGCCCCGGAAGGTAGGCGAGCGACATGCCGTCCAGGCCGCGGGCGGCATCGCCAAGGAGCTCCGGCAGCAGCGACTCCGAGACCCCCGTCGTGCGCACGATCTGCGACCGGATGACCTGGCGATCTCCGTGCAGGCGGGCGAGCACCACCTCGCGCAGTTCGTCGTCGAACAGGCCCCGCATCTCGCGCGGCACTCCCGGAAGCATGGCGACCCAGCGTCCTCGTTCGTCTTCCAGGAAGATGCCGGGGGCCGTGCCGTGCCGATTGTTCAGCACGTGCGCGCCCGCCGGAATCATCACCTGCTGCCGATTCGATTCGGGGAGTTCGCCTGGGCGCCCGCGCTCGCGCCAGAGCCGCTTGAGCGCCTCCCAGCGCTCGGCGTCGAACAGCATCTCGCGACCGAACAGTGCGGCGATGGAGGGCTTCGTGAGGTCATCGGCGGTGGGGCCGAGCCCGCCGGTGGTGATCACGCCCCCGGTGCGGTCGAGGGCATCGCGCACCGCCGAGACGATGTGGTCGGCTTCGTCGCCCACGGTGGCGCGCCGCACGATGCGCACGCCGTCGGCGGCCAGCGCGCGGGCCAGCCACGCCGCGTTGGTATCGATCGTGAGGCCGAGCAGGAGCTCGTCGCCGATCGTGACTAGTTCGATGTTCATGGAGAGGGACCGGAGTGCACCTGGCGGCGGAGGGCGCCGGCGGCCGCTACCCCGTGACGCCGCGCGCGCCGTCGGAGCGCAAGAGCATGCCGCCGTACCGCTGCAGGTACAACGCGAGGGAGAACAGGGTCAGGGCGACGGCGCCGATCATGGCGAGCGATCCCACTACGCCGTTGAACATGGCAAAGTTGCGCCACGCCGCCGCGGTCCACTGCTTTTCGACCGCGGCGGCGGAGGCGAAGTACCAGAAGAAGGCGGCGCCGACCCAGATGAGCTGAAAGGTCGTCTTCCACTTGGCCGGGCCGATGGCGGAGATTACCACGCCGCGATGTGCAGCGAACTGCCGGAAGGCGGTCATGAACAGCTCACGCCCCAGTACGACGACGAGGATCCAGACGGGGAGCCCGACCAGCCCGAACGGCGTGACGAACGGGTACGCCACGTGCTGTCCGCCCGCGTCCGTGAGCACCGGCCCCACCGTGGCACCCGCCGCCCATGTTCCGGCCTCGGGGAGCGAGGACCAGAGGGCCACGTGCCGCGTGAGCCAGTACATCGGCAGCAGCGTCGCCAGCAGCAGGAGCTTGTCGGCGAGGGGGTCGAGCAGCTTGCCCAGGTTCGTGACGAGGTTGCGGTCCCGTGCCAGCTTGCCGTCGATGTAGTCGGTGACGGCGGCCGCCACGAACAGCAGCCATGCCGTGAGGCGCAGCTGCCATCCCGCGCTCACTACGAGCGCCGCAATGAGCGGGGTCGCGGCAATGCGGCCTACGGTTATGGCGTTAGGCAGGTTGAGCGTCACGGACACGCGCCCTACGACAGGGACTTGAGTACCAGCTTCGAAACCGCCTTCAGTGTGTCGAAGACGCCATCGCCGGTGACGGCGACTGCTTCGAAATAAGGGGCACGCTCGACCCATTCGCCAGTCGAAAGCTGCTCCACCAGGTATTCACCCGCGTGATACGCGTCCGGCGTGGCGCGCTGGCGCGCCGCTTCTGTGACATCCCAGCCCGGATTGAGGGCACCCTGCAACTCCGCCAGCGTGGCGGCATTCGGCAGGTCGCGCTTGTTGTACTGGATCACGAACGGCATCCGCGTCAGGTCATAGCCGTACTCGGTCATGTTGTCGTACAGGTTCTGCATCGACTCCTGGTTCGCCTCCGCACGATCCATCTGCGAGTCGGCGACGAACACGATGCCATCGACCCCCTTGAGGATCAGCTTGCGGGAGGCGTTGTAGTACACCTGGCCCGGCACCGTGTAGAGGTGGAAGCGCGTCTTGAAGCCGCGAATCGTGCCCAGGTCCACGGGGAGGAAATCGAAGAAGAGGGTGCGCTCCGATTCGGTCGCGAGGGAGATCAGCTTCCCTCGCGTGTTGGGCGCGACCTTCTTGTAGATGTGCTCCAGATTGGTGGTCTTGCCACCGAGCCCAGGACCGTAGTACACGATCTTGCAGTTGATCTCCCGGGACGCATAGTTGATCATCGACATCGACGACGTCCCCGGCTACTGGAAGAGACGGTCGATTTCGTCGTCGATGTCGACGAGCAGCGCCGGACGGCGCGCGCCCCCCGCTTCTCCCCGCCGAAAGACCCCTTCGATAAGCAGCCCGAGGGCGTCCACGACCGATCGCATCTTGAGACGGACGAGGCCTAACGTGGTGCGGTTGTCGAACAGGATCACGAGGATCACCCGGCGTGCCACGTCGGCGAGCAGCATCGACTCGCGCTCGCCCTGGTGAAAGAGGGTATTGAAGTCGCTCTCGCCAATGAGGCGCGCGAGCTGGTCGTTGGCGGAGAAATCGGCCGCGGTGAGCGTCGCGAAGGCCGTGACGTCGAACGTGGGCCGGTCACCGACCGTGGTGATGAGCTGGCCGCTGCGGTCGACGAGCAGCGCGCAGCGCGCATTGCTGTCGCCCAGGAAGCGTTGCAGCTCCTGGGTGATGGCGGTGAAATCCTCTTCGGTGAACGACCAGCTGGTGGCTCCCATGGGCATCCGTATGGCGTTAGGCGATGGCGCGCTCCACGCGGCGCAGCATCCGTCGCGCGCGCCGGCGAAGCTCGGGCACCGGCTCCCAGGCAAGGTAGTCTCGAAGGATCGTCACGGTCTGCTCGTCGGGCCGATTGCCGAGATAGCCGAGGGCCGCCAGCCGCCGCACCGGGTTGCGGCTGAACAGCCGCTGCCGGTCGACCCGCTGCTGCCGGCTCCAGAGCGCGAACCCGGCCAGGAAGCCGCTCAGCACGCCCACGGAGAGTTGTGATTCCCGGCGCATCTTCAGGGCATCTCCTGTCGCGACGACAACGCGCGCGCAATGGTGACCCCGTCGGCGTATTCCAGGTCGCCGCCCACGGGGAGCCCCCGCGCAATGCGCGTAACGCGCACGGCGTGGGGCGTTAGAATCTGCTGGAGGTAAAGCGCGGTCGCCTCACCCTCCACACTCGGATTGGTGGCGACAATGACTTCCTTCACGTTCCCGCCAGACACTCGACGCTCAAGGACGCCCAGCGTAAGATCTTCGGGCCCCACGCCGTCCAGCGGCGAGATTCTACCCCCGAGAACGTGATATAGGCCACGAAACTCACCCGACCGCTCGATGGCGCCGATGTCCGACGCTTCCTCGACGGCGCAGATGATGCCCGCGTCACGCCGCGGGTCGCGGCAGATGGCGCAGCTCTCCTCCTCGGTGAGGTTGAAGCAGAGCGGACAGGGATGCACTCGCTCGGCGAGGGTCTCCAGCGCCCGCGCCAGTCGCACGGAACGCTCCGGCGGCTGCTTCAGCAGGTGGTACGTGAGACGCAAGGCGGTCTTGCGGCCGATTCCCGGAAGCTTCGAAAGCTCGGTGGCCAGGTCGTCGATAGCGGACACCGACTAGAACGGCAGCTTGAACGGAAGGTTCATGCCCCCGGTGAGCTTGCCCATCTCCTCCTGCGCCAGTTCGCCCGCCTTCTTCTGGGCCTCCGCGACGGCCACCACGACGAGATCTTCCAGCATCTCCACATCGGCGGGATTCACCACGCTGGGATCGATCTTGATCGACTTGACGGTGCCCTTTCCATCGGCGTGCACAGTTACCAAGCCCCCGCCGGCGCTGCCCGACACGGCGCGCTGCGCGAGTTCCTCCTGCATCTGCTGCATCTTGGATTGCACCTGCTGCGCCTGCTGGAGGATCTTGAAGATGTCGGTCATGTCTCTGTAAACGCTTGTGGTTTACCAAGGTACGCCGCCGGCGGGCGACGCTTCAAGCCATCTCAACCGATGAGGTCGAGGTCCAGCTCGTCGATGGCGGCGGCGAGCGTCGGGTCGCGCCGGCGGAGAGCCACGATCGTCTCCGACTTGATGGATTCGGCGGTCATCCGCCGCGGCCCGCTGTCGTCCCCGGCGCTTTCCGGCGGGAGGAGCTGTACCCGCGTCAGCCCCTTTACGTGTACGGCCAGCGCCGCGGTGAGTTCCTTCGTCTTGCTCGCCAGGCTCTCGAAGGCGCCCAGATCCTCGATCTGCAGCGACACCAGCCCGGAGGCGGAGACCGCCGTGGGAACGGCGTGCGAGAGCATGCTGCCCACCAGCGGGCGCTCGCGGCGCACCGCGGCGAGAATGTCGTCCCAGCAGGCGGTGAGGGCGTTCACGTCCAGCGCGGACACCACGTTAGGCGCCGACGAGTTCTGGCGCGCCGACGCCGGCGGGCGTCCGGGCGCCGCCGTGTCCTGGCGCGCCGACGCCGGCGGGCGTCCGGGCGCCGACGAGGGCGTGGTGTCGCCGCGCAGGGGCGCGCGCCCCTGCGGCTCGCCCTGCGGCTCGCCCCGTGACTCGCTCCTCGGCTCGCTTGCCGGTGCCTCGAGCACCCCCGTGCCGCCGACGGCGGCGCCCGCCC
>JBDSVW010000308.1:0-2680 GCA_039927015.1 Gemmatimonadaceae bacterium | reverse complement strand
ATCGGCGGGCAGGTTGTCCGCCACTTGCACACCGTCGATCCAGGCCGATGTCGACCCGTCCTTCTCGACAAACTTTACCGCGCGATAGATCTCCCGTTCGAAGAAACATCCCAGGATCGGCCACGCGTACTCCGCGGCGATGGCATCGCGCAGTACCGTTGCCGTGACGCGGCCGCCCACCGCGGGCAGCTCCACGAGTCCCACGCGCCGACCGTCGGCGTACACGTTGGCCGCCAGCCGCTCGGCGCCGGCCGGCACGACGACATCGGTGATGGGCGACGTGATCTCGCAGGAGATCACCGCGTGAAGCCCGAGCGTGTGGCTCTCCGTCACGAAGGGGGCGACGCCGCGTTCCACCGCCGCACGGACGGCACGGGCGTAGCCGGGCGTGTCCACGTGCTGCTCGAGCGCCTCCAGGAAGCGCGCCAGCACGGGCTCGACGCGACTCCACACATCGCGCCAGGCGCCGGTTGGCATGCCTAACGAACTGGACACCGCGCGCAGCAGGCTCTCAGCGATGAAGATGGGAGGGGGCGGCGACGGCGGGCGGGGGATACGGGCCAGCAGGATCGACGCATCCTTCCCCTTGGCGATCATCACTCCGGCCACCCAGCACGCGTAGCGAAGTTGCGCGCCGGGGAGCTCATGCGCCGGACGACCCCCGGCGTGCTTCCCCCCTGGCACGCGCGGATCCGCACGGTGCCCAAGCGTAATGATCTCCAGCGGCTCGTGGAGGAGTTGCAGGGGGTCGCTGCTCAGCCAGGCGGGGTGAGGCGCGGAAAAGGCGAGCGTGTCCGGCACGCTGCCAAAGCGGGCGCCGCGGCGTGCGACGCGTTGCCAAAGCACCCAGTCCTGCGAGGTCGCGAAGTCCGGATCGAAGCCTCCGATCTCCTCGACAACGCTCCGGCGCACCAGGCACGCGTGCAGCGCGAAGACACGTCGCGCGGCAAACAGCTCGAACAGGTCTCCCTCCTGCCAGCAGCGGGACTCGGCGATCAGGGTGCCGTCGTCGGCGACGCGCGACCAGCCGCAATGCACGGCGTCGATTGATGCGTCGGCATCCCCTGCTGCGAGCAGGCGTTCGAAGGCGGTCGGCGCCATCCAGTCGCCCGCATCGAGAAAGTGCAGCCACTCCGCGGTCGCGCGAGCCACACCAGAGTTCCGCGCGTCGCTGAGACCCAAATGAGCCTGCCGAACGACGCGAATCCGCGCGTCGTCTCGCGCATAGCCATCGATGCTCACGCCGGTGCCATCCGTGGAGCCATCGTCGACGACGATGGCCTCCCACTGTGTCATCGTTTGTGCGAGCAGGGAATCGAGCGTTCGGCATATCGTGTCTCGCGCACTCCGCTTCGGAACGATGACAGAGATTCGCGGGACGGTGGCCGATGGGACGGACGTGCTCGCGTCCGCGGTTCCGTAGAGAATCTTATCGCCGACGTCTGCGCCGAGGCCCTCCGGACGGTGCTGCTGGATGGTGCGCATGGCCAGCGTGACCTGCATCTCGTGCCTGAGCGTGGTAGCGAGAAGGCGCCGCAGGTGTCCGCCATGGAGCCGCTCCGCTTCCGGAATTGCATCGGTCGATCCCACGACCTGCCCGCCCAGTTGCACCGTGATCCAGTCCGGGCGTACGACATCAAGCGATCGCTCGGCCGCTTCCAGGCCCTCGTCGAGATCGATGGCAAGGTGACGGCTCCGCTCGTACCACTGAGCTCGTCCGACGCGACTCTCCGCGACGAGCGCTGCCAGATTAGCCGCGGAGCCGATCTCGTTGGCCGCACCCTTCCAGTAGCTGTAGGTGAGAATGCCACCGTGCAGGAAGCGCCAGGTGTTGCGCCAGCGCCACCGGTCGAGCCACGCGAGCAGCACGAGTGCCAGCCTCGTGGCACCGCGCGCTTGCAAAAGCGCACGACCCGTGGCGCGGAATGCCAGACGGCGAACGAACCCCAGCAAGGTGGCGCGCGGCGCCTCAGGCTTCCCGATGGCGAGCACGGAGAGGAGTTCCGGCCACCGGCGGAGGATGCGCACGTCGGCGCGTCCCTCGGCCCACTTGCGTGGCAGGAGCTGCAGGATGCTCCTCACTTCGTGGTGCATGCCGCCCCCCTCCCTGGAGAAGGCGACTCGCGCCCCCGCACGAAAGAGTCGCAGGCCGAGTTCGGAGTCTTCGTGGCAGTCGCCAAGGAGCGCGTCGAATCCACCCACCGCGTGAAAGAGCGCGGCGGGCATCGACAGCACGCCCGTGAACACCTCGTCGTACGTGAACCGGTGTCCGGGCTCACTCATGCGCTCGAACTGCTGCTCCCACCACCCCCACGCGGCAATTCGGTGCAGGGAGCCATCCGCCGTCCGCACCGGTACCGGTGCCCCGATGAGGACGAGAGACTCGCGCGCCGACGCCGCGTCCGCATGCCGTCGAATATGCGTCGACATCATCGAGGGAAAGGGCTCGATGTCATCGTCGATGAACACCAGGGTGGCGCCGGTCGCATGCGCCGCCCCGACATTGCGCGTGATACCGGCGCCCCGCGCCGGCGCCTGCTCCACGACCCGCAAGGCGAACGACCACTCGCCCGTCCGAGTGGACTCCTGCAGCAGCGGCACGGTCTCGTCCTGGCAGCCGTCGGCGACGACCACCACCTCGAATCGGCTGGCCGGTACGCCACTCGGCCCGCTGGCCTGC
>JBDSVW010000307.1:0-4647 GCA_039927015.1 Gemmatimonadaceae bacterium | reverse complement strand
GCTGGTGCTGGACGCAGACCTTCAGCAGTGCGATCTCCCCACGCTCCTGTACCAGTCTCCCAGTGGGCGGGAGGTATCCCGGTTAGCGACACAACCCTTTCTTCCGGCCTACACGCCATCCGTCGGTGCGGAATACGCCCTGTGGGTTGAAGCGCTCAGAGATCGGGTCAGCAGCCGCCTTCGGCGCTCCCTCACCGCCGAAGTTTCCTCCGCCCGCGATTCTGGCCGATTCGAGGAAATGGGACGCATCGCGCAGGCGCTTCTCAGTCTCGACCCGCTGAATGAAGTGGCCACCCTCGGCCTGGCCGAATCGCTTGCGCTGGAAGGGAGCAAGGTGAGAGCGATTCAACTGCTAGAGGCGTATGAGACCGAGATCGGCGCGATCGACGACGCACTGCGCGTGCCAGTGCGCCTGCTCCGCCGGCGCGTGTCGGAGAATCTCAGCGACGCGACCCTCCCACGCCGCTTCGAGGTCGCGCTGGTAGGTCGCGAACAGGAGTTCTCGCACCTCCGGGCGCTGTTGCGAGACGCCAAGAACGGCGGCGCAGCAGGAGCATTCCTGACCGGCGAGGCGGGCGTTGGAAAGACCAGACTCGCCGCAGAGACGCTGCGCCTGGCCACCTTGGACGGCTACTCCACCGTTTCCTACTGCACCTCGGCGGGTGACGCGTGTGCGCCACTCACAACCCTCGTGTCTCTCGCCGACAAGCTGTTGGCGCTACCCGGCGCGTTGGGCTGCCGACAAGAGCATCTGCAGTACCTGAAGCGACTGGGCACTCCAGAAGCTGTGACCGCGTGGAATGTCACGGGCATGTCCGCTGATGTGCTTTACGCCCAATTTCTGATCTCCATGGTGGAGCTCGTGTCGGCGATCACCGATGAGGCGCCACTGGTGCTCTTCTTCGACGGCGCGGATCGACTACACAGCACAACTTTGCGCGTCCTGTTCGACGTCTGGGAGCGAGTGTCCCAGCGACGCGTCATGCTCTTGTTTGCAGCCAGAACTCTCCCATCCGAGTTCGGCTCCTTCAGCCCGCGCTCATGCGAGCACTTTATTCGGCACATACAAGTCTCCGTGCTCGAGGCATCTGAGTCCGAGGGACTGCTGGACATGTTCTGTGCCAAGCACGGGATTGCACTAGAATCCGGTCGGCGCCTGGAGTGCGCTCTGACGGCGCGCGGCAACCCATTCTATCTGACGGAGCTCGTCCGACACCTCGCAAGAGGAGGAGACCCGGCACATACTCCCTCCTCAATTACAGAACTGCTCGCCCTTCAACTCACGCAGCTGTCCCTTGACGCGGGCCGCACTCTAATAGTTGTCGCCATTTTCGATAAACGTGCGACGACATCGCGTCTCAGCCGGGTACTCGAGCTGTCTACCGATCGCATTGTGGCAGCCGTCTCCGAGCTTGATCACGCGGGGCTAGTCACTCCGACCGATGGTGTACTCCATTGTCGCCACAGCCTCGTTCGTGATGCGACGCTTGCGCACGCGCCAATGGCCACACTAGCGGTTACGCGAGCGGCGGTGGCCGCAGTACTGGAGAGGGTCGCGGACGAGTCCGACTCAGTTGAATTGTTGGGTGAGTGCATCTCACTTTGGAACGCGATCGGTGATCGTATGCGCGCATACGACGTCGCGATGAAGCTGGGATCCAGACTCATGGGGGTTGGACTAGGGGACGACGCCGAGAGGGCGTTTGCCCTCGCGCTCGATCTCGCAGACCACGATTCCCAACGATCGCACGCATGCGAAGCGCACATTCTCGCAAGTCGACTCTCCGCTCACTGGACTACAATGAAGGTCGTCACCGATCGGCGACTTGCCATCCACGCAGCCACCCCGTCACATCCTCACCGTTGCGACGAGTATGATCTTCTGGGCGCGGAGGCGTCACTCTTCTCCGCGCAGCGTGCTCCGAATCGACAGCAACTCCTTGATCTGGCGGCCAACGGTTCACAGAGCTCCGCGCTCCGCCTTCGAGCAGCCTCCATACTTTCCATTCTTGCTGACAACGAATTCGACCGCGACCTGATGGCACACTCGTGCTCTCGCATCGCAGATCTGCCGAGCTCCGCCATGAGTTCGGTGGACGGTGTTTCCCTATCTCTCGTCTATCATACCGCGATGGGCAACAGAGATGTGGCTGTTGATATAGCGGAACAGCTGCTCGACTTGGCGTCGGATTCGGGCGACATTCCTACACGCCTGACGAGCCTTCGTCGAGCCAGTCATGCCTTTCTCCGAATCGGCGCTCCAGAAAAAGCTCGGCTTTGCTATGAGAAGCTCTGTCAAGTTGCCCGACACCTGCAATTGCTTGCACACGAGTCCGACGCCCTTGAGGGTCTCGCATGCGCGTATCTTGCGATGGACGAGCTGAGCGAGGTTCGGAGATGCTCGAGGATGCTCCACGATCTTCCGGAACATCGCGATCCCGACCACATCCGCTCCCTCCTTCTGGTCGATATTTCCTTGGCTTGGGCAGAACAGAATCCGGGTTGGGCATCTCGAAGTGCCTCGATTCTACACACGGTCGACTGTTCGCCGATCTCGCGCGCAGCTCAAACGTTGCGCACTCTGCAAGGAGCGCTGCTGCTACTCGAGAGACCAACTGCGTTGGATGGCGAAACAACGGAGAAGCTTAGTGCCCTGCATGAAGCGGGGCAGTACTTCGGAGGTCAGGACCTCGCTACATCCGTTATCGCAGAGAGTTTGCGGCGTGGCGGCCAAACCGCCTCAGCCGTCAACATGCTGAAACACTACCTGGACCACGCGAGAAGAGAGCTACACGCACCCCCGACATTCCTCTCCAAGCTGAGAGACTCGTTCGCTCGGTCCTCGGATAGCACCAGCACCTCCCCAACGACGCTACCGCATCGCAATGCTCGAGCTCCGAGATCTTTGCCGGAGTAGCCGCCGCGAGTGTTCCGAACGCGCTGCAGGCTTAGGATGCGAGGGGTTTGCGAGTCGAGAGCATGGCAGCGTCGGCGGCGTGGTCACGCTCGATCGCTCGGTACAACTCGGCCCAAACTTCGGGGGATACTACTCGATCGCATAGCGCGGGATCGAACTGTTTGCCCCGAAACTTGATGAACTCACTGCGCGCGTCCTCAATGCTCAACGCCTTCCGGTAGGGACGGTCGGTCGTGATTGCGTCGAGTGTATCGGCGAACATAATAATTCGGGACGCCAGGGGAATGTCCTCTCCCTTGAGGCTGGCCGGATAGCCGGTGCCATCCCAGTTTTCATGATGGTGCCGCACGCTGGGAACGATGTCTTTGAGGCTGGTCAGCATTCCCACCAGCTCCGCACTCCGCACCGGATGGCGCTTCATAGTTGCCCACTCATCGGGCGTCAGGCGGCCTTCCTTTGCAAGAATACGGGCGAACTGCTCATCAATTTTTCCGACGTCGTGGAGGAGGGCCGCGACCTCCACTCTCTCCACTTGCTCCGGCTTCAGTTGTAGTGCCTTGGCAATGATGCGTGAGGCTCGAGCTACTCGCTTCGAGTGACCAGATGTATAGAGATCCCGCGCTTCGATAGCGGCGACCATCAAGTCGAGCAATTCTTCAGTCACATTGGTGAGTTCAATAGTCGTTCTTGATAACTGTCTGACTGCAATCATCGGCAGAACCATCCCCGCGGCACCCAGAACGCCCAGATTCACACTCAGCCACGCCAAATAGAAGGCGAGTACTACGTGCAACAACGAAATCGCCGCCGACGCACGATTGCTGTTCATCCAGGTTGATAGGACCTTTTCTTGGCTGACTGCGCTTATAACAACACTTACAGATAGGGTGTTGACAGCAATAAATGCGACAATGAGCGCAGTCGCCGGTACGAACAAAGTCGTTGCTGCCTCGACAAAGCTAACCCCGTGTAGCAGCGAAAAGCTTTGACCTCCTAGAAAGCGATACGCAGCAGATCCTACCGCAAACCCCAAAGTTACTTGCGCAACATTGAAGGCGCCCTTCACGAGGGATCGTCTGTTGATGAGCTGCGTTATTGATTGAGCCAGTGCGATTGTGGCGAGCGCTCGCCAATCCGGCATCACGAGGATTGTTGCCGCTAGTGGGATGACCGACACAGAACCCACTGCGTCCCGGCGCTTCTGATAGAAGGCCATAAGATCTGCGGCCACGCTCAAACCAGCCAGCAGACAGGCAAGCCACAATCCTGCGTCCGCTATTTCAGGCAACGCCTGGCGATGAGCGAACGTCGCCGCGCCTGCTAGTAGCACAGTGGCTAATACAACAGGAGCCGCGCTACGAACTTCGTGGTGATTCGTAGTGCTTGCCCCAACACGCTCCGTGAGTCGGCTCCACGGACGTGGCTTCAATCTCGAAACTGCACCAACTTCACTGCTCACAGGACTTCGCTCACCTGGTGATCGTCTTCACCGCGGAGACACCTTGCCACTATCCGACCTACAGGCAGCTACTGCGCATGGGGATTCCTACCGCAGTCCATGAATAAGGTGAGGCCCCGCCCCCGCACTAGTGCCAGCTAATCAGGTTGGATAGAGAAACCATCCAATGGATTATTCCCATTTTGCGTCACCTCCCATATAGCGTCATGCCAGCTTAACGCTGCGCATGCGGTGCTTCAGGTTGGCTCCGCTCGGACTACTGGTGTTCCCG
>JBDSVW010000306.1:0-9175 GCA_039927015.1 Gemmatimonadaceae bacterium | reverse complement strand
GAAGCGCAGTGCCGGACAGGATGGCCGCATCCGCGGCTCCGCGGTACACGCGATGCGCGTCGCCAAACGCGTGCGGAGTGCGCACCCGAAGCTGGCGATGTCCGAGCGTGCCCTCGAGGCCTACCGTGAGGTGCACGTCCTTGCCCGACCGATTCTCGAAGCCGAAGGCGTAGACAGCACCCGCGGTATCGGCATCCTTGCCGTACGGGGCGAAGACTGTGGCCCGCACCACGAGCGTTCCAATCGTCACGGTGAAGGTGGGCAACCACGCGAAGGCGCGCTCCCACGCCAGCGCGATGTCACTCCAGTTCACGGTCACGCCATCGATCGTCAGCACCGGACGCGCCAAGGCCGACTCCCGGCCGGAGGCGAAGTCCTCGCCCCCGGCGAACTCAACGGCGGCGCGGGCCCCCCGGTGTATGGTTCCAATGGCGTGAATCGAGCCGTCGACGGGATGGATGCACGGGAGGGCGATCCAGTGGTTGCCCGTGATCTGCCACGGAATGGGGGGAATCGGCGAAGTGCTCACGGCTCCATTACTTTCGTGGACTGGGCATTCCGGGCGCTCCGCCGCTTTGGCGGTGTGCCGAGGGTGTCGTCTATACTCAAGACGTCACAACTTACCTTGTTGATCCTACAGCACAAACGAGGTCGCGGACGCGTGGTGCGTGCCGCGGCTGCCATCCTGCTCGCGCTCGTTCTCCCCGAGGTGTCTCACGCCCAGCGCGTGCTGGGCCCGTCGGAGGATGCCACGGTGGTGCCGCGCGGCGTGTTGCGCTTTGGCGCGCAGCCGACCTGGGGACGCGCCAACGAACGCTTCGCCAGCGGACTCAGCGCCACCGCGCGCGGCACGCTGGAACCGCTCGCCACCGGTTACGACGTGGATTCGCTCGGCCCGGCACAGGTGGAGCTGTTGCGCCCCCTCGCCGGCGAGCTGCGCACGATCACGGGGCTGAGCAACGTGCCCCTCTCGCTTGGCCGGCTACGGGTAGCCTTCGACGCCTCCAGCGTCACGACGCCGCTGTCGCTCGAGTACGGACTCACCAACCGCATCACCATCGGTGCGATGGTGCCGTACATCAAGACGCGCACCGAGGTGCTGCTCAATCCCAATCCGGGGCGGAACGAAGGGACGATGGGCATCAACCCCGCGTTCCTCGCCTCCACCGCCGGCGCCGGCGCCCGTACCCAGAACGGACGCGTCGTCACGCAGCTTACCGAGGCGGCCACACAGCTGCAATCGCAGCTCGCCGCCTGCGCGGGCAGCACGAGCCCCGCCTGCGCTGCCATCAATGCCGACCGGCAGCGCGCCGCGCAGCTGGCGGCCACCGCCGCCGCCGTCGCGGCCAGCATCAACAAGGTGTACGGATCCGTGGCGGGCATGACGTCGCGCTTCGCCCCTACCGGCAACTCGGCGCTGCAGCTCGCGGTGGAGGGCCGGCTGGCGACGCTCTCGACGGACTTCCTCGCCCTGCTGGGCATGCCCGCCACGCGCGCCTCATGGATCGCCGACCGTCCGGTGGGCGCACCGCTGATGGGCCTCGCCGACTTCAATCGCGTGCTCACCGACTCGTCCTTCGGCATCGTCGCCGCCCCGCTGGAGACCGTGGAGCGTTCGCACATCGGCGACGTGGAGGCCGGCATCAAGGTGCTGCTGTACGACGGATTCGGCGGCGGCGTGCCGCAGCGCATCACGCCCGGCGGCATCAAGCTGCGCCTGGCGGTGGGCGCGCTGTATCGATTCGGCGTGGGACAATACGAATCGGCCGACGACTTTGCGGACATCGGCACCGGCGATTCCCAGGACGACATCGAGGCGCGGGTGTTCGCTGACGTGTTGATGGGTCAGCGCTTCTGGGCCTCGGTGGTGGCGCGCTACGGCATCCAGCGGTCCGATGCGCAGTTCCTTCGCATTCCCGAAGGGCCGAACGATGCCTTTCCGGCGCTCTATCGCAAGCAGGTCGTGACGCGCGACCTGGGCAACTACGTGATGGGAGAAATCTCGCCGCGCTACGTGCTCACCGACGCGCTCAGCCTTGGGGCGACGTACAGCTTCTATCGAAAGGGCGAGGACGCGTACTCGGGCAGCTATACCACGCAGAATCTCGAGGGCACCACAGTCACCCTCGATGCGTCAACGATGGATGCGGGCTCGGGGCGTACCGAACAGCGCGTGATGGGCGGCGTGACGTTTTCGACGATGGCCGCCTATTACCGCGGTCGGTCGAAGCTCCCGCTCGAGGTGAGCTACACCGTGGGACAGTCGGTGTCGGGCGCGGGCAACACGATGAAGACGTTCACGCAGGCCATCGGCCTGCGGGTGTACGCGCGACTCTTCGGCGGGGAGGATTCCCGTCCCACCCACATCGCGCGACCGAGCGCGCGGTAGGCCTGGCGCTCGATAGGCCAGGCGCTCGATAGGCCAGGCGCGTAGGAGGCCTGGCATCGATCGTGCCGAACGCGCGCCACGACACTGCGTACGGAGGATGAGCCAGCGGAGTCGCGCCTGACGCAGCGCACGCCCAACGCCCGCTCGTCAGCTGCCGGTTGTCGGACGACTGGTGCGCCCGCGAGGCTTGCGGTCGGGAGACGGAGCGGACGTGCGCGCCGCTGCCTCGTGCGCGGCGGGTGCGGCCGCCGCCTCCAGCAACTCCCGCGCGTGGGCGCGACTCACGTCGCTCTCCGGGTCCCCGCCCAGCATGCGGGCGATCTCGGTGGTGCGCTCGTCGCCATCCACCACGCGGATGTCCGCGGTGGTGATGCCTCCCTTCGCGCCCTTGCTGACCACGATGTGCGTATGGCCCCGCGCGGCGATCTGCGGCAGGTGCGTGATGGCAAACACCTGGTGATGCCCGGCCACGCGGCGCATGGTGTCGCCCACGCACAGGCCGACGCGGCCGCCGATGCCGGCGTCCACCTCGTCGAACACGAGCGTCGGCACGCCGTCCAGCCGCGCGAGGATGGTCTTGAGCGCGAGCATCACGCGCGAAAGTTCTCCGCCAGACGCAACGCGTGCCAGCGGCCGTCCCTCCAGCCCCACGTTGAGCGCGACGCGATACTCAACGTCCTCCGCACCGCCGCGCCCCAGCTCCGTCCGGAGGATGAGCGCGACGCTGAGATGTCCGTCGGTGAGCCCGAGGTCGGGAAAGATGGCGTCCACCGCCCGCTCCAGTTCGCGGGCCGCCGTTGTGCGCGCCGTGGAGAGCGCCTCGCACGCGGTGACGAACGCGGTGGCAAGCGTCGTCTCCCGCTGCGTGAGGGCGCCGAGATCGAGCCCGGCGGTGTCTACCAGGTCCAGCTCCGCTTGCGCCTCCCGCAGCACATCCAGCGCGCTCTCGATGGAGCCGCCGTGCTTGCGGGTGAGGTTGAAGAGGAGGTTGCGGCGCGACTCGAGCTGGAGGAGGCGCTCCGGATCGTCGTCGAACCCCGTCTCGTACACCGACACTTCGCGGGCCAGCTCTTCCAGCTGCACGAACGCCGAGTCGAGCAGGTCGCGGAGGCGCGCGAGCGATGGATCGAGACGCTCGGCGGCGCCTAACGCGCGTTGCGCGGCGCCCAGCAGCCGCAACGCCGACTCTTCCTCGCCATCGATCGCCAGCCGCAGGTGCGCCGCGTGCACCCGCAACTCCTCGGCGTGCGACAGCCGCCGCACCTCCTCGTCGAGCCGCGTGTCCTCGCCGGGCACCAGCTCTGCCTCGGTCAACTCCTTCACCACGTGCCGCAGATAATCGGCGCGCCGCGTGGCGGCCGCACGGCGCGACGCCAGCGAATCGATTTGCGCGCGTACGTCGCTGAGGGCTGTATGGAGCTCGGTCACCCGCGCCGCTTGCTCCGTGGCCCCGCCGAACGCATCGAGCACGTCGCGCTGCACGTTCCCGTCGAGCAGCGTCTGCGACTCGTGCTGCCCATGGATGTTCACCAGCGCTCGCCCCGTCTCGGCGAGAATGGTGGAGGTGACCGACGTGCCATTGATCCAGGCACGGCTGCGCCCCGCGGTGACGATCTCGCGCCGGAGCACCACGAGCCCGTCCTCGATCTCGATGCCGCGGGCGTCGAGCGCCGTCAGCACGTGCGGATGCGCGGAGGCGTCGAATACGCCTTCGACGCTCGCCTTGTCCGCGCCCGTGCGCACCATGTCGGCACTGCCACGCTCACCAAGCAGCAGGCCCAGCGCCTCCACGATGATCGACTTGCCCGCGCCGGTCTCGCCGGTGAGCACGTTGAACCCGGGACGCAGGGGAAGCGCCACCGACTCGAGGATCGCGACGTTTCGGATGCGAAGTTCCGTGAGCATGCGACTAGCCGGCGACGCTACCGGTCGTGCTCCATCCCAGCTTGCGTCGCATGCGAGAGAAAAAGGACGTCTCCGGAAAGCGCACGAGCCGTACCATGCGGCTCGCGCGACGCACGGCAAGCGATTGGCGGCTTCCAAACGTTGATCCGATCTGTCCGTCGATCGTCACCAGATGATCGCTGTCATCATCCTCGACGCGCACGACGACGGTGGCCGACGGGGGCAGCAGCAAGGGCCGAATGGTGAGGGAGTGGGCCGAGATGGGCGCGAGCAAAATGGACTCCAGCGCAGGATCGACAACCGGTCCTCCAGCGGAGAGGGCGTACGCCGTGGAGCCCGTGGGCGTTGCGATCACGATGCCGTCGGCCGCGTACTGCGCAATCTCCTCGCCGTTCACCTCGACGTGCAGGCGCAGCATGCGCGCCTTGCCTCCCTGCTTCAGCACGACGTCGTTGAGGGCGTACGAGGTGGTCTCGTGGCCGTCGTGGTTGGTGACCGTGGACTGCAGCGCCATGCGGGCATCGGAGATATAGTCCCCGGCCACGAAGCGCCGCAGTGCCTCGTCGATCTCGTCGCGCCCGCAGGTCGTGAGGAAGCCGAGGCGCCCGAGATTCACGCCAAGGATGGGCACCTCGCGACCGGCCAGGAAGCGGGCGCCACGCAACAGGGTTCCGTCCCCGCCGAGCGTGAGCAGCGCGTCGATGCCCGACGGGTCGCGCATCTCCTCGGCGCCGTCGATTGAAGCCGCGAGGTCGGACTCGAAACTCAGCGCGATACCGAGGTGACTGGACAGCGTGCGCAGGCTGGCGACCAGCGGCGCCACGTCGTCATAGCCGCGGTGGCCAATCACGCCGATGCGAATCACCCGGCGAATGCCTCGCTCGCATGCAGCGCGCGCACGCGAGCTGCAATGCCCGCGGCATCGATGCCGCACGACGCCAGCTGGCGGTCGCGCGAGGCGGAGACGATGATGCGATCGGGCACACCAAGTGCAACCACGCGCACGCTGGGCTCCTGCTGTTCCACGATACGCGCCATGTAGGCGCCGAACCCATTCACCACCGTGGCCTCCTCCACCGTGACCAGCAGCCGGTGGCCCGCCAGCAGCGCCGCCAGGGTCACCTCGTCATAAGGCTTGAGGAAGCGGCAGTTGACCACCGTGACGTCGACGCCTTCGGTGCCTAACGCATCGGCGGCGGCGAGCGCCTCGTTCACCATCGTGCCGACCGCCAATATCGCCACGCCGTCGGCGCCCCGTCGCAGCACTTCCCAGGTGCCATAGGGCGCTGCGGGAATATCGGAGATGGGGGGCACGATGTCGGGCGCTGCCGCGCGTGGATAGCGAATGCAGAAGGGACCCGATTCGTGGTCCACTGCGGCGCGCAACAGTGCCAGCAGCTCGCGCCCGTCGCGCGGCGCGGTGACCGTCATGTTCGGCACCGCCAGCATGTAGGCGATGTCATACAGCCCCATGTGGGTCTCGCCGTCCTCGCCCACCAGGCCCGCGCGATCCATGCAGAACACCACCGGCAGCGACTGGATGGCCACGTCGTGGATGACGTTGTCGTAGGCGCGCTGGAGGAACGTCGAATAGATGGCCGCCACCGGCCGCACACCGCGGGTCGCCATGCCGGCCGCGAACGTGATGGCGTGTCCTTCCGCGATGCCGACATCGAAGAAGCGGGAAGGGTGTGACGCCGCCACCACCGACGTCCCCGTGCCGCCGGGCATGGCGGCCGTGATGGCCACCACGTTGTCGCGCTCGGCCATCAACTCTGACAGGCCCTTCCCGAACACGCTGGTGTAGGCCGGATTGGCGGTCGACGCCTTGCGCTGCTTGCCCGTGGCCGGGTCGTGGCCCGGCGGCAAGGCGTGCCACTTCTCGATGTGCTCGCCCGCGGGAAAGCCGCGTCCCTTCTGCGTGATGACGTGCACGAGGCGCGGTCCCCCACGCTGCCGCACCAGCTCGAAGGTCTCGATGAGGGCATCGATGTCGTGCCCGTCGATGGGGCCGAAGTACCGGAAGCCCAACTCCTCGAACAGCACCCCGGGCGTGAGGAACGACTTGACGCTTTCCTCCCACTTTCGCACGAGGGTATTGAGCGACTCGTGGCCGCCGACGAACTCCCCGATCTTGTCGCGCACCCGGTTGTACAGCGGATTCCGTTGCACCTGCGTGAGGTACCGGTGCATGGCGCCGACGTTGGGCGCGATGGACATCTCGTTGTCGTTGAGCACGACCACCACGTCGCGATCCGAGTGACCGGCGTTGTTCAATCCTTCGTACGCGAGCCCGCTGCTCAGCGACCCGTCGCCGATGATGGCGACGACCTTGTAGTCATCGCCCTGCAGGTCCCGGGCGGCCGCAATGCCGAGGGCCGCCGAGATGGAGGTAGCGGCGTGTCCGGCGCCAAAGGCGTCGTAGATGCTCTCGCTGCGCTTGAGGAAGCCCGACAGGCCGTCCTCCTGCCGCAACGTCTCCATGCGATCGTTGCGCCCGGTGAGCACCTTGTGCGGGTAGCCCTGATGTCCTACGTCCCACACGAGCTGGTCCGTGGGCGTCTGGAACACGTAGTGCAACGCCACCGTGAGCTCCACCACGCCCAATCCGGCGCCGATGTGGCCTCCCGTGCGCGAGCAGACGTCGATGAGACGCGTCCTGATCGCGTCGGCGAGCGTACGCAGCTCGGCGCGGGTGAGGCCGCGAATGTCGGCGGGGGAGTTGATGCGATCCAGTATGGACATGAGCGAAAAGTATATGAACGGAACGTGTGCCGCGTGGCGGTGGACGGAAAGGGCGCGCCTCTAGGAGCGGCGCTCCACTGCATAGCGGGCCAGCGCTTCCAGCGACTCGGACTCGATGCGCGCCCTGCGCAGCGCATGGCACCCCTTCTCCACCAACGCCTCGGCGCGCCGGCGCGCTCCCTCGACTCCCAGCAGCGCCGGGTACGTGGTCTTTCCCAAGGCCACGTCGCGACCGGCGGTCTTGCCGAGTTGGTCGGTGGTGGACGTCAGGTCGAGCACGTCATCGGCGATCTGGAAGGCCAGCCCGATGTCTGCGCCGTACTCGGCGAGCGCACGCAATTGCGCGTCGCTCGCCCGCGCCGCCCGGGCACCCAGCCCCACCGCTGCCTGCACGAGCGCCCCCGTTTTGCCGCGGTGAATGCGCTCCAGTGCCTCGAGACCGAGCGTCTCCCCTCCCCCTTCGGCGTCGAGGTCGAGCAG
Source organism: Gemmatimonadaceae bacterium (assembly GCA_039927015.1). Taxonomy (GTDB): domain Bacteria; phylum Gemmatimonadota; class Gemmatimonadetes; order Gemmatimonadales; family Gemmatimonadaceae; genus SCN-70-22. The sequence goes on along the minus strand of JBDSVW010000306.1, from coordinate 1,656 downwards.
CTGCCCGCCAATCATGCCGCCCCCTCCCGACGCGCGCATCAGCTCCCGGACGATGTCGCCGGACTCCTGTGCGCTCAGTCCAAGCGCGCGCGACGCACGGAATGCGGCCAGCGCCGCCAGCGGCACCATCGCCAGCCCCGCGCGCGTGGCCACCTCGACATCGAACCGCCGGTGCACGGTGGGCCGGCCACGGCGCACGTCGTCGTCATCCATGCACGGCAAGTCATCGTGCACCAGGGAATACGCGTGCACCACTTCCACCGAGGCCGCCAGCGGCGCCGCGTCGCCGGTGCCACCACACGCCGCGTACGCGCGCAGCAGGAGGAATCCGCGCAGGCGTTTGCCCTCGCCTAACAAGGCGTAGCGAATCGCCTCCGCCATGCGGGGGGAGAAATGCTCCTGCGTGTCGTCGCAGAGCCGCGCGAGCGCGTGGTCAATCGCCACGCGCTCCTCGGCGAGCGTTGTCAGCGTGTCACGCACCGAGGTCGGCGGTGCCGAGCACGCCGTCGGCGCGCTCCGTCAGCACCTTCACGCTCGCCTCGGCGCGCGTGAGTTCCGCCTGCGCGGCGCGCAATTGCTCAATGCCCTCCTCGAACAGCCCCAGGGCACGATCGAGGGACACGTCCTGGCGCTCCATCTCCTCCACGATCGCCTCGAGCCGGGCGACCGACTGTTCGAACGTCGGCATTTATCCCCCTTCCTCCGGCCCATCCTGGCCGCTGACGATGACCTGTTCCACCCGCGTGTGCACGTGGCCGTCCCGGAATCGCACGCGCAGGGCATCGCCAGCAGCGAGCGCCCCCGCCGACGACACGAGCTGCCCGCTGTCGTCGGTGGCCACGACGTATCCGCGGGACATGGTGGCGAGGGGAGACAGCGCATGCAGCCGGCCCGCGAGCCCCTCCATGCCCAGGCGCCGGTGCCCCACGATGCGCCGCGCGGCCTGCGCGTTGCGCCGGGCGCACTGTTCCAGCCGTCGCCGTCCGTCCCGCACGGCGCCGCGCGCCCCGTCTTGCAACTGGCGGCCGAGCGCCGCCACTTCGCGCTGCAGATCCGCGAGCACCGGCACCGCGCGTTCCGCCGCGACCGACGGCGTGGGGGCCCGCCAGTCCGCCACGAGATCACAGATGGAGATGTCCACCTCGTGGCCCACCGCGGAGATCACGGGAATCGCGCAGGCGGCCAGCAGCCGCGCGACGCGCTCGTCGTTGAAGCACCACAGGTCCTCGCGCGAGCCGCCGCCACGGCCGATGATCAGCACGTCCGCGCCGCCCCAGCGCTCCAGCCGCTCGAGGGCCGCGCATAACGAGGCGACCGCTGTCTCGCCCTGCACCGCCGCCGGAATCAGGACCAGCTCCACCTGCGGATTGCGCCGCCGCGTGACCGAGATGATGTCGTGCAAGGCGGCGCCGCTCGCGCTCGTGATGACGGCGATGCACCGGGGCAGGAACGGGAGCGCACGCTTGCGCGCAGGATCGAGCAGCCCGTCCTTCTCCAGGCGCGCCTTCGTTTCATCGAATGCCTTGCGCCAGAGCCCATCGCCCACCGCGTCCAGGTTTCGTACCGCGAACTGCAGTTCGCCGCGCGCGGCGTACACGGACACTGCGCCGAACGCGACGATCGTCATGCCCTCGTCGGGCGCGGCCGGCACGCGGC
>JBDSVW010000305.1:0-8868 GCA_039927015.1 Gemmatimonadaceae bacterium | reverse complement strand
CGCGGGCCGCGGGCACGAACGACACCATGAATGCGAGGACCACGAACAACGCGGCGTACCGAGTACGAAACAGCATGGCCAGCTCCTCCGGGATAACACGTGACTGATGTGATGCGTGCCGGCCTTCAGGCCGGGCGGGCCGGGCGACGAATCCCTCGACAAGGTACTACAAATGCGCGCGACCTGCTCACGCGCTCACGCGGGCAGTCCGTCACTGGGGGCGAGGGAGCGCGGCGTAACCGAGAGCGGCGTCTTCCTTCCCCAGGCGAGCTGTCGGATAGCAGCCGCGAAGCGACGAGGGGCGGACGGATCGTGTGCCAGAAAGAGCGACGGTTCGACGAGCTCGACCTCCATCAGCACGAGCCGGCCAGCGACCTCGCAGGCGTCCACGCGAGCGAACAACCAGGGCGCCGGAAGCTGCGCCACCACCTGCTCCGCCTGCGCGATGAGTGCGGCGCGCGGCACTTCATTCGTCGTGACGCCGCCATGCTCGGTCTGCACGCGGAATTCCGCGCGGGTCGCGCGCTTCTTCACGGCGTGGCTGAACTGCCCGTGGAAGAAGAGCATGGACCACTCACCATCCGTCACGATCTCCGGCACGAAGGGTTGCACGAGCACATCGCGCTCGGCGAGCAGCGCCGAAAACTCCTGGGAGGATTGCGGCAGCTGGTCGATGGTCGCGCGAGCCGTGCGATATCCGGAGGCCGAAATGGCGGGCTTGTACACCACGTCCCGCCAGCCCGCGAGCTCCATGACGTGGCCGAGGGTGGCCGTCGAGCCCTTCTCGAGCACCAGGGTCTCCACCGTGGGAAAACCGCGCGCCGCCAGGTCGTGCAGGTAGCGCTTGTCCATGTTCCAGCGCACCAGCGGCGCCGGATTCCACAACGGCACGCCCAGATGCTCGATCAGCGCGAGCCAGCGCTCGAACTCCGGCGCACGCAGGTGATAGTCCCAGGTGGAGCGGAGGACGAGCGCGTCGTACACCGTCCAATCCACGAGCGGAGAGTCCCACACGGCGCTCTCGACCTCGATTGCATGCCGGCGCAGTTCGGTGACCGCGAGCCGGTCATCCTCACTCAGTTGCGGGAGCGCGCGATAGGTGACGAAGGCGATGCGCATCGACGGGAGAGCGGAGGCGTTAGGTGCGGGTGCGACGTGGGCGGATTCCGGCCAGAGTACGCGGCACCCCGGTGAAAAGTTGTGCTCGTGTGCTTCCCAGCTGCGCGCTGAACGTGGAGATTCCGATCGAACCGGGCCGGCGCGCCGGGCGACACGCAAGCGCCGATTCCTTCCTGGCGGTGACATGCGCCGCCCATTCTACTCCAACGGCAAGGCGAAAGTCGATGGGACTCGAAGCGGAGTGCACGTTGCGTCGCGGCCGACGCGGAATTGCCGGACGCGCGCAACTCGAGACGGATTTCCTGCTCTTTCGCGGTGAGGAGTCGCGCGAGAAGGTCCTGCTGGCGCAGGTGACAGCCGCCGCGGTGGAGGGCGAGGACCTCGTCCTGCACCATGGTGACGCTCGCACCGTCCTGAGATTTGAGCAGGGCGTCGCGGCGAAATGGGCGACGAAGATCCTGCATTCTCCGTCGCTGCTCGACAAGCTCGGCGTGAAGGACGGCATGCAGGTGGTCGTACTTGGAGTAAGGGACGACGCCTTTCTCACCCAGCTCGCGCAGCGCGTGGGGACGTATCGCAAGCGTGCAGCGGCGGGGAGCGACCTCGTGTTCCTGGCGGCCGAGTCTTCCGAGGCGCTGGACCGGTTGCCCGCGCTACGCAAGACGCTCGTGCCTAACGGCGCCATCTGGGTGGTGCATCGCAAGGGGAAGGGGGCCGCACTGAAGGATACGATGGTCTTCGCCGCAGCGCGCGGGGCCGGGCTCGTGGACACGAAGGTGGCGTCGTTCTCCGCGACGCACACCGCCGAGCGACTCGTGATGCCCCGCGCGAAGCGCTAGGGCGTCCCGCGTCGGCCGCTCAGTTGGCGAGCGGCGATGCCACCGGGGGATCGGCCGTAGCGGGGCCGCAAATGATGTCGCCCGCGGCCACGCCCAGCGTCGTCTCGTTTCCCATGGCGGTGGAGCACTCGGTGTCCGCCATGAGCGCATGACGAGCGCGCGCCTGAAATCCGCTAATGGGGTCAGCGGCCGAGAGCACGATGGAGACATCACTCGTCGGCCGCCAATCGAGCACCGCGACGTCGGTGGTGTAGCTCTGGTTTTCCGCCCAGTAGGATTCCTGCGCCACACGCATCTCCCCCAGATTGGCCTGGAGCGTAGCCTTATAGGCCTTCTCCTTCATCATTCGATACTTCGGCAGGGCGATGGAAGACAGGATGCCGAATACCGCCATGGCCAGCAGAATCTCGATGAACGTGAAACCGGGACGACGTAACCGCATGTTTGCTCTCCAGGTGCAGCGAGGTGGCTGGGTGATTCGGAGACCACAGAAGGCAGGAGGGGTGCCAGTGTGACGCAAGTCACCAGATTCGCGGCGCTCGTCGCGCCAAATACCCTGCCGCTTCGCGAGGAAGTCGCCGGAGTTTTTGCGATGTCGCGAGCGACGCGTACCCACGTGTTAAATGATTGGTGGTCCATTGTTTAGGTGCTTATTGGGCGGCAGATGTTTACTGGTGGATGAGGGAAGGGGCCGACTCTGGCCGCCGCCCGTGGGACCGTCGCTGACGTGCGAAGCCGCGACGTGATCGCGGGCCATCACGTGAGGGGAACGGATCGTTACGGCTGTGGCCCCTTCGCAGCAGCAGCACCAGCCGAGCGCACACCTCACCGCCTAGGCGCGCAGAAGTCGACACGGCAAGCGTTTTCCGCGCGTCGCTCGCATCAGGCTGTGGCGATGGCACGCGCCCCCAGGCGTCCCACCTGGCGACACGGAGCATTCAGGAATCCTGTGCGTTTCCTCATCTGTGCCGCGATCGCCCTGCTTCAGGCGGTGCCCAACGAATCTGCGGCGGCCCAGCGGGCGCGCCCCGATTCCCTGCGGCCGGCGCAGGTGCGGCAGAGCAGCGAGCGCATGCGATTGGACGGTCGCTTCGACGAGGCGGCGTGGGCGGTGGCCGACAGCATTACCGACTTCACGCAGAAGGATCCGGCCGAGGGCACGCCGTCCACCGAGCGCACCGTCGTGCGCTTCGTTGCGGCGCCGGATGGCCTATGGATCGGCGTCTGGGCCTTCGACCGTGATCCGGGCGGCATTCGCCATGCCCAGCTGCGGCGCGACGCGAGCCTGTGGAGCGATGACTACGTCACGGTCGCGATCGACGCGCAGCGCGACCAGCGCTCTGGCTTTCTCTTTTCCGTCAATCCGAATGGCGCGCTGCACGACGCGGAGATCGTCTCCTTCGAAGCGCAGAACGACGAGTGGGACGGGGTGTGGGATGCACGGGCGCATATCGGTGACGAGGGGTGGACGGCCGAGATTTTCCTGCCGTGGCAGACGCTGCGCTATCCGCCAGACGCAACGGAGTGGGGTCTCAACGTGCAGCGCTTCATGCGCGGCAAGAACGAGACGGTGCTGTGGCGCGGGTGGCGCCGCCAGGAGGGCATCCGCTTCCTCGAACGTCAGGGGACGCTGGCCGGCATCCCGCCGCTGCCGGGGCGCGCGCTGGCCGAAGTGCGTCCCTACGCGGCCAGCACCTTCCGGCTGGCCGAACGTGAGTACGACGACGCCGGAGGAGACTCGGTGGTGCAGCGGGCCGGCACGCAGCTGGAGGTGGGCGGCGACGCGAAGTTCGCCCTTTCCAACACGCTCACGCTCGACGTGACCGTCAACACCGACTTCGCGCAGGCGGAGGTGGACCGGCAGATCGTCAACCTCACCCGCTTTCCGGTCTTCTTTCCGGAAACGCGCCAGTTCTTCACTGAAGGCGCGGGCATTTTCGAGTTTGGGGGTCGCGACACCAGGTTGTTCTACTCCCGCCGCATCGGTCGCGGCGAGGATGGCGACGCCATTCCCATTCTCGCCGGCGCGCGTCTCAATGGGCGCGTGGGCGACCAGCAGATCGGCGTGCTGGCGGTGCGCACCGGCGGATCGGACGGGGCCACCGATGTCGTTACACGCATCAAGCGCGACGTGCTTGGCCGCGGGTACGTGGGGGCCATGCTCACCGCGCAGGACCGGGGAGCGCGTCCCGCCTCGATGTCGGGCGGGCTCGATATCAACCTGCCGTACATCGTGGGAGGCCAGAACCTCGTCTTCGTCGCCAGCACGGCGGTGCACCGCGACAGCGCGGGCGCCGGCGTGGCGCGATACGCTCGCGTGCTGGTGGACTATCCGAACGACAATGCCGACGTCGTGCTGCGATACGAGCGCGTGGGGCGCGGCTTCAATCCCGTGCTCGGCTTCGTGCAGCAGGCGAGCGTCGAAAGTTTCGGTGGGCGCATCCAGTTGTCACCGCGTCCCGAACGCTGGGGCATCCGCCAGTTCGACTTCGTCCCGGGGTCGTGGGAGGTGGTGCGGCGGCTTGGCGGACGGCTGGACAACGCCCGGCTGGAGATACAACCGTTAGGCATCAACTTCGAGAGCGGCGACCAGTTCGAGTTCAACCTGCAACGGCGCTGGGATTCGCCGCCCGAGGACTTCGAGATCTTTCCGGGCTCGGATATTTCCGCCGGGCGCTACTCGTGGAATCGGGTCGAGGTGCAGCTGGAGGGGTCCAATGCCCGCACCTACGTGCCCAACCTCACGCTCAGCGCCGGCGACTTCTACGACGGCACCTCGCGCGAAGTGGAGGCGTCGCTGCAGACGCGCCTTGAGCCGCATCTCCTGGCGTCGGTGGAGTACGAGCTGTCGTCCATCCGGCGAGGCGGCGCCGGATTCGACGCGCGGGTCGCACGATTCCGCGTGGACTACGCGACCTCGGCGCGACTCAACTCCACCCTCTTCTGGCAATACGACAACGAGTCGCGGCGCATCGCCACCAATGCCCGCCTGCGCTGGACCCGGTCACCCGGAAGCGACCTCTATGTGGTGTGGAACAGCGCCTGGCAGTCGGGCTTCGACGATGGCATCGCCTGGCGTCGGCCGCAGCGCGGGAGCCTGATCGTGAAGTACATCCAGTACTTCAGGTTCTAGGGCCGCGCCGGGCGTGGCCGTCAGGGGTGGCGTATGCGCCAGATGCCGGGTGAGTTGCGAATGCGGTCCGAGTAACCGCCTGCCACCAGTACGTCGCCATTCCGCAACGTCGCGGTCGCCGCGAATCGGAACGCCTCCGGGAAGCGCCCGGGAAGCGCCCGGAATCGCCCCGTGCCGATGTCGAGCAGCTCCGCGACGGGAGCGCCAGCCGTGACGAGCACGTCACCGTTAGGCATCAGGACGGAAGTGCCGTTGAGCTTGTAGCGCCGGTGAGCCATCGGCGGGCCTGGCGCGAAGGTCGAGGTCTGCGGATCGAAGATCTCCGTGGAGGCGTAATGCAGACGATCGGTGTGGTCGGCGCCCCCGATGACCAGCACCCGGCCGTCAGCGAGCGTGATCGCGTCGTGCTTGTGCCGTGCGGTCCCGAGTGTGCCGGTCCGCTCGAAGGTGCGAGTCTGGGGAGAGAAGATCTCGGCGCTCGCATACACCTCCATATCCTGACGCCGCCCGTTGTGGCCCCCGACGATCAGCACCCGGCCGTCCGCGAGCAGCGTCGCGGTATGGCTCTCGCGCGGAGAGCGCATCGAGCCCACCGGCTCGGAGTGCCCCGTCGAAGGGTCGTACAACTCCGCGCTCTTGAGAAAGGTCCAGCCCGGGCCGACTCCTCCCACGAAGAGGATCCGGCCGTCGGGCAGGAGCGTCGCGGTGTGTCCGCTGCGTCCCTCGGACAGGGAGCCGGCAGCTACAAAGCGCGTCGTCGAGGAATCGAAGCGCTCGAGCGACGCGAGGTAGGTCCCGTTGTATCCACCCGCGACCAGCACACGACCGTCAGGGAGCAGCGTCGCCGTGTGACTCGCCCGTGGCGTGGCCAACGCGCTCACCGGCCGCACGGTGTCGTGCGTGGGGTCGAAGATCTCGACGCTGGACATGCTGCCTCCGCCATCCGCCATGCCCCCCACGAGCAACACCTGCCCCGATGGAAGGGTGGTCGCAGTGTGCACGGAACGCGCGCTTCGCATCGTGGCAACTTGGCGCAGAGACGCTACCGGCTCACTCGGAGTGGGTTGGCAGAGCGAGACCACGCACGCCATGATCCCACCCCTCACGCCAGCGATCAGATACATCTGCTGCCTCCCGATTTGAACGTACGAGATTAATCGTGCTCACTTCGTTCGATGCCGCCGCAGTCGTGAGCGTTTAGAGCGAGCGCGATCGGCCGTAGGACGGGCAGCGGCGACGCGACGCCCACTTGCAACGCGCGGGACCGGCTCGGCCTGCGGACGGGGGCGCCGCTCGGGGGCGCCGCTCGGGGGCGCCGCTCGGCGGCGGGAGTCTCGCTCGTCCGAAGCGCTCGGACCGTCCAGCCGGCGATGATGGGTCGATTGCTTCATGTCGGGCAGATCGGCGCCCGTAGCTTGGCAGGGTTCACCCCGTCTTTGGCGACTGCTTGCAGAAATCACCACATGTTCTGAAACCGGTTCCCGCGGCCACCCGTTATATGCAAGTGCTTACTTGCGTCCCGCCTTTGCCCTGATTAGTTCCCTCTCCCATGGACAACCGTCAAAAACTTCTCGAGTCGGCCGGACGCGCGTACGCGGAACTGGGCTTCCGTGGCGCGACGACACGCCGCATCGCGGAGGACGCGGGAGTGAACGAGGTCACCCTCTTTCGGCTCTTCGGGTCCAAGGCGCGTCTCATGATCGAGGCGATCAAGTTCATCGAGCCCGCCACGTCCTTCACGCTCCCTGCGCAGCCGGTGCACCCACAGGACGAGTTGACGACGTGGTGCGAAGGGCATGCGAAGGCGCTGCGCCGCGGCCGCGCGGTGATTCGAAAGACGATGGCTGACCTGGACGAACATCCGGAACTCGGTCCTTTCGTCTGCGACGGCAAGCTCGTGCCCTTCCGCACGCTGACGGCCTACGCGCACGCCATCGCGCCGCCCGACTCCACCGAGGACGAGCAGCACCTCCTGGCGGCGTGTTCGATGCTGATGAGCGCGATTTTCGCCGACGCCATGGGACGCGACGTCGTACCGGAGACGTATCCCGCACCAGAGGATGAAGCACCGGCTCGCTACGTCCGCGTTTTTCTCCGGGCGCTGGGTGTGGTGGAGGCAGGCAGCGCGGACGCCACGCCGTCCTCCCGTGCGTTGCGAACGTCGTCCGAAGCACCGCAGGCAAAATCCGCGTGACATCCGCTCCCTCTTTCCCGTTCCCGATGAAGTCTCTTCATAGAACACTTGGCCTGGCCGTGGCGTGTCTCTGCCTCACGCGCGGCCTGGGCGCGCAACAGGCGCGTTCCCTCTCCCTCGAAGACGCGTTGCGCATGTCGCAGCTCGAGAGCGAGGCGCTGCGCATCGCCGAGGCGGGCGTGACGCGTGCCGAGGGCCAGCAGCTGCAAGCGCGTTCGCAGTATCTGCCGCAGATCAATGGGTCGGCGGGCTACACGCGCACGCTGGCCACGCAGTTCTCGGCTTTCGCCGAGGCGTCGCCCACGCCACCGCCGGGTACCCCGCCCGTGCCGCCGCGGGACACGACGTCGTTCTTCGCGCCATGCAATCGCTACCTCGCACCCGCGGGCGCGACGGACGCGGAGCGCATTCGCGCGCTCGAGCTCTTCTCACGCTGTTCGTTGGGCGGCGGGCTCGATTTCTCGCGCGTGGGCTTCGGCGCGAAGAATCAGTATCAGCTGGGCGCGCAGGGTTCACTGACACTGTGGTCCGGCGGGCGCGTGCAGGCGCAGAATCGCGCCGCGCAGGCGGGCCGGCGCTCGGCCGACATCGAAGTCGCCGCGCAGCGGGCGCAGCTGGCCCTGCAGGTGACGCAGGCGTACTACGACGCGGTGCTCGCCGACCGGCTCGTGCAGATCGCCGAGTCGGCGCTGGTGCAGACTGAGGGCACGCTGACGCAGACCACGCTGGCGCGCCAGATCGGCAACCAGTCGGAGTTCGAGTTGCTGCGGGCGCAGGTGACGCGGGACAACCAGCTGCCGCAGCTCATCCAGCGGCGGACCGAACGTGACCTCGCCTACCTGCGATTCAAGCAGCTGGTCAACCTGCCGTACGGCCAGGATGTGCGCCTGACGACGAATATCGACGAGCCGGAGGAACGGCAGGTGCGCACGGTGGCCAGCATTGCGACGGGTTCGGAGCTGATTGCGCCGGACACGAGCGTGGACGCGCGGGCGCCCGTGCGGCAGCTCAACGAGTCGGTGCGCGCCCAGGAAGCGCAGCTCGCGGTGGCGAACAGCGAGTGGCTGCCCACGGTGAGCCTGACGAGTTCCTACAGCCGCCTGGCCTTCGGGTCGGCGGGCGTTCCGAGCTGGGGCAACTGGCTCAACAACTGGACGGTGTCGTTAGGCGCGTCGTTTCCGCTGTTCAGCGGCGGCCGCATCAAGGGCGACCAGATGATCGCGCGCGCGGGGCTCGAGGAATCGAAGGCCCGCCTGGACCAGACGCGCGAGTTGGCGGCGCTGGACGCGCAGCAGTCGTTCGCACAGCTCCGCCAGGCGGAAGCGGCGCTCGCCGCCAGCGCTGGCACGGCACAGCAGGCGGCGCGGGCCTACACGATCGCCGACGTGCGCTATCGCGAAGGCATCTCTACGCAGCTGGAGCTGTCCGAGTCGCGCCTGCTGCTCGAGCAGTCGCGGGCCAATCGTGCCGTGGCCGCCCGCAACCTGCAGGTGGCACGCGTGCGACTGGCGCTGCTGCGCGACCTGCCGTTAGGCGCTGGCGCGGGAGCGGGCGGGGTGACGACCGGGCTGGGCGGCTTCAAC
>JBDSVW010000304.1:0-7912 GCA_039927015.1 Gemmatimonadaceae bacterium | reverse complement strand
CCCGCACGACCTGGGCATCTGGGACGATGAGCATGTCGAGTTCCTTCGGAGGATCACGACGTTTGTGCACACGCAGGGTGCCGTGGCGGGGGTACAGCTCGCCCACGCCGGTCGGAAGGCGAGCACACGGCGGCCGTGGGAAGGGCGGGGCGCGGTGCGGCTCGCAGAGGGGGGATGGTCCGACGTCGTGGCCCCCAGCGCCATTCCGTTCGCCGAGGACTTTCCCGAGCCGCGTGCCCTGAGCCGCACCGAGATCGACGCACTGTGCGACGACTTCCGGAATGCCGCCCAGCGGGCGATCGACGCGGGCTTTCGCGTGATAGAGCTCCATGCCGCGCACGGATACCTCCTGCACGAGTTCCTGTCTCCCCTCTCCAACATCCGCACCGACGAGTACGGCGGTTCGCTGGAGAATCGGGCGCGATTCACGCTGCGGGTCGTGGACGCGATTCGCGAGGTGTGGCCTGCGGACAAGCCGCTGCTCGTGCGGGTTTCGGCCACCGACTGGGCCGACGGCGGGTGGAATGTGGAGGAGTGCGTGCAGCTCTGCCGCTGGCTTGGCGAACATGACGCGGACCTCGTGGACTGTTCATCGGGGGGGATCGCATCGGACGTCCGCATTCCGGTGAGCCCGGGCTACCAGGTGCCGTTTGCGAGACGCATTCGGCACGAGGCAGGCATTGCGACGGGAGCAGTGGGCATGATCACGGAAGCTGGGCAGGCCGAGGCCGTGATTGCCGATGGCGACGCCGACATGGTGTTCATGGCCCGCGAGTTCCTCCGCCAGCCGCACTGGCCGCTGCTTGCGGCGCACGAGCTGGGCGCGACAATGGCCTGGCCCGATCAGTACGATCGAGCCAGGCCACGTTAGGCGCCGACGCGGGCGCGAGGACGCCTGCGACCTATTCGTATCGCAACGCCCGCATGGGATGCACCTTCGACGCCCGCCGCGCCGGGAGATAGCCAGCGCCCAGCGCGACCGCCGCCAGCAGCACCGCGGCTCCGAGAATGGCGATCATGTCGTAGCCCTGCACCCCGTACAGCAGCGACTGTGCCCCGCGCCCCAGGGCCAGCGCACCGGCGATGCCAATGATGCCGCCGACGAGCGTCATCATGGCCACCTGGCGCATCACCATTCGTTGCACGCGCCCGCTGTCCGCGCCCAGCGCCATGCGCACCCCGAACTCGCGTGTGCGCTGCGCCACGGTGTAGGCGAGCACGCCATAGAGGCCGACCGCGGCGAGCAGCGTGGCCAGCACGGCGAACGCCGCCGAGAGCGTGCTGATCATCTGGTCAAGGAAGACGTTCTCCTTCACCACCTGCGGCAGCGACTTGAGGTCTTCGACCGGCAGGTTGGCATCGAGCCTGGCCATGAGCGGCGGGATCAGGCGCATCAGCTGCTCCGGCTCCGTTGCGGTCCGCACATAGAAGTTCATGCCGCCCACGGTGGAATCCTGCCGCCACGGCGTGAAGAACTGCGGTGGCACGTTGTCCTTCACCTCGCTGTACTTCGCGTCCTTCACGAGGCCGATGATCTGCATGTCCAGCGGGCCGCTGTCGTTCGAGGTCATGCGCTTGCCGACGACGTCCCGCCCGAGGTTGAACTTGCGGGCAAACGCCTCATTGACGATGGCAACCCTGGGCGACGTGCCCTGGTCGGAGATCGTGAACTCGCGGCCGGCGAGGAGCGGAATGCCTAACGTCGAGAAGAACGACTCGCCCGGCATGTTGAAGCTGGCGCCGGTATCGGTGTCGGGGGTGGCTTCGAAGCCTTCCACCCGCACACTGTTGCCCCAATTGTCGCCCGCCAGCACGGGGATGCGGGAGGAGGTGACCGAGGTGACCCCGCCGGTGGCCTGCAGCTCCTCCAGCGTGCGACTGAACAGAGCGGCGGAACGGGCCGGCTGGTAGCCATTGAGCACGGGTGAAATCGAGAAGGTCACCACGTGGTCGGTGTTGAGGCCCAGTTCCACCCGGCTCACGTTCACCAGGCTGCGCACGAAGAGACCGGCCGAGATCAACAACGCCATTGAAAGCGCGATCTGCGCGGTCACGAGCGACGTACGGAATTGCGTAGCGGAGCGCGCCGAGGAGAGGTTGCCGGCGCTCGAGCGAAGGGTGGTGACGAGATCGGTGCGCGTGCTGTGCAGAGCGGGAAAGAGGCCAAACAGGAGTCCCGTGCCCACGGCCACCGCACCGGTGAAGAGCAGGATCGACGGCTGAATGGTCAGCGGAAGGTTGGCTGCCGCGTCAGTGGGCAGCACGGACCCGATGAAGGCCAGCGTCCACTGTGCGATGATGAGCGAGACCACGCCTCCCATGAGCGCCAGAATCAGTGACTCCGTGAGCAACTGCCTGATGAGCTGTCCCCGGCCCGCTCCGAGCGAGAGCCGCACGGCCATTTCCATGGAACGGTTGGCGGCGCGGGCGAGCAGCAGGTTGGCGATGTTGGCGCAGGCGATGAGCAGGACGATGCCGGTGACGGAGAAGAGGAGGATGAGCGGAAGGCGCGCGTCGCGCCGCACGGAGCTCTGCCCTCGACTGCCCTCCGTCAGCAGCACGTCCTTGTCCTTGAAGCGCTGCATGGTCTGCTCGCTCATCGCGTCCTGCAGCGGCGCCTCGACGTCTCGCAGGATGGGATGATAGAGACCGTTGAGTGAGGCACTGGCCTGTGTCTCGCTCACGCCCGGCTTGAGACGCGCGAAGAGATAGAGCCAGTACGACCGGCGATTCTCGTACTCGCGGGCGAGCGGACGTAACTGCTGGTACATCGAGAGCGGCACGAACACCTGCGGGATCAATCCCAGCGTCGTGCCCTCGAAGCCCTTGGGTGCGATGCCGATAACGGTGAAGGAAACACCGTTCAGGATGATCTGCTGGTTGAGCACGGACGCGTCTGCCCCCAGCCGCGTTTCCCAGAACGGATAGCTCAGCACGGCGACGGGATGCCCGCCGATGACTTCGTCGTCACTCGGGCTCAGCAGCCTGCCCATGTACGGCGAGATGCCTAACAGTGGAAAGTAGGAACCCGAGACGACCATGCCCCGGCCGTTGAGCGTCTGCTTCTGGTACGACAGGTTGACGGACGTGGCCCGGTGCGCGGCGATGCCAGTGAAGACGCGTTGCTTCGACTCGAGGTCGCGGAACATCGGATAGCTGAAGACCTGCTCGCAGTCTCCCGCCTGACTGCAGGACGTGGACCCAGGCTTTGGTCCCGGGGCCCCGAGGTTGACCAGCCGGTCGGGTGACGCGACGGGCAGGGGCCGTAACAGCATGTGGTTGAACAGGGAGAAGATCGCAGCGTTGGCGCCAATGCCGAGTCCCAGCGAGAGCACCGCAACCGCGGTGACGAACGGCGACTTGAACAGCGTCCGGAAGGCGTATTTCAGGGTGAGCATGGGGCGTCCGTCGGTATTCGTTCGGTAGGGAGGTGGCCGCGTGCAACCTTGGACACCTACGAATGCCCGAAGGTTTGGTGTCAGGAATCCGGAAATTCGCCCGTGCGAGGAATCAACCGTTCGCCCGGCGGGCCAGGCGGAACTCGAGGTGACGCCGCACGTCCGGCCACTCGGCGCGCAGGATGCTGAACAGGACGGAGTCCCGTGCGGTGCCGTCCCGCCGCACCTGATGGTGGCGGATCACCCCGTCGCGATGAGCACCTAACGCCTCGATGGCCCGCTGCGACGCCACGTTGAAGCGGTCGGTTCGCAGGCCCACCACCGCGCAGCCCAGCGTGTCGAACGCATGCGCGAGCAGCATGAGCTTGCAGGTGATGTTGACGTGGGTGCGTTGCACCCGGCGGGCATAGAACGTGTACCCGATCTCCACCCGGTCAATCGGCGCCACGATGTCGTGATAGCGCGAGGCGCCCAGCACCTCACCGCTGGCCATGTCGCGTACCACCCAGGGCAGCATCGTGCCGGCCTGCTGCCCGGCGAGGGCGGCGGCGATGTACGCCGCGGCCTCGTCGGGACTGGGCACGGTGGTGAACCAGAGATTCCACAGTTCACCGTCGGACGCGGCGGCCACGAGCGCGTCGCGGTGGTCTACGGTGAGCGGCTCGAGGCGAATGCCGTCGCGCTCGAGGATGACGGGACGGGGATCGATCATGGCGTCGATGCGTGGAGAGGTGAGACAAGCGAGACGCGCCCGGAACGCTGGCGAAGATACGCGCGGTCGTCGTCGAGCACAGCACATTCGAGGCGCCCTCTGGCAGCGCGCGTGAAATGCTGCCATGCTGTCGGCGGCGCATCACTGCTCCCGCAAAATCCCCAGTCGCCCCGAGGTTGTCCGGTGCCCATTCGAGCTGTGCGGTTCTGGTTCCCGAGTGCCCTTCTCATGCTCGCGGCCTGCTCGTCGTCGCGAACCGACCAACCCACCTCACAAGCCGATCCGCTCGCGGTGCTCAAGGCACGCGGTGACTCGCTGGCACTGCCGGGCACCTGGTCTCCGCCGCCAGGCGACTCGCTGGAGCACGCCACGGCGGGCTTCGCCAAGATTCTCTGCTCGGCGGTCTTCCTCACGGGACTCGATCCCGCGGACGCGGCGGCGAATGTCGGCTTTTTCACGAGTCCCCCGGAGCAGCGGGGCGTGGTGACGGACACGATCGTGGATCGGCAACGGCAGGAGGTGCGACTCAAGCTGCCCTCCGGGGTGTGGCGGGTCGCGAAGCGGTATGGCAGCCAGGGGTGCGTCGCCCTGCCGAAGGACCAGGACTCCGTCTACTTCACGCCGTCCATCGTGACGGCCAAGCTGCCCGATGCGGCCACGACGCCGTGGCCGATGGGAGACCGCATCGTGGCCGAGCCCTGGCCGGCCGGTGTGGACTCGGCGAAGGTGGCGGCCGCCATCGCGGCCGGATTCGGTCCGCCGGACGCGATGACCGAGGCCATCCTCGTCACGTACAAGGGACGAATCCTGGGTGAGCAGTACGGCCCGGGCATCGGGATACATACCCCGCTCGAGAGCTGGTCGATGGGCAAGAGTCTTACCGGCACACTCATCGGCCGGCTGATCCAGATGGGCGACTATACACTCGAGCAGCGCGCGCCCATTCCGGAGTGGCAGGGGGCCGGTGACCCGCGCGCGGACATCCGCATCATGGACATCATGCGCATGTCGAGCGGCCTGCGCATCCGCGCCCCGCAAGACCCAGGGTATGATGCCTCGTTAGGATATCCGGACCACCTCTACTATTACACGGGTACGGCCAGCGCCTTCAACTGGGCCGCCACGCGCCCGCAGCAGTGGAAGCCCGGCACGGTGGGCCGCTACCGCAACACCGACCCGGTGCTGGCGAATTATCTGGTGCGGCTGGCGGTGGAAAAGCGCGGCGAGAACTACCACGCCTTTCCGCAGCGGGCGCTGTTCGACAAGCTGGGCATTCGTGACGCCGTGCTGGAGACCGATCCCTACGGCAACTTCCTCATGCAGGGCTACGAGTTTCTGCCGGCGCGCGACTGGGCGCGCCTGGCGAACCTCTACGTGCAGGATGGGGTGTGGAACGGGGAACGGCTGTTGCCGGAGGGGTACGTGGCACACGTGCGCACCTTGGCGCCGGCATGGGTCGCCGACGGACGGCCCATCTATGGCGGAGGTTTCTTCTGGCAGAACGGCGATGGCGCGGACCCGCTGCCCAAGGACGCCTACTCCATGCGCGGCGCCGGGGGGCAGAGCGCGATCATCGTCCCCGACCGCGACCTCGTCATCGTGCGACTGGGGAAGTACAAGGGCTCCTCGGAGGGTGGCAAGGCGCTCGACGAGGCTTCGCGACTGCTGATGGAGGCGATTCCGCCTAACGCGAAATAGGGCGCACCGCCTGGCCGCACGGCGCCCTCACTGTGCGCCGCGCGGCAACCTCACAGGCGCGCCGCGCTGGCCTCCACGAACACGGGCGCCTGTAGCCCCGCCAGCGAGCGGCCATGCGGGTCGGTGCGTGCCCGCACCTCATTCACCATCTCCAGCGCCGTCTTCTCGCACGGCGGAAGCGCAACACTCGTGGTGCCCAGCGGCGTCACCCGCGTGCCCCACCGAACCATCAGCGCGCAATACGTCAGCCCGCCACCGAAGGCGGGAATGAGGATGTGGCTCCCCGGCGCCACGCGTCCCTCCTGCAGCGCCTCCACCAGCGCCACCGGCACCGTGGCCGCGCTCATGTTGCCGTACTTGTGCACGGTGACCATCACCTTCTCCATCGGCACGCCGGCATACTTCGCGACCGACTCGATGATGCGCAGGTTGGCCTGGTGGGGCACCACGAGGTCCACGTCACCGGCTGACATGCCGCACGACGCCAGCACCTCCGTGGACGCCTGTGACATGGCCTGCACGGCGCGCTTGAAGATCGTCTGGCCGTCGAAGTCCCACAGCGTGTCACCGTACGTGATGTCGAGCCCCGCATAGATGCAGCCGAAGCCACGCACACGCAGCGAGTCGCGCGCCTCGGCGTCGCAGCCGAGCACCTGGCCGAGCAGCCCCACCTCTTCCTCCGACGGCTGCAACACCACCGCGGCGGCTCCGTCGCCGAACAGCACCGCGACATTGCGGTTGCTCCAGTCCATGTAGCGGGAGATGAGCTCGACACCGATGACCACCACGTTGCGCACCATGCCGGTGCGGATCATCGCCGTGGCCGTCGCCAGGCCGTAGCAGAACGAGGTGCACGCCGTGTTGAGGTCAATCGCCGCCGCCTTGGTGGCACCCAGCGCCAGCTGCACGCCTGACGAGCTGTTGGGGCAGAGCTCGTCGTTGCTCACGCCGCCGTAGATGATGAGGTCCACCTCCGACGCATCCAGTCCCGCGCACGCCAGCGCACGGGCCGCGGCCACGGTGGACATCTCGATGGCACTCACATGGGAGATGCGCCGCTCGCGCATGCCGGTGCGCGAGCTGATCCACTCGTCCGAGGTTTCCAGGAAGGTGGAGAGGTCATCGTTGGTGAGCACCGCCGGGGGCATGCACGCCCCCCAACCCGTGATCTCGGCATATGTCATGGTGATCGCTCAAGCTTGGGATTGGACGCCCGTGCGCATCGCGCAGTCGCGCGCATCTCGCAGCCGCGCAAACGAACGGAGGGGCGCCTGCCTAATTCTGGCACGGGGCACCCCTCCCTCGAAAGCCTCACCAGTCTCTGTGAGAGGCTGGCTGTCCGGAAAGTGCTACCGCGACAGACCCGGGAAGCTGCGGATTTGCCGCACGGCGTACTCGACTTTCATCTCGAACACGCGCTTGCCGATCTCGGCGCTGGCCCGGCGTCCGTCGCCGGTGATGCCGTTGTTGACGCGGGGGGCGTTGGGATCGCGCGCCTGGCCGGGCGTGGGCATGGGATCGCCGAGGGCCGTCTTGATCAACTCCTTGCGTACCCAGGTGTCGCCGCCGTGGTAGAGCATCTCCGACGTGTCCGGAATGCCGGCGTGCGAGCTGCGCGGATAGCCCTGCGAGTCGAGCCACTTGTCGAAGTCCGCCTGTCGCTTGGCGTAGACCTCGTCGCTGTAGTACACGTGGATGCCCTGCGGCGCATACTTCGCATCCAGCTTCTTCGCGACCTCGGCGTAGACGTTCGGCTGGCCGCCGCCGTGATCGCCCATGAGGACCACGTTCTTGAAGCCGGTGGCGATGGCCTGTTCGCTGACGCGCTCCAGAATGGCCTCGAGAATCTCGTTCGTGAGGCCGATGGTGCCGGGCAGCGCGGCGCTGGCGTTGTTCGGCGTGAACGGCAGCACGGGCATGGCGATGGCGTTGCCGAGCTTGAGCGCGATAGCCTTCACCGCCGCTCTGGCCATGAGATTGTGCCCCCCATTGGCGTTCTGCGGTCCGCGTTGCTCGGTGCCGCCGGTGTAGAAAAGCGCGGTCGTCTTGCCGTCGGCGAGCGCCTGCTTTACCTCGGGCCACGTCATGAGCTCGAACTCGACCA
>JBDSVW010000303.1:0-2675 GCA_039927015.1 Gemmatimonadaceae bacterium | reverse complement strand
CGTACGAACAGCTCCTGCTGGCCGGGAAGCTGGCAGATTCGGCCACCCTGTTCCGCGTCGCGCTCGAAGTCTTCGACACGGAAGCCCCGTTCGTGCTCGATGGCGTGGTCACGATCGTTCCCATGCTCACAGCGCGTGGCCTCCCGGGCGAGCTGATCGGCAAGATCCAGGAGTTCGGCGCGATAACCTTGCCCGACGATCCCCTGCCTAACGACTCGATCGCCATCGACCTCTTCGCTGCCGCCACACCCTCCGACGAAGTGCGTGAGGTGTGCCGGCGCGTGATGGCCGAGGGGCTGCGGTGGGACGAGGTCGAGATCGTCACGACCGACATGGATACGTACGGGGTGGCGCTCGATGCGCTGGCGCAGTCGCTCGTCATGAACGTCTCCCTGCTGAATGGCGTGCCCTTCGTGCGCACGCGCCTGGGGCGTGCGCTCGAGCGCTGGCTGGCGTGGCTCGACGGCGGGCTGCCGGCCGACGTTCTGCGACAGGCGCTGGAGGCGGGGGAGCTCCAGTCGCCGAACAGCGCCGTGGCATCCACCGCGCTGGCCCGCGAGCTGCGCGCCCTGCGCATCGGTTGGGGTCGGGAGCGCTATGAGGCGGCCTTGGCGCGGCTGGAGTCGGGCGAGGTGCTGGCAACCGTCGTGGCGCGTGAAGAGGAGGAAACCGAGGAGTTCGCGACGCGCCGCGCGTCGAGGGAGCGCAGTCTCGCAGCGCTTGCTGGCTTGCTGCACGAGCTGCTCAAGCTCCTGCCGATCGTTCCAGAACGTGGCAGCCACGACGTCGTGCGCGTCAGCGCATCCACGCTCGCGCTGGCGACGCGCCGCTGGCTGGAACTGGTGCCGAAGCACGGGCAGGTGGAGCAGACGGCGGCGCCGCGGCTTGCAGCGCGGCTCGACGAGCTGGTGGAAGTGGGCCACGAGACGACCACGTTCGGCACCGCGCTCGCCACGCTGCGCGATGCGCTGGCCGACCTCCGTGCCTGGCCGGCGAACGCCGGGGAACGCAATCCATGGATGTCGGCCGGCGGCATGTTGCACCTCACGGACGTGCGGCACGCCGGCGCCACGGGGCGCCAGCGCACGTTCGTGGTCGGACTCGATGCCGACCGCACGAGTGGACCCGTGCGGCAGGATCCCCTGCTGCCCGACAAGGTGCGGCGCGACATCGCACCCGATGCGCTGGCGACCACGGCCGATCGCCGTGCGGAGACAGCGGCGCGGCTCGACGCGGCACTCGGCGCACTGCGCGGCAAGGTCACGCTTTCCTTCGCCACCAGCGGCTCGCTCGATGGTCGTGCCGCCGGGCCGTCGTCGCTTCTGCTGCACCAGTGGCGCCTGCTGAAGGGCGCTGAGTCCCTGTCGTTTGACGACCTGCGCAAGGCGTTGCAGCCGCCGGTGAGCGCCGTCCCTGCGGAATCCACCGGGCTTTCGCGTCCTCTGGATGCGCGCGACGTCTGGTTTCGCACGCTGGCCGACGGGCCGCTGCTGCTCGATGGCGACGCGCTCGTTCGGGCAGGGCATCCGTTGCTCGACGCCGGCCTGCGCGGCGCTGCCGCGCGCGAGGCGAGCGAGGTGACGGCCTACCACGGCCTCGTGCCCGACGCGGGTCCCTTGCTCGATCCGGCCGCGCACCCCGAACGTCCCATCTCTCCGTCGTCGCTCGAGTTGCTGGCCGCCTGCCCGATGGCGTGGATGTATCACTACGGCATGATGCTCCTGCCACCGCAGGACCCGTCGTACGACCCGGCGTCATGGCTCGATGCCGCGCAGCGCGGGTCGCTGTTGCACGAGGTGTACGAACGCTTCACCATCGCGTACCGGGGCCGCCAGCAGGAGCTGACGGGAGAGGCCGCGCGCAGTGACATGCGCGCCATCGCCTCGGAGGTGATCGCCGAGTGGAAGGTGAACGAACCTCCGCCCAGCGAGACGGTCTTCGCGAGCGAGTCGCACGAACTCTTGCGCGCGGCGATCGCCTTCGTCGCCATGGAGCGCGAGCGCGTGGAGAGCGGCGACCGCGGGGAATGGCGCGAGTTCGAGGTGGGGTTCGGGCTGGATGCGCCCCAGGCCACGTATACGCTGCCCGGGGGACGTTCGATCTCCATCAAGGGGAAGGCAGACCGCGTGGATGTGCTCCCCGATGGGTCACTGCGCGTGGTGGATTACAAGACCGGCAGTTCCACCCGCTTCACGCGCCGGAAGAACGATGTGCCCTTCGCCGGCGGCCGGCGGTTGCAACCCGCGCTGTATGCCGCGGCGATCGAGACGGTGCTGGGTGCGCACGTGTCGCGCTTCGAGTATCGCTTCCCCACCGATAGAGGGAAGAACGAGATCGTGGCGTATGAGGCCGCAGAACTGGATGAGGCGCGTACCGTCATCGACGAGATGCTGCAGCAGGTACGCGCGGGCTCGTTCATCGCGACGACCGATGCCAGCGACTGCAGGTTCTGTGACTACGCAGCCATCTGCCGCGTGACGGTGGGCAGGGATGAGCGGCTGAAGAATTCCCCGCGCGCCGAGTGGGCGCGCCGTCATGCCGGAGCGCTCGACGTCTACCAGATCATGCGCGGACATCGCCGCATCGAGGCTGATGATGTCGGAGGGAACGAAGGGGGAGAGGGGGAGGGCAGCGAATGACGACAGTATCCGACCGCGCGCAGCACGTGCTGCGCG
>JBDSVW010000302.1:0-9527 GCA_039927015.1 Gemmatimonadaceae bacterium | reverse complement strand
AACTGACGAATGAGATGCACGCCATCACCAAGCGCTTGGCCGCCACGTATCCCGAGGATGCGGCGTGGAGCGGTGCGACGGTGCAGCTCCTGCGCGAGGCGATGACGGGCGATGTGCGCACGGCGCTGTTCGTCCTGTTCGGTGCGGTAGCGTTCGTCCTGCTCATCTCCTGTGTCAACGTCGCGTCGCTGCTCCTGGCCCGCGCATCCGTGCGGGAACGCGAGATGGCGGTCCGCATCGCGCTCGGCGCGGCACGGGGACGCGTCGTGCGGCAGCTGCTAACGGAGAGTCTCCTGCTCGCGCTCATTGGCGGCGCGGCCGGTGTGGGCTTCGCCGCGCTGGGGCGGCGACTGCTGCTCACGCTGAGTGCCGGACAGATGCCGCGGGGCGCGGAAGTGCAACTCGATGGGACGGTGATGCTCTTCGCGCTCGGCGTCACCCTGCTGACGGGCCTCCTGTTCGGGGTCGTGCCGGCGCTGCGCGGCGCGAGCGGCGACGTCCAGGGCGCGCTGCGCGCCGGCGGACGGAGCGGCGCGGGCAGTGCCAGCCACCGCCTGCGGCACGGCCTCGTGATCGCCGAGGTGTCAATGGCGATGGTTCTCGTCGCGGGCGGTGCCCTGATGACGCGCAGCTTCACGCGGCTCCTGCAGGCCGATCCGGGTTTCCGCACGGAGCGTCTCGTCGGGTTCAACTTCACGCTCAGCTCGGAGCGGCACGCCAACTACCGCCTGCAGTATCAGGAGATCCTGGATCGTGTGCGTGCGCTACCTGGCGTCGAGGCCGCGGGGGCCATCAAGGATGCGCCCCTGCGCGGGACCGGGGAGCGCGTGGGTTTCCGTCTGCCCGGAATGGTGGTGCCGGCGGGCGAGGAGCCGCCGCTTGCCTCGTTGCTGCACGTGAGCGAGGGTTTCTTCCGCGCGATCGGCACGCCGCTGGTGGCGGGACGGGAGTTCGCGCTCACTGACACCGACAGCACCCCGCCGGTGGTGATCGTGAATGAGGCCTTCGTCAAGGCGTGGTTTCCGGGGCAACGCGCGGCGGGCGAGTCGATCTTGTTAGGCGGCGCTCAACGCGCCGAGATCGTGGGGGTGGTGGGCGACGTCCGACAGGCGGACATGGCGATCCCTGCCGTGCCCACGATGTACGTGCACGAGATGCAGAATGGACGCGTGCGCATGAACCTTATGGTGCGCACGCGCGGTGAACCGCTGGCCATGACGCGCTCGATCCGTGAAGCCATCTGGTCCGTGGACCGACTGCAGCCCATCACCGCGGTCTTCACTTTCGACGATGTGTTGCATGATGCGCTCGCGCGGCCGCGATTACTGACGGTGCTTCTTGCGGCGTTCGGCGTGATGGGACTCACGCTCGGTGCCCTCGGGCTCTACGGCGTGCTCGCGTTCCTCGTCAGCCACCGGCAGCGGGAGATCGGTGTGCGGCTTGCCCTCGGCGCTCGACGGCTCGACGTGCTGCGCATGATTATTCGGCACGGGCTGGCGCTTGCGCTGGCCGGCGTGACGATCGGTGCGGTGGGCGCGCTCGCGCTTGGGCGCTTCCTGCGCGGCGTACTATATGGTGTGGCGCCCTCAGATCCGCTGATGCTGGGCGCCGTGGCCATCGCGCTCACCATCGTGGCGGTGGCGGCAAGCTGGATTCCGGCGCGCCGCGCGGCCAGCGTCGATCCCGTGGTGACATTGCGCGCAGAGTGAGGCCCGACCGGAATGACGCGCTCGCAGAGAACAGCGTCAGAGGCCACATGACCCTGAGCTCATCCCGATCGGGCTGCTCGACCGAATCACCGACGCACGCCGCCGGCTGGGCCGGCCGCGGCCCAGGGAGTCGCTCGCGCGCTTCGACAGCGCACCCGAGGGCGACAAGTCGGCCGACGAGCGCGTGCGGGAGAACTCGGCTGTCGTGCTGATTGAGCTGCCCACACCGTAAGCACGGCGGATTCACAGTGGCGCTCTCGCAGAAGGCACGCTTCAGCGTTGCCCCGCGATGGCGCGTTCATGCAATGCCCCCCTCTGTCACTCCATTCGCATCTCGATGAACTCCATGCGCCTCCTCCTGCCGGCTCTCCTTGTCATCGTGACCACGAACCTGTCGGCTCAGGGCACGCTGTCGCGTGACGCCGACCGACGCATCGAGCAGCTCGTTGCGGCGGTATCGCCGCAGCGGCTGCAGCAGATCGTGACACGACTCGAGGCATTCGGCACGCGACACACGCTGTCCGACACCGTCTCGACCTCGCGCGGCATCGGGGCCGCGCGGCGTTGGATCGCCGGGCAGTTCAGGGGCTATTCTCCCCGCCTGCAGGTTTCTTATGATCGTCATGCCGTCGCCCGACAGGGACGCATCACGCGCGACGTGGATCTCGTGAACGTGATGGCGGTGCTGCCGGGCCGGTCCCCGCGCCGCGTGTACGTGAGTGGCCACTATGACACCGTGAACCTGCGCGCCGCGATGGCGGCGGCCTCGTCGGCGTCAGGCGGAGTGGCGGAACCCGACTTCAATGTCGACGCGCCCGGCGCCAACGACGATGGAAGCGGCACGGCGCTCACAATGGAACTGGCGCGCATTCTTTCCCAGAGCGGCATCGACTTCGATGCCACCCTCGTCTTCATCACCTGGGCCGGCGAGGAGCAAGGTCTCATAGGCTCCATGGCGCACGCGCAGGCGCTCGCGGCAGCCGGCGGCATCGTCGAGGCCAACTTCAACAACGACATCGTAGGCAACAGCCTGGGTGGGAGCGGTCTCCTCGATGGCGAAAGCGTGAAGGTCTACTCGCTGGGTCCCGAGGATTCCATGTCCCGCTCCCTGGCCCGCTACGTCGTACAGGCGGCGGCCACCTACGTGCCGTCGCACATGCTTCGCCTGATGGCGCGCGAGGACCGGTTCGGCCGGGGCAGCGACCATTCATCGTTCACTGCGAACGATTTCCCCGCCATCGTCTTTCGCGAGGCAAACGAGAACTACGCCCGCCAGCACTCCGGCGAGGACAAGCTGGAGGGCATGGATTTCAGGTACCTCGCGCAGAATGCCCGGGTGAACGCCGCGGGTGTCGCCTCGGTCGCCCTCGCACCGGCCGCGCCAAAGGTAGTGAGCGACCGGGGGCAGCCGATGATCTCGCGCGCGCCGGCGGGCTATGACGCGAATCTCCAATGGAGCGCTTCGCCTGGCGCGGCGAACTACCGCATCTACTGGCGTGACGCGTGGTCCAATGACTGGACGCATTCCCTCACGGTGGGGAACGTGCAGCAGCACATCATGCCCGATGTCTCCATCGACGACTACGTGTTCGGCGTGGCGGCGGTCGGCCCAGAGGGGCATGAGAGCCTGGTGAGCGCCTACGTCTCGCCCGTGCGCACCATGAACCCGGTGAAGCTCATCAAGTGACGCCCGGGAGAGGCGCCGCGCGAGCGCCCCTATCCGGCTGATTTGTACGCCGTCTCGATCCAGCGGATCAGCTCAGCATCCACTTCGGAGACGCCGGCAATCCTCACCTTGTAATTGCACATCTGGCCGGCGGGCAATGCCGTCAGCCGATCGGTGGCGGCAACGTCCTTCATGTTCAGCCCCACCTCGACCTGTGTCTTGGTGGCCGGCCCGATCATGGCAAATTGTTTCTTGCGACGATAGCTCACATAGGACTTCTTCGGCGCCTCCTCGAAGTCGCCGAATTTCCGCATCGCTCGCAGGAGTTTGTCATGAATAGGCCGCAACGCTTCCTTGGGGCCGGAGTACAGCTGGTCGAGCACCTCGGCGCCCGAGCCGCCGGCCGCCGCGGCAGCGCCCTGCCCGCCTGACTTCCGCACGATGTGCACCAGGGTGTTGGCATCGCCATGGCCCATGCCGAGCGTCGACTTGAGCATCGCGACCATTTCGCCGTGCTTGGCCAGTCCGCTGCCGTTCACGATCGCGGCCAGCGCCGCGAGTGGCTTGCCCGTGCGCCTTTCGATGTTTGCGAGCTGCGTGGCAGCGGCCTTGCCGAGGTCGGCCATGCGATACCTCCCGTGGCGATGGGGTCTGCGGCGCGCGCCTCCATCGGGGATGGTCGTCAGCTACAATCCCGGTGCACTCCGCCAGGTGCCCGCGGTGCCTGACGACGCGCTCGCTCCCCGGGTGGGCGAGTTTCCCCGCATCGTAGCCGACGGTGGCCGAGGGCGCCAGACCCGACCGGATGCCGGCCCCGCACGCGCGCCTTCCGGCCCCTCGCAGTGGCCCCTCATCACGAGGGTCCTCCCCATGGCATGCGCGACGATGTCTGACGCTTCGGGAAGTGCGGCGCCCTCGCGTGCCACGCTCCCTGCACTCGATAGGTTGGCCCCACGCTTCCGGAGGATACCTCTATGTCGTCGCCCACTCGCCTTCTCACCCTCGCCCTTGTCGCGCTAGCCTCCTCGGCCGCGGGCGCGATGGACACAGCTGCAACTCCCGCCACCGAGGGACGCGCGGATCCCCCCGATTCCGCCTACATCCAGTCCACTCTCGCACGCGCCGACGCCTCGATGTTCGCCGGACGCCTGCGGGAGGCACGGGGTTTGTACCGCCACCTCATCAGGCGACTGCGGGAGGCGGAACAGTACGAACGCATCGCGCTCTGGAACCTCGCCCATTGCTACCTCGTCGGAAACGACATCGCGGGCGCCGCGGCGACGCTCGACGAGCTCGCGTTGGCGGCGGAGAAGTACGGTGATCCTTCCCTGGAACTGCTCGCGATTTTCGCGGCGGCGGTGTACTACCAGCAGCTCAAACGCGCGGAACTCCTGGCTCCGCGCATCGCCCGCGTGAGGGCACTGCTGCAGTCGCCGGCGATACCGGACTCGGAAAACACCGATTACTCTCGCCGCTTGGTGAGCCGGTAAGCTGCATGGCTGGTGGCGGCCGCCATGAGGTCGCCACCCGTTGTGGGGCGCGTCTTTCCCGCCCTTCGATTCGCACAACGGTTCGCGATGCCGCCCGTTCTACCGACTGTCGGTGACAATAGCCGTGGGAGCAGCGCCGCGGTCGCCACGTGCGAGTTAGACGCGTTGTTCCTATCACTCCTATGACGGGTGACCTCCCGCGTCCACCCTTGCAGAGGAGGAGCGGAACCGAATGCGGGCGACTGGCGCAGCCTCTCTTGAGCGCTCGTTGCTTCAGCGCCTGCGGCACGACACGCAGACCGAGCACAACACCATCGAGCACGCCCTTGCCCTCATGTCGCCCCGGCTCACGCTGTCCCACTACCACCGTTGCCTCATTGGATTTCGCGGTGTTTACGCACCGGTGGAGGCACGACGGGCTCGCATCGAAGGATGGCTCTCGCGCGCTGGTGCGCGAGGTATTGCTCAACCTTCTCACGAATGCATTGCAATACAACACGCGCGAGGTGAAAGACGTCGACGTGGGATATCGCGCACCTGACGAAGCTCCGCGGTTCCACGACGCCCCGCCACGCACAGAAGCGTACACGATCTTTTTCGTGCGGGGCAATGGCATTGGTATCGAGCCGAAGCACGCCGAGCGGGTGTTCGCGATGTTCCGCCGGCTGCACGGCCGGGACGAGGTCGACGGGGGCACGGGTGCGGGCCTTACCATCGTGAAGCGCCTGATTGAGCGACACGGTGGGCAGGTGTGGCTCGCGTCCACTCCCGGTGAGGGCAGCACCTTCTACTTTACCCTTCCGGCAGCGGACCGCGACGACCTGTGATGTAGCGAGCGGTCCCAGCGTCGTTCGCGCGACTGGCACTCCGCTGGCATCCAACCCCCGCGCCGGCCCCTGCGTAACTGAACGGCACCCTTCACTACTCCGGAACACTGCATGCTGAAGTATTCGACCCGCCGCCACCTGCTGTCGGCGGGCCTCGCACTGGTTTGCGCCGTCAGTACCGCCGCCGCCCAACGTCCTGATTCGCTCGCCCGTCCCACACTCCGCGCCGTCTACCTGTCAGGCCCCATCCGTATCGACGGCCGGCTCGATGAGGCCGACTGGCAGCGCGCCGTGGCAGCGAAGGAATTCACGCAGGCGCGACCCAATGCCGGCGCCCCGGGCTCGCAGCCCACCGAGGTACGGGTGCTGTATGATCGCGACGCGCTGTACATCGGCGCGCGGGCGTTCGACGCGCACCCCGACTCCATCGCACGCCAGATTGCCCGTCGCGACGCGGACGACATCTATTCCGACTGGATCCGCATCGGGATCGACTCGTATCTCGACCGCCGTACGGCATTCATCTTCGCCATTTCTCCGCGCGGACTGCAGCGTGACGAGTTCCGCTTCAACGACAACGAGAACGACGCCGGATGGGATGCAGTGTGGGCGAGCGAGGTGCGTATCGACTCGGCGGGCTGGACGGCCGAGGTGCGCATTCCACTCTCCCAGCTTCGCTTCTCCGTTGGCGAGGGGGGTGCGGGAGCCACGAAGTGGGGCATTCAGTTCGGACGCGTGCTGGCCCGCAACCAGGAGACTTCGGTCTGGTCCCCCATGCCTCCACAGCAGCCGGGGGTCGTGTCGCGGTATGGCGACCTGGTGGGGCTCGACTCGCTCGTGGCGCCGCGCCGGCTCGAGATCCTGCCATACGTGTCGTCGCAGGTGACGCGCGCGCCGGCGGACGCGGGCAACCCCTTCTACGAGTCCACGGCCACCACGGGCCGCGTGGGCGCCGACGTGCGCTACGGATTGCCGGCTGGCCTGACGCTCACCGCGACGGTCCGCCCCGACTTCGGGCAGGTCGAGGCCGATCCGGCCGTCGTGAACCTCACCGCGTTCGAGACCTTCTTTCCCGAGCGGCGCCCCTTTTTCCTCGAAGGCGTGGACATCTTCCGCTTCGGCAAGACGGTCACGCTCAACGACAACAACCCCAGCACCTTCTTCTACACGCGTCGCATCGGGCGCGCGCCGCGCCGCTCGCTCTCCTCCCTCGGCGCCGCGTTCACCGATGTACCTGTGCAGTCCGACATCATCGCGGCCGCCAAGGTGTCCGGCAAGACGAATGGCGGTCTGTCGTTAG
Organism: Gemmatimonadaceae bacterium; assembly: GCA_039927015.1. Taxonomy (GTDB): domain Bacteria; phylum Gemmatimonadota; class Gemmatimonadetes; order Gemmatimonadales; family Gemmatimonadaceae; genus SCN-70-22. The sequence goes on along the minus strand of JBDSVW010000302.1, from coordinate 2,535 downwards.
GCCTGCTGGGTGCCGTCACGCGCGAGGAGTCGGGGCAGTTCGCGCTCCCGGACGGTACGCGGGGGGCCGCCGTGGTCGAGCCCCGCACCCAGTTTCTTGTAACGAGGCTGCGCCAGGACTACCGGCAGGGCAACACGGTCATCGGCGGCGTGATGACCGGCGTGCGCCGCGACCTCGGCGAGCCCGACCTCGCGCCGCTCTTCGTGCGCGACGCTCTGGTTTCGGGGCTGGACTTCGAGCACCGATGGGGTCAGCGCACGTGGGCGGTGAGCGGGTTTCTGGCGGGAAGCCGCGTGAGCGGCGACCAGCGCGCGATGGCCGGCCTGCAGCGCTCTCCCATCCGCGCCATGCAGCGCCCGGACGCCGACTACCTCTCGCTGGACACGGCGGCCACGTCGTTAGGCGGCTACTTCGGCACCCTCTCGGTTGCCCGCACCGGCGGCGAGCACTGGCTGGGGTCGATGACCTACGACGAAACGTCGCCGGGGTACGAGGTGAATGACCTCGGTTTCCAGAACCGGGCGGACTTCCGGTCGCTCTCCACTGCCCTGCAGTACAGGGAAACGGATATCGGCCGCCTGATGCGTGGCTATGAAGCAAGCCTCTACTTCACGACCGCGGCAAACTTCGGCGGCGACATCGTGGAGCAACGCGCATCGCTGCTCACCTCGGGCCAGTTCAATTCCTTCTGGAAATACAGCTTCTGGGGCTTCCTGCAGCCGGAAACAGCGGATGACCGGCTGCTGCGCGGCGGCCCGCTCACCCGCCGGCCCGCGGAGTGGCAGAGCCACATCGGGATCGATACCGATACGCGCCGCGCTGTCGTCGGCCACCTCAACCACGAGTTCAACGGCAACGCCGCCGGCGAATGGCGGCACACCACGAGCATCGGCGTGAACCTGCGTCCGAGCAGCGCATTGCGTTTTCGCCTCGCGCCGCAGTATGTGCGGCAGTATGACGTGGATCAGTACGTGACCGCCGTCAACGATCCGTGGGCCACCGCCACGTTCGGCCGGCGCTGGATCTTCGGCGACATCGACCAAAGCGAACTCTCCATCGAGTCGCGCGCCGAGTGGACCTTCTCGCCGCGACTGTCGTTGCAGCTGTGGGCCCAGCCGTTCGTGTCCTCCGGCATCTTCCGGCGCTTCAAGGAATTCACCTCGCCGGGGGATTTCGATTTCGACGTCTACGGGCGGGACCGTGGAACAATCGCCCGCCGCTCGGGACCGGATGGAAGCCTCGTGGTCGTGGATCCTGACGGCGGCGGCGCCGTGCCGTCGTTCACCTTCGCCGAGCAGGATTTCCTCGTGCGTTCGCTGCGCGGCAACGCGGTGCTGCGCTGGGAGTATCGCCCGGGCTCGGCGCTCTTCCTCGTTTGGCAGCAGCAGCGCTCGGGCTTCGACGCCACCGCCGACCTCGGCGCCACGTTCGACGTGGGCCGCACCGTGCGCGACCCCGCGCGCAATGTCTTCCTCGTGAAGGTGAGCTACTGGCTAGGGCGGTGAGCGCACCGCCCGCTCCCTAGTCGCTCTCTAGTCGCTCTCTAGTCGCTCCACAGCGCCTCGCGCGGTGAAACGCGCAGCACCTGCCGCGTCGGCAGCCACGACGCGGCGAGCACGATGCCCACGATGCTGAGCGTCACCCCAATCCCGGCGAGCACCGCGAGCCACGGCTCGACCGGGAAGAAGTGCATGAAGCCGGCGCCCGTGGCCAGCAGCAACGGCATGGCGAGCAGGGCGCCGGCTCCCAGTTGCCGTCCGCCGCGCGCGAGCAGGAGCCGTGTCAGGTTGCCGTCGGACGCGCCCAATGCGCGGCGCACGCCGACTTCCCGCCGCCGAAGCACCACCGCGCGAGCCATGAGACCATAGGCCCCCGCCACCGCGAGCAGCAACGCGAAGGCGAAGCAGGCAGCGAAGAGTCGCACCACGGACACGGTGATGAGGCTGACCTTCCGCAGGACCTCCGCGTACGGTTGCACGCTATCCGGGATGAGCAGCGGATCCAGCTGAGTGATGGCCTGATACAGCGCCTCGCGCCCCGCGATCTCGCTCGACCGGTAGCGCACGAGCACGGTGGCGACGTCGGCGCCCGACTGCAGCAGCGGAAGGTAGATCGCCTCGGGGCTTCGATCGCGGGAGAGGGGATCGCCGTAGGGAACGTCACTCACCACGCCGACGATGGTGCGCCACGACGTCGTGTCACCCACCCCCGTCAGCCGCAGCTGCTCGCCCACCGGGGAGCGCCTCCCCCAGTATCGGGTGGCGAGCGCGCGGCTGATCAGCGCCACCGGCGCGCGCGACGCGTCATCGCTCGCCTCGAGCGGGCGACCATCGAGCACGCGCACCCCGATGGTGGAGAGTGCACCGAGCGAGGCCTGGATGTGTGCCGATCCAGCCGCCCCCGCGCTGGTGGCCTCGCGCCGAACGAAGCCACCCCCATCGGTGCGCAGTTCGGCCAATCCCTGGCGCAGCAGCACGCCATTGAACTCCGCACGCTCGGCAAGTCGCGCCTGTACATCGCCGAGGACCGCAGCGC
>JBDSVW010000301.1:0-3570 GCA_039927015.1 Gemmatimonadaceae bacterium | reverse complement strand
CCAGCAGGCCGGCGTACCCGCCGTGGGGGTGTCGGGCGAGGACGGCAACCTGCTCACGTGCGGCCGCTTCGGACGCGGAGAACTGGGCGCCGTGGGCGTGCCCGAGAGCGTGGACCCCGCGATGCTGATGGCGCTCTTCGAGGGCGGCTTCGTGCCGGTGGTCTCGCCGCTCGGTCGATTTGCCAATGGCGAGGGGTGCAACGTGAACGGCGACGATGCCGCCGCGGCCATCGCCGGCGCGTTAGGCGCGAGCGAACTGTTGCTGGTGGCCGACGTGGCCGGAGTGCTCGACGCGCAGGGCGAGCTGATTCCTTTTCTGGATGAGGAAGGCACGCAGACGCTCCTGTCGAGCGGCGCCGCCAAGGGGGGCATGATCGCCAAGCTGGAATCGGCCCGCCGAGCCCTCGACGGGGGAGTGGCCAGGGTTCGCATAGGCAACCTGGGTGCGATCACGGTCGACGACGCCGGTACCACCGTGCGCCTGGATGCCGTGCTGCACCCCCCCCCATCCTGACTCCCGTCTTCTCGTCTTCTCGTCCCGACCGCCATGCCCACCATGACCGAACCAACGCCCCTCACCGAAGCGCTGCTCCCGCTCTACAAGAGGGCGCCGATGGAGCTCGTCCGTGGTGAAGGCGTCCATCTCATCGACGCCGACGGACGTCGCTATCTCGACTTCACGAGCGGCATAGCGGTAAACGCACTCGGCTACGGCGATGCGGGATTGGTGGAGGCGCTGCGACGCGCGGCCGATGGGCTGGTGCACGTCTCGAACCTCTTTCGCACGTCACCGGGCGAGCAGCTGGCGGACCGTTTCGTTGCCTCGTCCTTCGCCGATCGCGTCTTCTTCTGCAATTCGGGGGCGGAAGCGAACGAGGGAGCCTTCAAATTCGCTCGCCGCTGGGCACGCGCGGTTGGTGGCCCCGCGAAGCACGAGATCTATTCGCTGCGCGGCGCGTTTCATGGGCGACTCTTCGCCTCGGTGGCGGCCACCGATCGCCCCAGCTATCGGATGCCCTTCCGTCCGCTGGCTGGCGGGGTGTCGATCCTGGAGCGCGACATTACCGATCTCGACATCAACCTCAGCAGCGAGACGACGGCAGCACTCGTGCTCGAGCCGATTCAGGGCGAGGGCAGAGTGCGGGTGCTCGACCCGGAGTTCGTGCGCGCGGCGCGCGCCATGACGCGTGAGCGGAAGATCGCGCTGATCTTCGACGAGATTCAGTGCGGGATGGGACGCACCGGACACCTTTTCGCCTACGAGGGATTGGGCGTGACGCCAGACCTGCTGACCCTGGCCAAGCCCATCGCCGGCGGATTGCCGATGGGCGCGGTGCTCGCCACCGAGGAAATCGCGTCGGCGATGCAGCCGGGCGACCACGGTACCACGTTCGGCGGCGGACCCTTCGTGGCATCGGTCGCGCTCCACGTGCTCGAGCGACTCTCCGATCCGTCGCTGCTGGCACACGTGCGAGAAGTGGGGGAGTGGTTCTCCAATGAGCTGCGGGAGATGGCCACGCGCACGCAGCGCATTCGCGCCATTCGTGGTGCGGGGCTGATGTGGGGCATCGATGTGATGGAGCCCGCTGCCGACATCATCGCCCGCGCGCGAGAGGCTGGTCTCCTCCTCGTGACGTCGGGCGAGCATACCGTGCGCATGCTGCCTCCCCTCGTCATCACGAAGGCCGATCTCGCCCGCGGACTCGCAATTCTCGAGGAGACGCTGCTCGCGGGCTGACGCCGAAGCGCGGTGTTCGAGAGGGGGCGCCGCACCTGCAGCGCCCCCTGTCGCGTCTTCAGAAGACGAGACCGAACGTCACCGGAACCGTGGTCACGTCCTTGAACAGCGCCTTCCCCTTGTCGATGGCAAGGTTCGCCAGGCGTCCCTCGATGAAGCCGGAGACGCCACCGAGCCGAAAGCGCAGGCCGGCCCCACCGTTGTAGGCCAGGGTCGTTTCACTCAGTGATGTCGTGGACGCGGTGACGTCGCTCGACACGCCCGCCACACCGACTCCCGCCAGCAGGTAAAGTCCGCTGGCGAGCGGAAGCTCGATGTTTCCGAGCGCTGACAGCAGCGTGGAGGCTTCGCCGCCGCCGTATGCTCCTCCGGACGAGCCCGCGCCGCCCACTGCGGTGCGGATCTCCTTGACGGAAAAGCGGCCATAGGTGAACTCCGGGCGCAGCCGCACTCCCGCGCCGAAGAGATTCAACAGGACGGACACGTCGCCGTGTATCCCCAGATCGTGATAGTCGCTGAAGCTCCCAGTGGGCACCGTTGCGCCACCCGAGAAGATGATGGAGACAGGACGACCGGAAGAGCCCATGCGCTGGGCGGCGAGCGGAGCGGTAGCGAGCGACGAGGCGACGACGATGGCAAGGGCGATCCGGTTTTTCATGGAGCACTCCGCTGCAGGTGACGAGATTCGAGGTCATACAGATGGGACTCCCTGCATGAGAATTCCATATGTGGCGGGCACTCCACGCCTTCTTGGGGAGGCCGAGGCCCCCCCGGCGTGCTAAATTGCCGCCACGTCAACCAACTCCTGGCAATGAACCGACCTTCCGCCGTACTCGGCGCCGCGATGCTCGCACTCTCGGCGTGCCACTTGCCCGCGCAGCAGTCGACGGCGCCCCGACATCCGTCGTTGGTGGTGCTCATCACGGTGGACCAGCTTCGACCCGAGTACCTGGAGCTCTATCGCCCCCAGTTCACGGGAGGGTTCGCCCGGCTGCTCAACGGCGGCGCGATCTTCACAAACGCATTCCACGACCACGGAATCACGGAAACCGCGCCGGGACACGCCAGCACCTTGTCCGGCCGCTTTCCGCGCTCGACGGGAATCGTGGCCAACAACGCCGGAGTGCTGGATCCGCAGGCGCCGCTCATCGGCGTTGCGGGAGACCCGGCGTCACCGTTCCGGTTTCGCGGGACGACGCTCGCTGACTGGTTGCGATACGCCGACCCCCAGAGTCGTGCCGTGTCGGTCTCGCGCAAGGATCGAGGCGCGATCCTGCCGTTAGGCAGGGCGAAAGGCGAGGCGTACTGGTTCGCGCCGAGCGGCATGTTCACCACCAGCCGATACTACAGTGACACCCTGCCGGGCTGGGTGCAGCGCTTCAACGCGCGGCGCCTTCCGCAGGCGTATGCGGGAAAGCAGTGGGACTTGCTGCTGCCGGCTTCCTCCTATCCTGAGCCTGACTCGCTGCCCTACGAGTCGTTCGGCAAGGGTTATCTCTTTCCCCATCTCTTTCCCGAGGATTCCGCCACCGCGGGCGCGGTCATCGCCGGGGCGCCAATGATGGACGAGATCACGTTGCAGCTGGCACTGGACGGCGTGCGGGCCCGGGAGCTGGGGGCCAGCCCCGGTCGGACCGATCTCCTCGCCGTCTCGCTCTCCACGACCGACGCCGTGGGACATCGCTACGGGCCCGACTCGCGTGAGCTGCACGACCAGATCGTGCGGGTGGACCGTTACCTGGGGGCGTTCATCGATTCCCTGTACCGCATGCGGGACTCGGCGTCGATCGTCTTCGCCCTCACGTCGGATCACGGCGTGGCGCCGTCGGTGG
>JBDSVW010000300.1:0-8566 GCA_039927015.1 Gemmatimonadaceae bacterium | reverse complement strand
CGCCGGCCCTGGGCCGGGGCAGCAGCGCCGACGGCGCCAGGTGTGTCGAAGGCGGAGGCGTGCATTGCCGCGTACGCCGCGGCCCTCGCCGCGGCCGGCTCGAGCCGCCAGTTCCGCACGGAGAAGTCCGCCGGCTGCAACACGCCGCGGCGGCGCACTTCGGCTATCAGGAGGTCGCGAATCTCTTCCTGATGGTCATAGACCACCGGCGCGCCACGCAGCATGGCGAAGCCGCCGCCGCCCGTCTGCCGGTAGTTGTTCAGCGCCAGCGTGAAGGTGTCGCTGTCGGCCACGGGGCGGCCCTTCACCTCGAGTCGTGTCACCCGCTGGCCCAGCGGCCGCGAGAGGTCGAGCGTGTAGTCCGCGCCAGCCACGATATCGAAGTTGTACCCGGGCACCCGTGGATCGGTGGGCGATGTCTCCCACTCCGGTGTGCCGAACGTCCGATAGTATCGCGCGCTGTACTCCAGGTACTCGCGCAACTGGCGCCCGGTGATGCGCACGGCGCGCAGCGTATTGTCGTAGGGATAGAGCCGCGCCACCTGGGCCACCGTGATCGGCCCCGCTGGCAGCGCGGCCCCCAGGTCGAACGACGCCGTGGCGGCGAGGTCCGCGCCCGACTGGCGGCGCATGACGTCCAGCATGAAGTCGATGATCGGCGCGTCCGCGACGCGTGACGAGTCGGCCCGCCATGCCTGAGCCGTCGTGCCTAACGTCTGGCGCACATAGGCGACCGTGGCGTCGTGGGCGCGCGCTGTCGCCGCGACAATGGCCGGACTCTCGGCGTGCCCCGCCGCCTGCACCAGCGCGCCTCGCGTGGCCGAAATGTGCCAGCCGTCCGCGGCGCGGCGCAGGTGCAAGGTGGCCAGCGAGACCGACGTGGCCCAGTTCCTCGCCTGCACGATGGTGACGCCATTGATCACCGAGTCCGCCAGCTCACGATGCGAGTGTCCGAGGACGACGACGTTGACGCCCGGCACCTCACGCGCGATGCGGGCGCCGACGTTCTCGCTCGGCATGCCGGTGCCGACGGTGTCGTAGCTCGACGGCTCGCCGAGGCCCGAGTGCACCACCACCACGATCGCGTCCGCGCGCCCGTCCAGCGCGCGCACTTCGTCGCGCACCGACGACACGATGTCGCGAAACGTCCATCGCCCCGCCACGTTGTCCCGGTCCCACACCGCGACGCCGGGATTCGTGGCCCCGACGATGCCGATGCGCACCCCGGAGCGCTCGACGATGCGCGAGGCGGGAGCGGCGCGCTTCCCGTTGGCCAGGAAGGCATTCGCAGCGAGGAAGGGAAAGCGAGCCTCGCCGATCGCCCGTTCGAGCGTGGGGAGGCCATAGTTGAACTCGTGATTGCCCAGCGCGGCGGCGTCGTACTGCAGCGCGTTCATGGCGGCGACCACGGGGTGTGCCGCCGTCGAGTCCACCCGTGCCGCGACGAAGGTCAGCGGGTTGCCCTGCAACAGGTCGCCGGCATCGACCAGGATCACGCGCCCGGGCTGCACCTGCCGCACCGAGTCGATGATGGTGGCGGCGCGGGCGAGGCCTCGCAGGGAGTCCTCGGCATCCGCATAGTAGTCCCAGCCGCGCAGGCGGCCGTGCACGTCGGTTGTGCTGGCGATGACGATCTGCACCGAATCACCCACGGCCCCGCCGGGGGTCGGGCGGGGACTCGACGTCCGCCCTGCTCCGGCGCAGGCGGCGAGGGCGACGATGAGGGCGAGGCCGTTGGCTCGTGGCATGGTGAAAAGCTAGCGGCCTCCTCGCGCGCGGGGGAGCCACCGCAGCGTTGATTGACGTTGCTGACACCGATCGCAAGCTTGGAGTTGTTCGAGCGCCTCTCGCGCCCATTCGCGGCAGCGTGTCCTCCGCTTTCAACCATCGATACCAAACCGTGACGTTCCCACCGCTGTCATTTCGTGCGACTCGGGTTGATCGTGCACTCCTGCACCGCGGGCGAGGACGACGGGCGTGAAGCCCCTGATCCTTGGCATCGCGGGCGGAACGGGCTCCGGCAAGTCCACCGTGGCGCGTCGGGTTGCCGAGCAACTCTCGCAGGCGTCGGTCGCCTTCATCGACATGGATGCGTACTATCAACACCATCCGGAGATGTCCCTGGAGGAGCGGCGCCAGATCAACTGGGATCATCCGGATGCGTTCGACACCGACCTGCTGGTGGAACACCTGATGCAGCTCCGGGCCGGCCACGGCATCGAGAAGCCGATCTATGATTTCGTGTCGCACCTGCGCGCGCCCGAGACGCGCCGGATTCCGCCGGCGGATGTCATCGTCGTCGACGGCATCCTGCTGTTCGTCGATGCCCGCGTGCGGGAGATGCTGACGGTGAAGGTGTTCGTGGATGCCGATGCCGACATTCGGCTCGCCCGGCGCATCCAGCGCGACATGGCGAAGCGCGGACGTCCCTTGGACGAGATCCTGCAGCAATACCTCACCACAGTGCGTCCGATGCATCTGCAGTTCGTGGAACCCAGCAAGCGATACGCCGACGTCATCGTGCCGCGTGGCGGCCATAATGCCATCGCGACCGAGATGATCGTGGCGCGTCTCCAGCGCAGTCTCGAGAGCGCACCGGCATGAGCCAGTCGTCTCCCGGGGAGCGGGTGCTGGTGGTCGACGACGAGCCCGACATCCTCGCGCTCGTGGCCTATCACCTGGTGAAGGCCGGCTACCGCGTCTCGACTGCAACGACCGGATCGGAGGCCGTGATGCTGGCGAAGCAGGAACGGCCGGCAATCCTCGTGCTCGACCTCATGCTGCCGGGTATGTCGGGCTTCGAGGTGCTGGAGCAGCTGCGCGGCGAGGCTGCCACGCGCGACATTGCCGTCCTCATGCTCACCGCGCGCCGTGAAGAGCCGGATCGCATCCGGGGCCTCTCGTTAGGTGCCGACGACTACATCACCAAGCCCTTCTCACCACAGGAACTTGTGCTCCGCGTGGGCGCCATCCTGCGGCGGGTGCAGCAGGGAGGGACCACGTCGGGCTCCACGCTGCTCATCGGGCCCATCGCGATCGACCGCGCCGCGCTGCGGGTCTCGGTGGAGGGGCGCGACCTCGACCTCACCCCCACGGAATACCGGCTCCTGCTCACGCTGGCGGAGCGCCGCGGTCGCGTGCAGTCGCGCACGCACCTGCTCGAGGCGGTGTGGGAGGCCGCCCCCGACATCCAGACGCGTACCGTGGACATGCACGTGCAGCGGCTGCGCGCCAAGCTCGAGGCCGCGGGAGAACTGATCGAGACGGTCCGCGGATTCGGCTATCGGCTGAAGGCCTCACAGCCCCGGAGTGCGTGAGCCTCTCCCGTCGCCTGCTCGCGGGCTCCCTTCTGGTGATCACCGTCTTCGTGATGCTGGTGGTGACCTCGCTCGATCGCCGGCTGCGTGTGCGCCTGAGTGACGACACCGCGACTGAGCTGCTGCGGGAGGCCGCGCTTGTGGGCGAACTGTGGCGCTCGGGGGGGAATCCCGATTCCCTGGCCAACCTCGCCGGCCGGGCGTTGGGACATCGGGTCACCCTGGTGGGGAGCGACGGCACGGTGCTGGGCGATTCCGAGTTCGATCCGCCGGCACTGGGCATTCTCGAGAACCACCGCTCGCGCCCGGAGATCGCCGCTGCCCTGACGCATGGCCGCGGCACCGCGATCCGCAGGTCGGCCTCAGCGGGGGACGAGGAACTCTATGCGGCGCGACAGGTGCCGCTGGGCGTGGCCCGGGTGTCGACGCCCATCGCCGCGCACTCCGCCCTGGTGCGGGGCGCACGGGCCGACGTGCTGTCCGCGGCGTTGTTGGCGACCTTGGCCGCGCTCATCCTCTCGGCGCTGTTCGCCCGCTCGGTCACGCGGCCGGTGCTGGAGCTGCGCGACGACGCACGCGCGATTGCCGCTGGCGACCTGACGCGCCGGCCCTCGCTCACGGCGCCGGGGGAAGTGGGCGAATTGGCGAGCGCCTTCCACCGGCTCGCCGAGCAGCTCAGCGCGCGCGTGCAGGCGCTGGAAGCCGACGATGCGCTGCTGCGCGCGCTCACCGAGGCGCTCAACGAGGGCGTTATTGCGCTCGATGCACGGCAGCAGGTCGTGCACATGAACTCCGGGGCGCGGCGCATACTCGGCGTGCGCGAGCCCTTGCCCCTGCCGGCAGACCGGCTGCCACGCGACCGGGTGCTGCGCGATGCGCTCTCGGCCGCCATGGCCGGTGAATCGACGGATGCGCTCGAGACCGAGATCAACCAGCGCTCGGTGGCGCTCACCGCCCGGCCGCTGGAGGGCGGCGGTGCGGTGGTGGCCATCCTGGACGTGACTCCCATTCGCCGCCTGGAGACGGTGCGCCGGGACTTCGTGGCAAACGTGTCACACGAGCTGCGCACCCCGCTCACCGTCGTCAATGGCTACGCGGAGACGCTGCAGGACGAGCAGCTCGGCGCCGACGAGCGGAAACGGTTCATCGAGACCATCCTCGCCAACACCCGCCGGATGCAACGAATCGTGGACGATCTTCTCGACCTGTCGCGCATAGAGTCCGGAGGCTGGCGCCCCAATCCCACGGCCGTGGACATCGATGCCGTGGCCGCCGAAATCTTTGCCGGCGCGAGCGCGGCCGCCGACGCGAAGGGCATCGAGCTGTCGCTCGACATTGCGCCTGACAGTCAGCTCGTGTTCGCTGATCCGACGGCGCTGCGACAGGTGCTCGCCAACCTCGTGGACAACGCCCTCCGGCACACCGCGGCCGGCCGCGTCACGATCTTCTCGCGACCCGGACCGGCCTCGGTGCTGGTCGGGGTGCGAGATACGGGCGTCGGCATCGCCCCGGAGCACCTGCCGCGCATCTTCGAGCGATTCTACCGAATAGATGCGGCACGATCGCGCAATGAAGGAGGCACCGGCCTGGGGCTGGCGATCGTGAGGCACATGGTGGAGGGGCACGGCGGTCGCGTGCGCGCGGAGAGCACGCCCGGCAGCGGCACGTCCGTCACGGCGATCTTTCCCCAGCAGTTGCAGCTGGCGGACGGCTGACGGCTCAGCGCTGGGGACCGCGGGGGCACGTCGCGACGTCACGCATTGCCGCGGGCATCGTTACACAGTCGGCACGAGTTGGTGGTACTTCTGGTACCGAACGCAGGGATCGTTGGGAGGTCCGCCGCGTGGCGTCCGCACAGGGCCGAGCGCGTTCTTCCCCGCTTTTCGGATACGATGCGACTTCGACGACTCTCTGCGTTCGCCCCACTCTTCCTGCTGCTCGTCGCGTTCCCCTCTTCCCGCGCGCAGGGCACCACACCCAACGCCACCGGCCGAATCGTCGGTCGCATCGTGGACGCGGCCAGCGGCGAGGGTCTGCCCGGCGTAGGCATCCAGGTGGTCGGCACGACGATGGGCACGCAGTCGGGGGTCGATGGTCGCTTCGCGATTCCGGGCGTCCCTGCCGGCACGGTGACCCTCATGGCGCGACGCATCGGTTACGAACCGAAGTCGATCACCGGGATCTTCCTGGAGGCAGGTGCGGCACTCGAGCAGAACATCACCCTGTCCACGGCCACACTGCGTCTCGCCACCGCGGTGGTGACGGCGTCGGCGGAACGGGGCAGCGTGTCGGAGGCACTCGACCGCCAGCGCACCGCGGCGGGTGTCGTGAATGCCGTGACGGCCGAGCAGATTGCGAAGAGCCCGGACGCCAACGCCGCCCAGGCCGTCCAGCGCGTGAGTGGCGTGACGGTGCAGGACGACAAGTACATCTTCGTCCGCGGACTCGGCGAGCGTTACACCACCAGCTCGCTCAATGGCGCGCGCGTGCCGAGCCCCGAGCCGGAGAAGCGCGTGGTCCCGCTCGATCTCTTTCCAGCCGGGCTGCTGCAGAGCGTCACGACCATCAAGACCTTCACGCCCGATCAGCAGGGCGATTTCTCCGGTGCGCTGGTGGACATCAAGACGCGGGAGTTTCCCGCGCGCCGCTCGATGGTGCTGAACGTGGGCAGCGGATACGAGTCGGGCGTCACCGGTACGTCGATGCTGGCGGCCGGCACGAGCGGCGGCGAGGCCTTGGCGATGGTGAACAATGGCCGCGCGCTTCCCTCCCTCCTCCGACAGGCCGGCAACTTCACGCAGCTGCACCTCTCGCAGGCGGACAAGAACCTGCTCGTGCGCCAGTTCCGCAATTCGTGGTCGCCATCCGAGAGGTCCGGGCCGCCGGCCCTGAACGGATCGGTGTCACTGGGCGGCAACGATCCCATCCTCTTCGGCCACCGGTTGGGTTACCTGGTATCGGGCACACTGTCCTCCAGCACCGACAACCAGCGCAACCAGGTGCGCGCCCTGGCCGATCGCGGCGCGGAGCGCGGCTCGACGATCGAGATCGACCGCTTCACGGGAGAGAGCGCCCGCCAGAGCGTGCTGTGGGGAGGACTGATGAATCTCAGCACGATGCTGGGCGACCGCACGCGAGTGTCCCTCAACGGACTGTACAATCGCACCGCCGACAATACGGCGCGGGTGGAGACCGGAATCTTCTCCAACGACCAGAGCGAGGCGAAGATCACGCGCATGCAGTACGTCGAGCGCGCGGTACGTTCGTGGCAGCTGGCGGGTGAACACCAGTTCAACGACCGCCATCGTCTCGAGTGGTTCGCCACGCTGAGCGGGGTGGAGCGGAACGAGCCGGACAAGTCGGAATTCGTGCAGGTGCTGGAGCGCGACACCCCATCCGCGGCGGGTGTGTATCGCTGGTTCGGCAGCGGCAACGGCGGCGCCGTGCGCACCTTCTCGGATCTCTCGGAAGAGAATCGCGAGGCGAATGCGCGCTACGCCGTTTCCTTCGGCCGGCCGGGCCGCCAGACGACGCTCAAGGTGGGCGGCCTGGTGCGCAATACGAGTCGCGTCGCGGACAACCGCGCCTACAACATCAACGGGCGCAGCCTGCCGAACGCGATTCGCGAACTACCGCCGGAGATTCTCTTCGACGGCCGATTCTCCACACCCATGTCAAACGTGTTCGACATCGGCCCGCTCTCCCAGGGCGGTGCATACACCGCGAACGACAATCTCGGTGCGGGATTCCTCATGGCCGAGGTACCCATCGGCGAGCGCGTGCGCCTCGTGACCGGCGCGCGCTACGAGCAGGACCGCCTGCAGGTGGATGCCCAGTCCAGTTTGGGGCGTGCTGTGAGCACGCGAAAGAACTGGGGAGACCTGCTACCCTCCCTGGCGCTGAACGTGAAGCTCACCGAGTCGCAGCAACTTCGACTGTCGGGAACGCGCACTCTCGCGCGCCCCGAGTACCGCGAGCTGTCGCCCATCATCAGCCGCGACGTGGTGGGCGGCGACGACGTGCAGGGCGACGAGAACCTGGAGCGCACCAACGTCACGAATGCGGACGTGCGCTGGGAGTACTACCCCAACGCCGGTGAGCTGGTGAGCGTGGCCTTCTTCGCCAAGCGATTCGAGAATCCCATCGAGCGGGTATATCGCGCGTCGTCCAGTGCCCGTCAGGTGCTTTATGCCAACGCGGCGCGGGCCGAGAACTACGGGGTCGAGATCGAGGTGCGCCGCGACCTGGCATTTCTCGCCCGCTCGCTCTCTCCGCTTTCCGTCTTTGGCAACCTGACGGCCATGGAGAGCCGCATCCACCTCTCCTCCATCGCGGCCTCGAGCCTCACGAACGCGGAGCGTCGCATGGTCGGACAGGCGCCGTACGTGCTCAATGGCGGGCTCACCTGGACCACACGGAGCGGGGGCACGAGCGCCAGTCTGCTCTTCAACCGCGTGGGCGAGCGCATTGACGTCGCGGGAGAGTCCCCGCTGCCGGATGTCGTGATCCAACCGCGCAACGTCGTGGACCTCTCGCTCCGTTGGGGCCTCACGAGACAACTGCTGCTGCGGGCCGACGGTCGCAACCTGATGGACGCGCCCTACGAAACCCTGCAGGGCACGGTGACACGCGAATACTACCGCGCGGGCCGCACGTTCCAGATGGGTTTCCAGTATCGCCCTTGAGTGCGCGCGCGGCGTGACAGGGCCGTGACCCGTTCGTGGTCGAAGCAGGACACGCACCTGTTCTCCTTCTCGCGGCGGGAATCGGGTCCGGCGACTCGCGCCACCTGCCTCACGATCGCTGAACCTTCAGAGACGGAATGAGTCCACTCCATCACGATTCGAGGATCTCCATGAGCATTTTGCGACGCGCGGTTGGTGCCACGCTCGCCCTCGCCGGCGTGCTGCTGGCGGGTTGCAGCAGCGACTCCACGACATCCCCATCGATCCCCAATCCCATCCTGGGATTCAACGTCACCGCGCAATCGTCCAGCGCCGTGCAGTACTCGTTCAGGAGCGGCGCGGGGGACGCCAGCTATACGGTCGAGCAAGCCGAAGGCAGCAGCGGCGCCTTCACGGCGGACACCGTGATCGCAGCGCCCGCGACGCCGTCCAACGTCGCCGTCACGCGCGGCGGACTGAAGGTGAACACGCTCTATCGCTTTCGCGTCATCACGACCCGCGGCTCACAGCAGAGCGTGCCCTCCAGCGAGGCGAGCGCAACGACGCTGCTGCCCGGCAACGCCG
>JBDSVW010000299.1:0-4613 GCA_039927015.1 Gemmatimonadaceae bacterium | reverse complement strand
ACGGCGTGTCGTCCACCATTTTCGCGTTCAGTGTGGAAGCGGGAGGCGGCTCGGTGGTGCCGGCTCGTATCGAGAGCGACTCGTCGGGTATCGTGCAGACCAAGTGGCGGACGGGAACCTCGTCGGGAATGAATGCGCTCCGGGTACGTGCCTTCGAAGTGTTTGACACGACCTTCCAGCTCACCGTACGTACGACGGGCGGGCAGCCGACGGAACTGCGGCTGGTGTCGGGGGACAACCAGCGCGTGCGGAGCGGGGCAGCGGTCTCGCGGGCCCCGGTGATCAGGCTGGTGGATCGATTCGGCAATCCGGTGGAGGCGGTGCGGGTGCGCTTCCTGAGCGGGGCCGGGGATACCGTGGAGCCTCCCGAGCTCGTGACCGACGAGCGCGGCCAGGTTGCACCGCGCCTCTGGACGCTTGGCGAGGCGGGCGCCCACGAACTGAAAGTGGTCGCCGACGGCGTGACGGATACGTTGCGCGTGCGTGCCCGCGTCACGCCGCGATAGCGCCCCCCCCCGCAATCCTCGGCGTTCCAGGCGTGGTCGTCGCCCCCCGACCGTGACCGTCCACGGAGTGCGAGGTATTGACAAAATGTACAAAATGAATAGATTATTAGTATTATACAATGACACGGTGTCGAGAGGCGGCGGGCACAACGCCCGGCCCCCGGGCGGCCGACCGCGGCGCGCCTGATACCGTCCGAACGCGAGCGGCATGTTGACCCTACCACTGGCGCGCATCGCCTTGACCGACGCGCGAGAAGCACTCGCAGACCTGGTGAATGCCGTGTCCTATGGCGGCGCCCGGATCATCCTGCAGCGGCACGGCAAGGATGTCGCGGCCCTCGTATCCCTCGAGGACCTCGAGCGCCTGGGAGTGCGCATCAAGCGCGACATTCCCCACTGGTCCGACGCCTCCCTGCCGCACAAGCGATTGAGTCCGAAGCGCTGACCAAGCGCGCCGTAGTACCGGCATCCGGACTCTAAAACACAGCAACCGGAGTCCCCCCGATGACCAAAGCGACCGGCACCACCCCGCGCAGCACGAAGACCGCGACCTCCACGCTGCTGGCGGGGCGCGACATGAAGGGGTTCAAGCTCGCACCGCCGATGATCGATGTCCGCGGCTGGGAAGTGCTGCGCGCTGACGGGAGCCGCCTCGGCACCGTCGACCGTATCATGCTCGACGTCAAGGAAAAGAAGCCGCGCTACCTGGCGGTCGTCTCCCGGGACAGGACAGGCGTCATGCTGCTGCCGATCGGACTCGGCACGCTGCAGCCGGCCAACCACCGCCTGATCCTGAGCACGTTGCCCAAGGCAAACCTCCTGGCTTTGCCCCTGCTCACGTCTGAGGTCGTGTCACACGACTTCGAGCGCGAGGTATATGGCGCGGTGACGGGCAAGCCGGCGACCAGCATGCCGGCGCCGATGTGGTACACCGATCCCATTTTCGACCCGCGCATTCTGCTGGGCGCCGTGACGAAGGCACAGCCCTCGTGACCGCCGCGATCCGACCGCGTCAGCGGGGTGACGCGTACAGCGGGGCGGCGACCGAAGACCCTGGTCGCCGCCCCGCTGTGCGTGCCCTGCCGGGTGCGCGCACGCAACGCGTCACGCCTCTCTCGCGAACTCCTCCGTCTTTTCCGGCGCGACGAGTTCGCTGTCCTTGAGTTCGGGGGCGTCATACGGCGGGGGCGGGGTGCGCAGCAGAAGCCCGGGCACCGTCGTGTTGATGACCGCGTACACGATGAGCGCACCAAAGAGCGTGGCGGGAAAGGCGAAGCGATCGCGAAGGATGCCCGCGATGACGAGGGTGAAGATGAGCGTCGGCAGCATGGGGACGGCGACGCGCAGGCTGTCGGCGGGCGCCTCGCCAAGCGCGGCGCGGCGCTGGAGGACCACGGCGCCCAGTCGAAGCGGGACGATGAGTGCCGTCATCGCCAGGCCCAGCAGCACCGACGTGACCGTGAAATCCTCGGTCCGAAGTTCGGCACCCGCCACGAAGAAATAGAACGGGGCGAAGAAGGAGGCGAAGACCTCCACCGCATGCAGCATGCGATCCGATGCCACGGCCGGCAGGGCCTCACGAAAGCGCCGGGCCGCAATGCCGACGAGGAATGCCCCCACGAGATAGTAGACGCCAAGCTGCCGCGTGGCGTACGCGACCACGATCGCCATCATGAGAAGGAAGGCAAACTCTGACTTCGGGGCCCACGGCACGACGCCGATGGCGAAGAGGCGAAACATCGGCGGCAGGATCGCGATGAGCGCGATGAGCGCGAGCGACGCCAACCCGAGCCGGGCGAGGCTCGTGGACTGCAGGACCACGAACAGCACGCCGAGCGCCAGGATCTCGGTGGCGATTGCCTTGCTCTTGACCCAGTAGGCCTCTTCCTTTGTCAGCCCGAACGAGGGCAGGGAATCAAGGATGAAACCCGTCGAGGGAATTACCAGCGCGAGCGACATGAGCGCGGCCTGCCGGAATCCCAGGTCGAATATGTACGTGCCCGCAACGGCGACGATGAAGACGAGCGCGAAGCGCACGACCAGATGCTGCACGATGACACGCGCACTCCGTCGCAGCTCCCGGAACTCGACCTCGAGACCCGCGAACAGGAAGAGCGCCACGATGCCGAACGTGGCAAGGAGGTGCAGGGTCTGGTCGCTGCGAAAGAGACCGAATCCCATGCCGCCGGCAGCGCCGAGCGCGAAGCTCGTGATCGCCGTGGGCAGCCGCCAGCGCTGCAAGACCCGAGGGACGACGAAGAGCGCAAAAAGCAGAACCACGTACCCCAGCTCGGACGCGAAAAGCCTGCGAAGCTCCTCCATCGAGTTACCGCTGGGGTGCTAAAAAATGCATGAATTGCATAGGGGAAGGGTGGGTGCGCCGACGAGGTGGCCGGAGAGGCCGACGCCCCTGTCGACGCGCAGCATTCAACGGCTGGCAACGGAGAGCCGGTGATGAGACCGCCGCAACGCACGGAACATACCCGAGTGTCGCAGCCACACCAGCGCCGCGCGCGACTTGCGCACCCTTGCGCCTCCTTGCGCCTCCTGGCCCCACGCGAGTAAGATGTGGCAACCTGACATATGCAAATATTCGCATATGTTCATCTTGAGAGCCAATGCCCTATCGCGTTGCCATCAGCCGGCGGCTGGCCGAGATCCTATCCGTGCTGGCCCATCCTGCCCGACTCCGTATAGTGGAGGAGTTGGGACATACGGAACTCGATGTCGCCTCGCTCAGTCGCATGCTCAGCATCTCGCACTCGAGAACGTCCCAGCATCTCGGGCAGCTTCGGGCGCACCGGCTGGTCGAAGAGCGTCGCGAGGGGCGGCAGGTGTTCTATCATCTACGGAATCCCGGCCTCGCGCGCTGGCTGCTGGAAGGACTCGATGTGCTCGAGTCAGACGCAGACGCCACAAGCGAAATGAAGCAGCAGCTGCAGCGCGCGCGCGCGGCGTGGTCACTGCGCCAGCATCCCTCTCCCTGACTTCCCGCCTCCCGCTCTCCGCATGCAGAAACTCATCGCCGGATTACATCACTTTCAGAGCTCGATCTTCAGCTCGCATCGCGAACTGTTCGAGCGGCTGGCCGCCGGGCAGAATCCCGAGACCTTGTTCATCACGTGCTCGGACTCGCGCATCAATCCCAACCTGATCACGCAGACGCAGCCCGGCGAACTGTTCATCCTTCGCAATGCGGGCAACATCGTGCCGCCGCATGGCGACGCCCCGGGCGGCGAGGCCGCGACGCTGGAACTGGCGGTCGAGGTGCTGGGAGTGCGCGACGTGATCGTCTGCGGCCACACGCACTGCGGCGCGATGCAGGGGTTGCTCGATGAGTCGCTGCTGGCAAAGACGCCGGCGATGCGCTCGTGGCTCGGTCATGCGCAGGCGACGCGCCGCGTGATGTCCGAGAACTACGGAGACCTCCCGGGCCCGGAGTTGTTGTCTGCCTGCGTGCAGGAGAACGTGCTGGCGCAGCTGGAGAACATTCGCACGCATCCGTCGGTGGCCGATCGACTCACCGCCGGCACGCTGACGCTGCACGGGTGGGTCTACAAGCTCGAGTCGGGACAGGTGTTCGCGTACGATCCGCGCATGCGACAGTTCGTGTCCGCCAGCCAGGTGGCCGTAGGGGGCGCCAGCGTGCCGCTCCAGCGACTCACCGCCGGCTCCATCTGAGCCCG
Source organism: Gemmatimonadaceae bacterium (assembly GCA_039927015.1). Lineage (GTDB taxonomy): Bacteria > Gemmatimonadota > Gemmatimonadetes > Gemmatimonadales > Gemmatimonadaceae > SCN-70-22. Next base: position 421 of record JBDSVW010000299.1, on the reverse strand, counting down.
GGCAAGCGACCCGAACGAAAGAAGCCCGACGCATGAGCGCCGGGCTTCCTTCTATATCCGAATCGAGCTTGAAACGCGCCTGAAACGCGCCTGAAGCGAGCTCCCGAGGAGGGACTTGAACCCCCGACATGGTGATTAACAGTCACCCGCTCTACCAACTGAGCTACTCGGGAAGAGGTCGGGGAAGCTAGATCGCCTACCACGCACGGTCAACCCGTTTCCCGCGCCGGGTTACGGCCGCCGGTCGTCCCGATTTCTACCCCGCAGCGGGCGTCACGGTCGGCGGAGCTGGTCGATGAGGGACATGCGAATGTCACGCAGGTCCCGCACGACGGTGAGTTCGGGGTTGGTGCGCGTGAGGAAACCGAGGTTCGTTTCTGCCCCCGTAAGCAGGAAGTCGCTGAGCACGACGCGGTAGCGC
>JBDSVW010000298.1:0-7392 GCA_039927015.1 Gemmatimonadaceae bacterium | reverse complement strand
CGGGCGGCCTCGCGGCACCCGCTGCTCATCGCGGCCGATCTCGAGCGCGGCGCGGGCCAGCAGTTCTCGGGCTGCACCGGGCTGCCGCCCTTCGCGGCGCTGGCTGCGCTGGGCGATGCCGCCGCCGTGCGGCTGGCGGCGCGGCTCACGGCCCGCGAGGCACTCGCCATCGGGGTCAACTGGGCGTGCGCTCCAGTGGCCGACCTCGACCTCGAGCCCGAGAACCCGATTGTCGGCACACGATCGTTTGGCAGCGACGTGACCGCGGTGCAGGGAGCGGTGGCGGAGGCGGTGGACGCGATTCAGGGGGAGGGCATGCTCGCCTGCGCGAAGCACTTTCCAGGGCACGGTCGCACGCTGGCCGACTCGCACGCCGTGCTGCCGACGGTCGAGGTGTCACGGGAGGCCTTGTCGACCGATCTCGCGCCCTTCATCGCCGCCATCGATGCGGGCGTGGCCTCGATCATGACGGCGCATGTGGCCTATCCGGCGCTCGATGCCAGCGGCGCGCCCGCGACATGTTCCCCGCGCATCCTGCGGGACCTGCTGCGGGAGGAACTGCAGTTCGAGGGACTGATCGTGTCCGATGCGCTCGTGATGGGCGGGGTGCAGGATGCGGGGGGCGAGGGGCAGGTGGCCGCGCGTGCGCTCGGCGCCGGGTGCGACCTGCTGCTCTATCCCAATGACGTCGCGACCGCGCTGCGGGGCCTCGAGATGGCGGCGGGACGCAGCGTGGGACAGGGCCAGGTCGACGCGTCACTCGCCCGCCGGGATCATTGGGCTCGCTGGGCGAGCCCCGTGGATCGCGCCCATCCGGTCACCGACGAGGACCGGAGGTTCGCGCGTGAGCTCGCCGACCGCGCCGTGCACGTGGTGCGGGGACCGCTAGCGCCGCTGGGACCGCGGCTCGGGGTTACGCTCGTGGACGACGACCTGGGTGGCCCGTACCCGCCACCCAGCCGGCGGCCGCTGCTCGATGCGTTAGGCGCGCTGGGAGCCGACGTCGTCGTCGAGACGCATCCCGTGAGCAGCACGCGACCGCTGGTGATCGCGCTGTTCGGGGATATCCTGGCGTGGAAGGGGCGCGCCGGCTACTCGTCGCCGGTGCGCGACCGTGTCACCCAGCTCGTGGCCAGTGCACGGTCGGTACGCCGCGACGTGCTGATCGTGCAGTTCTCGCATCCGCGGCTGGCCAACCAGCTGCCGCAGGACGTCCCGATCCTGTGTGCGTGGGGCGGAGAGCGACCGATGCAGGAAGCCGCGGCGCGGCGGCTGATGCTGTAGGGGAGGACGGCATCGAACGGCGACGGGCGCGGTCGGCGCCGCAGGGCTAGAAGATCTGCAGCAGGCGCCAGAGCATGTAGCCGCCCAGCACCACCGCCGACGCCGCCAGAACGCCCTTCGCCACCAGCACCTTCTCCTGCCGCTCGGGCGTCGGCAATGGCAGGTCCCTGGAGTCGTGCAGCGCCTCCATCTGCAACGTGCGCGCCTGCATCATCTCCTCCATCGAGTCGGCGTCGGATTGCGAGCGGCCCGGCACGTCGTACACCTGGTGCCCGACATGATCGTGGCCGTGAGGCGGCGACAAGCCGGGCCCCTCGAATCGCGCGGCCACGACGGTGATGTTGTCGGGCCCGCCCAGCGAATTGGCGAGGGTGATGAGGCGCCTGCAGACGGCCGGCAGGTCGGGCTCCTCGCTCACGGCCTTCCCGAACTCGTCGGCGCGCACCAGCCCGGAGAGGCCATCGGAGCAGAGCAGCAGCACGTCGCCGTGGCGCACCCGCTGGTGGGTGAGGTCGATCTTGATCGCCGCCTCGGGCCCGAGCGCCTGGAGGATGATGTTGCGCCGCTCGTTGCGCTCGGCGTCCTCCTCGGAAATCTCCCCGGCCTCGATCAGCTTCTGCATCAGGGACTGGTCCTTCGTGATCTGTCGGGCCACACCGCCGCGGACCAGATACGCACGCGAGTCACCGACCTGCGCCAGGTACAACGTGTCGCCAAGCAATCCGGCAATGGTGGCCGTCGTCCCCATGCCGCGAAGTTCGGGATGCTCGGAGGCGTACCGGAAGATCGCGCCGTTCGCCACGTCCGTGGCCTGCTCCAGGATCTCCACGAAATCGTCCGGCGGCGCGTCGGGCCTCGGCATCCACTGCTCGCGCAGGTACTGCAGGACCACGTCCACCGCCGTTGCACTGGCCAGCTCACCGGCGGCGGCCCCCCCCATTCCGTCGGCCACCATGAAGAGCACACCCTTATCGGGCACCGCCTGTCGCAGCTGGTGCGCGAACTCCACCGGCGTCCCCTCCGAGAGATCCGCCACGACGAAGGCGTCTTCATTGTGATCTCGCGTGAGACCCACATCCGACAGGGCGAACACTTCCACCGTGACATCGGCAGGGGACCCTCGGAGGGGAGTGGGCATTCGCGCGGCTCGGGTCTCGGTCGGGGTCTTCACGCGCGAATGGCGCTCGGCACTGCGGATAGGGGCAATGCCGCGACGCGCGCAGGGCGCGATCTTCCGCGGGGAGGGAGGAGATCGCGACTGCCCGAGAGGCACTTTTGCTCATCGGCCTGTCGACGCCGGCCGCACCACGCGTAGGAAATCACTCCCTCAGTCCCGTTCGTTGTGTAGAAAAAGCTGCTCGTCGGACGGTTGGGCGAAAATGGCACCCGGGACCATACGAGGCAACCACGCTCCGGGATTCGCCGACCGTGAATGGGACCGTTAGTTTCGCATCATGAAGCCCTTTCGTTGCGTTCCGCATTTCCGCCGGGCCGCGATCGTGATGATCGCCGCCGGCTGTGCCACCACGCCCGCACCGACGCCCCCGCCCGTCACACCTGTGGCCCGCGAGGAGGCTCCGAGGCCGACCTTTCCTCCTGTTCCGCGCGTCAACGGCGCGCTCGACCTGCGCATCGTCTATCCGCCTGCGGGAGCACTCATCAGCGCCCGCGACTCGACCTTCCTGTTCGGTTCGACGGGCTCCGGTGAGGCCCGTCTGCAGGTCAACGGCTTCCCCGTCCCGGTGCTCCCGAACGGGAGCTGGCTGGCGTGGCTGCCGCTCCCGCCCCGGGAACGACCCGTCTACGACTTCGTGCTGATGCGCGGCGCCGACACGGTGCGCGCGACGCACCGCATTGCGCGCCCTGCCGCGCGACCCGCGCTGCCGGAAAGCGGGCGACTCGTGGTGGACTCCGGCTCGGTGGCGCCGCGCGGCACGTTGTCCATGATGCCTAACGATGCGGTGCGGGTGTCGGTGCGCGCCCCCGGCAACGCCGAGGTGTGGCTGGTGGCGGCGGACGGCTCGAGACGTCCTCTACGCAACGGGACCGCCGACGGAACACCGGGCGATGCGCAACTGTGGGGCACGGACGTGCCGGCGTCGATGCTGTTCGAGGCGGCGCGGCTGCGGGTGGCGCGGGGGGCCGACACGATATCGTTAGCTGCTCCGCGCGTCACCCGCGCCGACGTGGCCGGTCCGCAGCTCGCCATCGTGGGGGGCGACGTGGGCACGCCGTCCGACAGTGACCGGGTGGTCGTGGCGCGGCCGGTGGCCGGGGGCACCTACAAGTGGTTTCTCCTGCCGGGCACCGTGGTGGAAATCAGCGGCCGATCGGGCGACAGCTATCGCGTGAGGCTCGACCGGGACCTCGATGTGTGGATGAACACCAACGCCCTCACGCTGCTGCCAGAGGGCACGCCGCGGCCGCGGCGAGTCGCCGGCAATGCGCGCGTCCGCTGGCGCGGCCTTTCGGCGGCAGCGGCAACCCCCCAGGGGGAGGCGCCGGGAGAGTGGAGTGACATCGTGATCCCGATGGCCGCGCGCGCCCCCTACGCCGTGCACGAGACGCCGACCGGACTCGAACTGGTGCTCTACGGTGTGGTGGTCAACACCGACATCATCAACTACACCACCGACGATCCATTCGTTAGGCGGGTGACGTGGACCCAGGAGAGCGCCGAGCGCGGGCGCTTCGTGGTCGCGCTGCACTCGCCGGCCCTCGGCTACCTTGTGCGCTGGGAGCGGGGGGCGATGGTGCTGCGCATGCGTCGCGCGCCGGTGGTGGACCAACGCCGGCCGCTGGCGGGCCTCACCATCGCGGTGGACGCGGGGCATCCGCCCAGCGGCTCCACAGGACCCACGGGACTGTACGAGGCGGTGGCGACGCTGGCCATCGCGCAGCGGCTCGAGACCATGCTGGTACAGCGGGGGGCGCGGGTGGTGATGACGCGCACGTCATCGTCGTCGGTGGCGCTCGAGGAACGACCAGCCATCGCGCGACGCGCGAACGCCCATGCGTTCGTGAGCATCCATCTCAACGCTCTGCCCGATGGGGTGAATCCCTTCGTGTCACACGGCACCGGCACCTACTACTTCAACCCGGGCTCCGAGTCGCTCGCCCGTGAGGTGCAACGCGGCATGGTGCGCCACCTCGGGCTGCGCGATCTGGGGATCAACTACGACAATCTGGCGGTGCTGCGGCCCACGTGGATGCCGTCCATCCTGTGCGAGGGGGCGTTCATCATGCTGCCAGAACAGGAGGCGCTGCTGCGCACGGCGGAGTTCCAGCACGCCTACGCGTTAGGCGTGGCCGAGGGGCTGGAGCGCTTCTTCCTGGGACTGGAGCGGTAATCGTCGGGTGCACCCAACGCCTGCCCGATGCCGGTCGGCGCTCGGCGCTCCCGAAGGGCGCGAGGTCGTGGAGGAGCGGGCCGAGGTATTCGCGAAGGCAGGCAAGGCGATGCCTTGGCGTCTCGGACTGTCAAGGTGGTGGGGCGAGGAAATTCGATTCCTGAGGGGACTCCCAAACGACGCGATCCATCGGTCTGAACCGTAAACGCCAGCGGGGTAAAGGCTTGGACTCTGGGGTATATTTGGGAGTCTCCGCGTAAGAATTTTTCCCGGCCTGGAGCATTAGGACCGGGAACGAAAAGTGGAGAACCGAGCGCAATGACTGATTCGTGATGTTGATAGCGCAAGTGATTGCTATATTGTCACTTACGAAGGCACTGGCGCGCTCTCACGTGTGCTAGTAAACTGCCCGCCCGCGCTGAACCCACCCCCAAAATGGGCCAGCGCGCTCGACCTCGGTTCGCATCGTTTTCCTGTTCTTCATAGAATTTCGGAGGTACCTCCCACATGCCCTTGCCCTCCAAGCCACCTGTCGGTCCGGTCGCGCTCACCAAGAACGCCCTGACGGTTCTGGAAAAGCGCTACCTCATCAAAAACGCGACAGGCAAGCCGACCGAGACCGCCGAGCAGTTGTTCTGGCGCGTCGCCACGGTCGTCGCGGAGGCGGATCGTCGCTATGGCGCGACCGAGGGTGCGGTGAACGAGGTGGCCGATGCGTTCTATCGTCTCATGACGGAGAGCCGCTTCGAGCCGAACTCCCCCACGCTGATGAACGCGGGCCGTCCGCTGGGCCAGCTCTCGGCGTGCTTCGTGCTGCCCGTCGAGGACGCGCTCTCCAACGGCAGCAACGGCATCTACGACACGCTGCGCTCCATGGCGCTCATCCATCAGAGTGGCGGCGGCACGGGCTTCTCCTTCTCGCGCCTGCGCGGAAAGGGCTCGATGGTGCGGTCCACCACCGGCGTGGCATCGGGGCCGGTGTCGTTCATGAAGCTCTACGACGCATCCACCGATGCCGTCAAGCAGGGTGGCACCCGTCGTGGTGCGAACATGGGCATCCTGCGCGTCGATCATCCGGACATCATGGAGTTCATCACCTGCAAGGAAGACCTCACGCAGGTGACCAACTTCAACATCTCCGTGGGTGTGACTGGGAAGTTCATGGAGGCGCTCAAGGAGGGCACCTCGTATGACATCATCGATCCGTCCAACGGCAAGGTGTGCGGAGAGCTCGACGCGCGGGCCATCTGGGACAAGATGATCGAGGGCGCGTGGCGCACCGGCGAGCCGGGCGTGTTCTTCATCGACGAAGCCAACCGCTACAACCCGGTGCCGCACCTCGGCTCCTACGAGGCGACCAATCCGTGCGGCGAGCAGCCCCTGCTCTCGTATGACGTCTGCAACCTGGGCTCGATCAACGTCGGCTACTATGTGCGCGACGGCGCGGTGGACTGGGAGGCGTTCAAGCGCGACATCCACCTCTCCACGCACTTCCTCGACAACATCATCGACGTCAACAAGTACCCGCTGCCGGAAATCGACGCGCTGTCCAAGCGCATCCGCCGCATCGGACTCGGCGTCATGGGCTTCGCCGACGCGCTCGTGCGCTTGGGCATTCCGTATGACACGCCCGAAGGCGTGGACTTCGGCCGCCAAGTGATGGCGTTCGTGGACCTGGAGTCGAAGCGGGAGAGCGAGCGCATGGCCAACGAGCGCGGGGCCTTCCCGGAGTGGGCGCGTTCCATCTGGGGTCCGGATGCCACCTGCGCCCGCGACGCCGAAGGCAAGCGCATTCGCCCCATGCAGCTGCTCCGCAACTGCAACGTCACCACCGTCGCGCCCACCGGCACGATCTCCATCATCGCCGGCTGCTCGTCGGGTCTCGAGCCGCTGTTCGCCGTGGCCTTCATGCGCAACCAGGCCGGCGTCATGATGCCGGACGTGAACGAGGACTTCCTGGCCATCGCGAAGAAGGAAGGGTGGCACAGTGAGGAGCTCATGCAGCGCATTGCGCGCAGCGGGAGCGTCAAGCAGCCCGAGGTGCCGCTGCAGTGGCAGCGCGTGTTTGTCACGGCCAACGAGATCGCGCCGGACATGCACGTGCGCATGCAGGCGGCCTTCCAGGAGCACACCGACTCGGCGATCTCCAAGACCACCAATTTCTCGCACGCTGCCACGCAGGACGACGTCCGCGCCATCTACGAGCTGGCGTACGACATGAAGTGCAAGGGCGTGACGGTCTACCGCGACGGCTCGCGCGACAACCAGGTGCTCTCGACCGGCGCTACCGACAAGGCCAAGGCCGAGCGCGAGGGGGCGGGGAAGGAGACCCCCGCCGAGAAGCGCCAGATCGGAGAGCTGCAGGGGACCATCGCCGAGCTGCAGGCGGAGAACGAGCGCATCAAGAAGTCGCTGTTCGAGGTCGAGAGCGAGAACCTGGCCCGCCGCCAGAAGCGCGCCCGCCCCGACAAGCTGCGCGGCACCACGATCCGCAAGGAGACGCCGCTCGGGACGATGTTCGTGAACATCACCGAGGACGATCGCGGCCAGCCGTTCGAGGTCTTCGTCACGTTAGGCAAGGCCGGCGGGAGCGCCATGGCCGACGCCGAGGCGATGGGGCGACTGATCTCGCTCGCCCTGCGCTCGGGCATCCCGATCATGGAAGTACACAAGCAGTTGCGCGGCATTTCGTCCGATCGCGCGGTGGGGCTTGGGCCGAGCAAGGTGCTCTCCGTGCCCGATGCGATCGGGATTGCAT
>JBDSVW010000297.1:0-6657 GCA_039927015.1 Gemmatimonadaceae bacterium | reverse complement strand
GCCACCCAGCGCTCGCCTTTATTGGCAGTGATGCGCAGCAGGTCGAGCTCGGCGCGCGCGGCGACGAGGCGTCGCAGCCAGTCGGTGCCCTCCTCTGCCAGCGACGCCGCGCCCTGCTCGCTGGTGGCGCTGAAGATGACGTTGGCCAGACGAATGGTCGGCGGATAGGGCGGTGATTCGCGCCCTGGCAGCTCGGCCGCGACGAAGCCGAGATAGTCGTGCGTGACCGCGCACTGCACCGCGTGGTGGTGACCCATGCGGGTCTGGATAATGACCCGACCTTCCCGCTCGCTGCGGCCGGCGCGGCCGGCCACCTGGGCAAGGAGCTGGAAGGTGCGCTCGGCGGCCCGAAAGTCGGGGAGGTTGATGCCGACGTCGGCGTCGATGACGCCTACCAGCGTGACATTCGGGAAGTCGAGCCCCTTGGCGATCATCTGCGTGCCGAGCAGGATCTCGATCTCCCCCGTTCCGACCCGATCGAGAATCTCCGCATGGGCCCACTTGCCGCTGGTGGTGTCCACGTCCATGCGCGCAATGCGGGCCTGGGGAAATCGCTCGACGAGCAGTCGCTCGACCTGCTGCGTCCCCATGCCGCGCTGCCGCATGGTGGCAGCACTACACCGGGCGCAGGTGGCGCGCACTTCCTCGCTATGACCGCAGTAATGGCAGACCAGCCGCTCGGGCGTGCGATGGTAGGTGAGGGAAATGGAGCAATTCGGGCAGGCGGCGACGTCGCCGCAGGTGGTGCACTGGACGAACGAGGAGTAGCCGCGCCGGTTGAGCAGGAGGATGGCCTGCGCCTTGTCGTCCAGCGTTTCGCGCAGGGCGCGCTCGAGGGGTAAGGAGACGACGCGGCGGAAGGGATCGTAGGCGCCAGCGGAGGTGATGCGCCGGGGGGGCGCAGCGACGCGCGCGAGTCGATCGGGGGAAAGGGATTCGGGCTCCTGGGATGGTGCGGGGAGGCGCGGCGGGCGGGACGGGTCAGGCGGGGGCGTTTCGATGCGGGACGCGGCGGATTGGTGCGGGGGTTCGTCGGGTGAGGGGGTATCGTGGAGTTCGGGGGGGGGCCCCCGCAGCGCCAGTTCACGTTCCGACTTGATCGCGCTGCCGCTGCCCCCCGTCCATTCCCGCTCACCCCCCGCATTCAGGTCGACGATCGAGATCGCCGGCAGGGCGCCACCACCCACGCGATCGGGCAGGGTGATCAGGTGATACCGGCCCTCCTGCGCCTGCACCCAGCTTTCCAGGCTCGGTGTCGCGCTGCCGAGCACCGTGATGGCCCCCTCGTGCCGCGCCCGGACGATGGCCACGTCGCGCGCGTGATAGCGCGGCGTCTCATTCTGCTTGTAGCTGCCCTCGTGCTCCTCGTCGACGATGATGGCCCCCACGTTCTCCAGCGGCGCGAAGATGGCGGAGCGCGCCCCCACCGCAATCTGCCGTTCCCCGCGTCGCAACGCACGCCATGCGTCGAGGCGTTCGCCATCACTCAGCGCCGAGTGCAGGACAGCGACGCGGTCCCCGAATACGCCGCGAAAGCGGTCCACGGTCTGCGGCGTGAGCGCGATTTCCGGGACCAGCACGATGGCGGTGCGTCCGCGCTCGTTCACCACCCGTCGCAGCACCTCGAGATACACGAGCGTCTTTCCACTGCCCGTCACGCCGTGCAGGAGGAACACCTCGCCCGCTCCCCCGCCACTGATGCGCGCAATGGCGTCCTGCTGTCCCTCGGTTGGGACATGCGTGCGCTGCGGCGCGCCCACGCGGGTCTTGAAGGGATCGCGCTCCACCGACTCGCGCTCCACCCGCACCAGCCCTCGCGAAACAAGGGAATCGATGACGCCCTCCGACACGCCGAGTCGCTCCACCACGTGCTCGACGGCCGCCTTGCCGCCTAACGCCTCGAGCAGCTCATACACCTCGCGCTGGCGCTTTGCCCGCCCAAACAGCGCGTCGCGCGCCATCAGCGACTCGAGTAACATGCTGATCGCCAGCATACGGCGCGTCTTGCCGGCCGGCGACGGCACCGCGGCGCCGCTCAGCGCCGCCGGCAGCGCACTGCGCAGCGTGACGCCCAGCGAGGCGACGTAGTGATCGGCCATCCAGTTGCAGGTGGCCAGCAGCGGCGCCGAGAGCGCGGGCTCCGCGTCGGGTACCGCCGCGACGGCCTTGTACTTCACTCCCTCCTGCGCCGCCACATCGAGGGCGACCACGATCCCGATTTCGCGCTTGTTGCGCCACGGCACGACGATGCGGCTCCCGACCCGGATGGCATGCTCGAACTCCCGGTCCACCGCATAGGAAAAGGTGCGGAAGAGGGGGACCGGCAGCGCAACGTCGATGAGGCGACGCCCGCCGGTGCCGGCGTCGTCGGGCGCGAGGGGAATCGAAGGGGCAGCCATCGCCCGCAAGATACGATGGAGCACAAGCTCGTTCCCCCGCGGCTATCTTGCTGGCGCACGGAACACAGGCGGGAGTGCGCGCCAGGCGCTGCCGCCCCACTCGTCGCCACCGCGTTGCATGGCCCGCTCTTCACGTTCCCCTTCGCGCCTCGATCTCCCCGCCCTCCTCGCCGAGCACCGATACATCCTGCTCTACGACGGCGTATGCGGGCTGTGCAATCGCACGGTGCAATGGATCCTGCGCCGCGACTCCGACGGCCCGATGCGATTCGCCACCCTGCAGGGGCCTGTAGGCCGTGAAGCCTTGCGCCGGCTGCCACAGCTCGCGGTCGTGGACTCGGTTATCCTGCTGCATCCGGAGGGCGCGTGGATCAAGTCCACGGCCGCCCTCGAGATCATTCGTTACGTCGGCGGCGTCTGGACCCTTGCCCTGGTGGGCTACCTGTGTCCGCGCGCGCTGCGAGACTGGGTCTACGATTCGGTTGCGCGACGCCGCTACGCCCGCTTCGGAAAGCTCGAGAGCTGTCCGCTGCCGTCCCCGGCACAGCGCTCGCGCTTCCTCGACCCCTGAAAAAGCCGGGTCGGCGGCATCGCGTTCTCTTTTCTACGGCTTGGGCTGCATGGCCTTGATGAACACGTCCGCCACCTGACGCGCCACACGGCCCGAGCCGAGCCATCCGATGTCGCTGCCATTTCCGGTGATGGCCACAACGACTCGCTCGGCGGGATAGATGAGCAAGTGCGTCGTGCCACCGATGGAGCCGCCGGAATGGTAGACCACGCGGCGGCCGGCGTCGTCGATCCGGGTGAAGAAACCCACGCCGTATTCCGTCGCGACGCCATCGCGCGTGGCCTGCGACGTCCAGAGCACGTCGCGAGAGGCGCGGCTGACCAAGGCGAGGTCCAACAATCCGAAGCCGAAGCGAACCAGGTCGTCGGGCGTGGAGAGGAATCCGCCCCCGGCCCACTTGTACGAGCTGTTCACGGGCGGCTCCTCACCCCAGCCTCCCGGTGTTCGTCCGTAGAAGCGTGTCACGGGACCCGGGGAGCGATCCCCCACGTCGGGTCCCGTGGCGCTCAGCGCCAGTGGCTCGAAGACCCGGGTGCGCATATAGGTGAGAAAGTCGGTGCCGGCGGCGCGCTCCATCGCGTAGCTCATGAGATTCCAGCCGTACGTGGAGTACGAGTAGCGCGTTCCCGGCTCAAAAAGCAGGGAGTCCTCACTGAACACCGCGAGACCATCCCGGACGGTCGGAAACTCCTGGTTGAGCATGAACTCGTTGCCTCGGTAGTGCCGTACCCCGGCCAGGTGCCCCCCCAACTGGCGCACCGTGAAGTCCCACCGCTTGCGCGGAAAGTCGATCGCATAAGCATAGACCGACGCGTCCCACGCCATGCGTCCGTCATCCACGAGACGGGCCAGCCCCGCGGCGGCCAGCGACTTGGAGACGCTGCCGACGCGGAAGCGGGTCTCGGGCGTCACCGCAATCGCATTTTCCACATTCGCCCAGCCGAAACCGCGCGTCCAGACGATGCTGTCGTTCACCCCGACGGCGATGGACACGCCGGGCGGTCCGTTGACGGCCATCGAATCGCGCACGATGGCCGCGGCCCGGTCGATGGTCGACAGGGACGCCGCGGGGGCGGCGACAGCGGCGGGATCCGCGACGTTGCGCGAGCCGCAGGCAGCGAGCGCCACCGCGAGCAGGAGGGCCAGCGCGAGGGAGCGGGGAGCAGTCATTCGTTAGGCGTCCGCGAGAGGGTGGCGACCAACATACCGTCGCAGGCGGGCGGGAGGAACTCCCCGGGGACGAGTCGCTAGAACGACGAAACCGCGGCCGAGCCGGATCGGCGTGCGCACCAGGCCGCGCGCTGTTCCGACGTCGAGCCGGCGCTCATGAGGAATTCCAGGAGGGCATCCGCGAGCTCGTTGCCGCTCTGGAAGCGCTCGCCCGCCTGCTTGGCGAGGCACTTCATCACGATGGTGGCCAGCTCGGGTGGCACGCGCGAGTCCACGACCTCGGGCGACACCGGCGTCTCATGCACCTGCTTGTATCCCACGGAGTAGGAGTCGGCGCCATCGAACGGCGGGAAGCCGAGCAACATCTCGTACAACATCACGCCCACGGCGTACAGGTCGCTCCGGCCGTCGACCATCTTCCCCATCGCCTGCTCCGGCGACATATAGTGCGGCGTGCCCATCGCGCGGCCGCTGCGCGTGAGCCGGCCATGAAAACGTGCGGTCGCGATGCCGAAGTCGGTGATGAGCGCGTGCCCGTCCTCATCGAACAGGATGTTGTCCGGCTTGATGTCGCGATGCACAATGCCGCGGCGATGCGCGTAATCCAGGGCGGTGGCCACCTGGGCGCAGATCGTGGCCGAGGGTCCGGGGGCCACGGTCTTGTCGCGAACGAGCACATCGGCCAGCGACCCTCCCGCCAGATAGGGCATGACGAGATACACCAGCTCGTTCAGGTCCGCGTAGTCGAGAATGGGACAAATGTTGGGATGCAGCAACTGGCTCGACGCCTCGGCTTCGCGGCGGAAGCGCTGTCGCATCTCGGGGTCCTTGGCCAGGTGCGCGTGCAGCACCTTGATCACGAGCGAGCGATCGAGGGACGCGTGCATGGCGAAGTACACGTGCGCCATGCCCCCGCTGCCCATCCGGCGCACCACGCGGTAGCGCGCGCCGCTGGCCTTGCGCAGGTTCGTGAGCTCGCTGTCGGGTTGCTCCATGGGCGCCGTCGACACCTCCGGCAGGTTCGACGTGCAGCGCACGCATTTCGCCGCGCGCGTCCGGTTCCATGTGCCACAATCGGGACAGAACACGTGTGGTCAGGCTCCGAACTGCAGACGGACGAAGTCGTACGGCGGCCACGGACCGCTCTGCTCGATGTCGAGTTCAGGCAGTCGGCGTCGCTCTTCGCCCACGGCGTTCGAGAAGGCGGTCCACTGCTCCCTCTCCACCAGGAACGACGCGTCCAAGCTGTCCCCGTGCCGCGGGGTCTCGTGCGGCGCGAAGGTCACGCAGCCCACACTGCTGCGCTTGAGGAAGCGGAACGAATCGAACACGGTCGTCTCGAAGTCGGTTGCGCGCAACTCGCCGGAGGCGGACAACTCGTGCGGCAGCAACGGCCGCGTGGCCACCTTCACGCGGGTCATGAGACGATCGCCAAGGAACGAGAGCGCGCCCATCAACGTCACGTAGTGCAGTTCCATCCAGTGCAGAAGCGAGTCGCGCGACTTGAACACCGTGCCGAACGGCGCCGGCACCACGGGCCGCTCGCGGAAGCGACCTTCCACCACCGAACGGTATTCGACGATCGCGCTACTCGAGGCCTCGAGACGCTTGTATGGCACATCGCGCACGATCGCCGCGAGGTCGCGCAAGGGCAGGGTCTCCTCGTCCACCGCCGGGGAGGGCGTGGCAGGATCGAGCGCCACCACCCCGAAGAGCTGTAGCGCGTCGGCACCAATGGCCGGGTTGCGTTGACTGCGCGTGCGCGCCACGAGACTCCTTGGTTCGTCGACTGATTCGGTGATGAAAGCCTGCGTCGTGAGGTGCCGCCGTACCACCGCAATTCCACGCCACGACCCAACGCGCGCTCAGCCCCACTGCTAGTATCGACCGGAGGACGGCGGAGCGACAATTCCGGCTCGTGCGGCGGCCACGCCACGTGAGAACCGGGGGTAGGAGCAGTTTACCTCGGGGCCGCGACGGGAGGAAATGCCTTGCGCTCCGGATGCGTCCGACCGGGGCCCCGACAAAGCCGGTTCGGCGCTGGCTGGAGCTACAGCAGCGCTCGGAGGTGGGTCACGCACGCCTCTCCAAGGCGATCTGGAGCGTATCCCCCCTCCAGGGCACTCACGAGCCGTCCGCCGCACCAGGCTGCGGCGCGCTGCGACATCTGGCGCGTGAGCTGGTCCACGTCGGACATCTCGAGCGTGAAGCCCCCCAGGGGGTCGCCACGGAGGGAGTCGAAACCTGCCGAGATGAGGACGAGCTCAGGAATCCAGCCCATCGTGGCATCGTCCACAGCACGCGTGAGCGCGTCGACGTAGGCGGCCGGCTCGAGATCGGGCGGCATCGGCACGTTCCAGACCGACCGATGCGGGCCCCGGTCCTCCGCTGCCCCCGTGCCCGGATACCACGGCCACTGGTGCATGGACACGAAGCGGATATCGGGCACGTGCTCCACCAGTGCCTGGGTGCCGTTGCCATGATGGACGTCCCAGTCGACGATGAGTACGCGGTCGA
>JBDSVW010000296.1:0-7046 GCA_039927015.1 Gemmatimonadaceae bacterium | reverse complement strand
GGGCTATCGCAACTATCAGGACTGGGTCGGCAATACCCAGCTCGAGCAGCGTGTCAGTCTCGAGGACTACTCCGTCTCCAACCGGGGCCTGCGGGCAGGCCTCGCCGGCACTGCCGAGCAGGTCGCGGAGCAGGTACGGGCCTTCCACGATGCCGGCGTCGATTTGCTCCTCCTGCAATCGAGTCCGCAGCTGGAGGAGATGGAGCGTTTCGCGGCGGAAGTGATGCCGCTGGTGCCGGGCAGCGCCGCGGGCCGACGGGACGCGGCGTGAACCCGTCCCGGGGCTAAAAAACGGGCGCCCATCTTCCTCTGCCCACCGGGGTGCGTACGTTAGTGGCACCACACGTACGCGCCACCGCGAGTGAAAGCGTGCTGACCCTGCGAGGTCCTGCGCGTCGCCCGTTGCTCCCACGCCCGTCGTGGCGTCACCAAGGAACGCATCGAAGGAGGAGGCTATGCCAAGTCGTCGCGAGTTTCTCCAGCGCACCACCGCCACCACCGCCGCACTCGGCGCACTCGGCGCACTCGCCGTCCCCTTTCCTGCGCTCGCATCCGTTGGACTCGGACCAGAACCGGCCCTGACGTCGGCGGACTGGGATGTGTCCTGGCCTGCGCGCATCACCGGCAAGCACAAGGCGGTGTACGACGTGGCCGAAGTGGAAAGCGGCTACGGGGTGTGGCGAGCTTCGGCATGGGCCGCACAGTACGCCGACGTTTTCAAGATTCCCGCCAAGGACATCACGCCCGTCATCGTCCTGCGCCACAACGCGATTATCCTCGCCATGCAGCAGCCGTTCTGGGACAAGTATTCGATCGGCACGTCCAAGAACGTCACGCACCCGCTCACCGGCGAGCCGACGGATCGGAATCCTGTCCTTTTGGACGAAACCTCAGGAGTGCCAGCTCCCTTCAACCAGGCCGGCTTGCACCGGCAACTGTCGCGTGGTGTGGTGGTCCTGGCCTGCAATCTGGCCCTGCAGGACTGCGTGGAACTCATCAAGCAGAAGGGCGGCCTCAGCGACGAGGCCGCCCACAAGGAAGCCGTCGCGAACCTCGTGCCTGGCGTGATCCTGCAACCATCCGGGGTCTTCGCCGCCGTGCGTGCCCAGGAGGCGGGCTGCGCGTACGTGCGCTCGAGCTGATCGCGGCATTCTCGCGGTCAGAGGAAGGGGGCGGTGAGGCTTTTGCCGCACCGCCCCCATTCTCTTGCCAGCGCGTCCGGGCGTCGTGCGCCTAACGACCGGGGTTGCTCGGCGCCACAACGGCCGATGCCGGCGTCGCCTTGCCCGCATCCAGGTCGTTCCAGTTCAGGATGGTATTGAAGCCCAGGAAGAACGTGCCCTGAGTCTGCCACCGCCAGAACGGACGGATACCGAACATCACGACGTGTCCCTTCCCGACCGGTGCATCCACCACCTGCGCGCGGTTGGCGAGTCCGCTTCCGTTGGCGAGCGTGCCAGACAGCAACATGTCGTTGGGGTTGCCAGGGAAACTCATGATGACACGCGGCTTCGTTTCGTCCACCGCGATTCCGAACTGCGCCGCCATGGCGCGAAGATTCGCGGCGTCGTTGCTCGTACTGGGAGCGGTGCCGGTCTCGCCCGACGAATCGGCCTCCCAAGGCGAGAGACGCAGCCGGTTGGCCATGGGCGTGATGTTCTGGCTCGGCCCTGTCGCTCCCCCGAAGAACGCCGCGAACTCCGGCGGCACGCCGCTGCCGCCGGCGTTGAGCACCGGCGCCTGGTTGAAGTACACCGGCAGCTGTCCCCCCTCGTAGCCGTACGCGATGGGACTCTTCTTGTCGCTGATGATGCCCCGCATGATCGACCCGCGCACGAACAGGCCGGCGGGCTCCTCGATCGTCACGCCGCTGGTAATGCCAAACGACGGAAAGATGGTGGCGGTCGAGCCTTCGGTGATCAACGTGCCGCCCTCGCGAACGAACTTCGCCAGTTCGAGCAGTCCCTCCATACCCATACCGCCGCGGATGTCGTCGCTCTCGTCCATGGCGCCAAGGTTCGGCGTGTCCGAGGTCTTCCGGTACGGAAGCGCCGGACCCGACGTCTTCGCGATGCCGTTCACGTGCGAGATGGCTGACCCACCCACCGACGGGTAGACGATCACGTCGTACTTCGAGCGGAGGTTGCCCTCCTTGAGCCGGATGTCGGCAAAGTACGTGTAGGGCACCCCATACGTATCGAACGCGCCCCGCACCCAACCTTCGTCCTGCGTACGCTGCCAGCCATGGACGTACCCGATGCGCGGCACGTCGAGGCCATGCGTCGCGACGCTGGGCGCGCTCGCCATCGCCAGGCCGCTGAGTCCAAGATCACGCAGCGACGCAGACAGCTTTGCCCGGTCGGCGTCGGGGATGATGAACGTACCCGCCCGGAACGTACGGCCGTTCACCGTGAAGTCCTCCTCCGCGGCCAGCATGCGTACGTCCGCGTTGCTGAAACGGAACTTCATGAGGTTGTTGTCGGTGGTGTGCTCCACGACCACCACGGGGCCACTGCCCTCCAGCCCGCCCGCCGACTTCACGGGAGCGGTCACGGGCGACATGGACTGCGCGAGGATCGACTTGTCCGTCACCTCGAGCACCTTGAAGTTGCGCATCAACTGCGTGGTCCAGCCGGTGTCGTCATACGGGCGCGGATTGGACGGCGCGTAGTTCTGTACCGAGAAATACATCTCGGGGATGATGCGATACGGCTGGTCGGCCCGGATGATGTAGTCGCCGGCATTCACGTCCACCTTGCCCGCCTTGAACGCGCTCTTCGCGGTGTGGAACTCCAACCCCTGTACGCGAAGCGAGTTCACGACGTCCGCCACTTCTCCCTTCCGGCGCTGCGACGCGGGAATCACCCACGCGAACGTCGGTCCGTTCCGTCCCTTTTCCACCTGGCGCTTGTTCTTGAGCCAGTAGTTCTCGAGATACATGTCCTTGTTCTTCGCCACGTGGCTCAGCGCGAAGAGGAGAGCGGACTGCTGGATGTTGGTGTTGTTGCGCGGTCCCCACTTGATGGTGGGCAGCGGAGGATTCGGCCGGAACCATTCACGACTTGTCGTCGTCGCGCCGAGGCGCACGGTCGACGTGTCGGGTCCATAGCTCTGTACTTCGTAGAACCGGCCCGTGGCGTTATGAGAGTGCGCCGCGAAGAACATGTAGTTCGGCACCCAGCCGTCGTAGAACCCGTACGTGAAGACCCCGGGCACACCACGCTTGGTCATCTCCAACACTTCGGCCTCGGCGAGCATCCACCACTCCGTGATGGTGATCGCGTCGAGGGCCTCGTTGTATGGGCCCGTGCCCGTGGACGCATACAGGTACGACTGCGCCTCGTGCAGGTCGTGCAGGATGGGCGGATGCCACTTGAGGAAGAAGTCGTTGACGTTCTTCGTCAGGTTGAGGAACTGGCCGATGTTGTCGCGGTTGTTGTCGTGCGCCACGTACTTGCCCCAGTACATCAGCGGAAGCCGCTGGGCACCCTTGGGCAGCTTCTTGTTGAAGTAGTACGTGTCCACCTGCTTCTCCCGCCCGTCCACTTCAATCACCGGCGTGATGAACGTGATCACGTTGTTGCGGATGTTCTCGATGAACGGGGTTTCCTCAACCGCCAGGCGAAAGGCCAGCTCCTGCAGCATCTCCGGCCCCCCGGTTTCGGGCGAGTGCATGCCGCTGGTGATCCAGTAGATCGGCTTGCCGCCGGCGATGAGGGCCTTGGCCTTCTCGTCCGACGTGGTGCGCGGATCGGTGAGGGCGGCCAGCGTCTCGCGATACTTGTCGAGATCGCGGATCGTGCTTTCGTCGGCCACGGCGAGCACGATCATGTCGCGCCCTTCCTCGGACTTGCCGATCGTCCAGACCTTCACGCGTGGCGAGGCCGCATCCAGTGCCTCGAAGTAGCGATGGATATCCTTGGCATACGTCAACTCGCCCGGCGTGCCGACAATGCGCCCGTGGAACTTGAGCGGCGAGGGCACGGTGGCAGAAAACGGCAGGTGATCCACCAGTTCCGTGCTGATGCGCGAATCCTGCAGGTATTCCTTGATCTTCTTCGTGTACTCCTCATCGATCCGCTGTGCCTGCGCATGAGCCGAGACCGGCGGGCGGAGGAGGAGGAGGAGCGCCGAGCACGCGAGCACGGCGGGTATCCACCGGCGTGTCGATCGCATCGGATTCTGCATGGTCACCTTGGAAATGGAGGGGGAATCGGGGGAAGGTGCCGTGGTGGCGGGCGAAGGCCACCCACGTCACAGTACGCGCCACCCCCGGGGAACGCTAACCGGGCGAAAGCGGCTCGGCCCCACCCGCACACGGTGCGAATGGGGCCGAGCGGAGAACTCCTGGCGCAAGTGGGCGGAAGAACCGCCGGTCGCGCTACGGGGTGATGGCCGGCTTCGGCTCGAGCTTCGCGGCCCAGAGTCCGGTGTTGAAGTCTGTGAAGAGCACGCGACCCTTCCATGGCATCGCGTTCATCACGAACGGCGCATTCGCTGTGAATCCCTTGGGGTCCATCGGCTTGAACACCGCGATCTCGCGACGCTGGTCGGCCAGGTTCCCAAGCAGTTCCCCCGAGACGTCCACCACGCGCAGACCGCCGTCGTAATACGCCTGGTACAGGATGTCGTCTTCGACGATGATGTCGTGCGAACCATAATCCTCGAGGTGGTAGCGACCCACCTTCCGTGGGTTCATCGGATCGGTGAAGTCCACGATGTGCGTATAGCCACCCGACGTCTGTGCGATGCCGCCCGCCTGGCCGAGCGTGTTGCGATACTGCGTGCCCTCCCAGACGCGGCCCGCGCGATTCATCTCCTCATCACCAATGAAGAGATACGTCTTGCCGGTCGCCTTCTGGTAGTACGGATAGATCTCGTGCCCCGAGTTGATCGGGAAGACCGTGATCAGCTTCGGCTTCTCGATCGTGCCGCCGTACTTGCCGTTGCCGACGTCCACCACGACCGTGCCAACGCCGCCCTGCGCCGAGTAGGCAATGCCGTCACGCACCCACAGATCGTGGATGCGGGCGTTGGGGTGCTGGTACTCGCTGACGTACTTGGGCTTCGTGATGTCGCGCACGTCGATGATGACATACTTCTCGCCGCCGGAGATGGCAAAGAGATAGTCGTCGGTCGCAAACATGTTGTGCACGCCACCGGTGAGCTCCGTGTCGAACGTGGAGGCGATCTTCGGGTGCGCGGGAATGGCGAGATCGAGAATCACGACACCGTTCACACGATTCGACGCCCCTTCGCGCGAGAGCACGCCGTAGCGTCCATCGGGAGACACGGTCACGTCGTTGATCGTGCGTGCGTCCACCTTCACCGAATCGGTCTTCACGATGTTGTTCATGTCGGTGATATCGAATACGATGCCGTATCCATCACCGCCCCACGTGCCCACCAGGGCGTAGTCACGCCCATCCTTGCCCGTCCATGGCCAGAAGTCAGACGTGGCGGTGGTGTTCACCAGGCCCCGGCCCGTGACGGTGATGCGGCGGCGCACGTCGCGCGGCGACACGTCGAGCACCGTGCGGGCCAGCACGCCGCCCGACTGCGCGAGCAGCGTGAACTGTCCCGGGGCGTTCGCGGTGAAGAGGCCGTTGTCGATAATGCCAGGGCCCCCGGGCGCGACCGTCGTGTCGTCCGGCGTATAGATGTAGCTCCAGTCGATCTTCGCGTCGCCGACCGTCTCGCCGTTCGCGCGCTTGGCTGTTGCCACCAGGTGCACCACGTCGCCTGTCTTGACCGAGGTCTCCTTGATCGCGGTCTCGATGCGTGTCACAGGGTTGTTCGCCACCGTGTACCGCTGCCGCGCCGAGATGCCGTCCGCCTCAGCGGAAATGGACACGCTGCCCGCCTTGAGCGCGGTCACGTTGCCGAAGCGGTCCACCGTGGCCACCGTCGGATCGGTGGTGCGCCACGTCACAGTCAATCCCGTGCGCGCGCTTCCGTCGGCATGCGACCCCTGCGCCGTGTGCGCGAGCATCACGCCCGAATAGAGACGTCCCGGCTCGGGGGTGATCACCAGCTTCGTGAGCGCGGGCCAGGTGACTAACACCGGAATGTCGAGCGTAATCGGCTGGCTACCGGGGCCGCCGAAGCTGGTGGCGACCGCCGTGAACGAGCCTGCCTTGAAGGCGTGCAGCTTGCCGTCGGAGTACTGCACGGACCCGCGGGGCCCACTCACTCGCAGCGGCGCGTTCGGAATCACCTTTCCCTGCGCGTCGTAGGCCGTCACCTTGAGCGGGACCGACTCGCCCGCCGTGAGGGTGACGCGGGCCGGCTCGGCGACCAGCTTCGCGACCGCTGCCTGTTGCTGGGCCCGCAGCGCGCCCGGCAGGATCCCCGTGACGAGGATCGCCGCCGTGACGAAGCGGACGTTTCGCGCTAGCTTCATGAGACTGAGTTCCCTTCGAAAGTTGAGTCGTGCGAGTGGCATCTGATACCCGGTTCTCTCCTACAATTCGCCGGAACGTCCCGGCATTGCGAGCGATTCTCATGGCTTCCGTGCGTTTTTCACGCAAGACAATCGCCGTCGCGCTCGGCGGCATCCTGTGCCTCGCGTCCGCGTCGCCATCCGGTGCGCAGCGTCGCCCACCCGTGCGCCCGCCGGCCAAGACTGCGGTGCCGGCACCAAGAGCATCACCTGTACATCCTACGTCCAACTACTGGGTTTACGTTGGGGCGGAGTCCGCTGACCGGGTGCATCGCGTGCGCTTCGGGCCCGCGGGCGCGACGGTGGAGAAAACGTTCCTCGTGGGGGAACTCGCCGCCGAGATGGAGGGACCGCACGGCCTCCAGATCACACACGACGGCCGGTACCTCTACATGACCACCGGGCATGGCACGCCCGACGGCAAGCTCTGGAAGTACGAGTTGGGCCCCGACACGCTGGTGGGGCCGGGCATTTCGCTGGGGAAGTTCCCGGCGTCCATCGATGTCACGCCCGACGGCCTGTACACCTTTTCGGCGAATTTCAACCTGCACGGCGCTATGCTCCCTTCGCCGACGGCCGCCGCGACGCGCTTCACCGGGCCGAG
>JBDSVW010000295.1:0-11609 GCA_039927015.1 Gemmatimonadaceae bacterium | reverse complement strand
TAGCGCTCCCTGGGGCCGATGGCGGCCGCACGCAGCTCCAGCCGGTTCAGCGTGCTCTTCCCGGCGAGGGGGGCCGTCAGATCGTCCGCCTCCGCGAGCACCGCAAGGAGCGGGTCGTGGCGGAGCTGCGCGTGATCGGTCAGGTCCTCATAGCCTAACGCGAGGCCGTAGACCCGCTGCCGCACGAGGGTCGCCACCGGATGCCGCACCCGGGCCGGGTCACGCCCGTCGCGGAAGCAGGCGGCGAAGCCGCGGACGATCCCCGTCCCCCGCTCCACCTCACGTAGCAGCACCGCGCCGCCGTCCGAGGTCAAGGTCCCGCCGTCGAACCGGGCCCGCACCGTGCGGCGGCCGACCGCTTGAAACTGGAGCGCCGGTGGCGTACACTCTGTCGGCATAACGGCTGTCTCCGAGTGGGTATGTAGGTTGTTCTCGACAAACACCTTATACCACACGGGACAGCCGTTATTCCATCCCCTGGTGAGAAATCCGGGCTAACGGTGCCGATCCCAACGACTACTGGCAGGTGAGCGGCATTACTGTCGGGCCGATGCACTCGCGGCCCCTCAGTGCACGCACCATCGTCGACCTAAAGGCAAAACTGGGTGTGGTCTTGTCCATTCCGGTCAAAGCCAGCTACCGGATAATCAGTGGGCGCCAGACGGAGCCCGACAGGGAGGACTTTCGCAAACATGTCACCGCGCTTCGCAAAGTCTACCCCGATTTGAAGATCACGGTTGACGACCTTGTTGCTGAAGGCAATCGCGTGGTTGTCTTGTGGACTTGTCACGGCACACATCGGGGCGAGTGGTTTTTGGAGTGCCACCAAATGGCCGCCAGGTACCCGGAGAGGTTGGGGCGCCGGTATGCAACCGTGGAGCCAGTGTTCGCGAATGTTCGCTACAACAATCGGCTGGATCGCTTCACGCTGGGCGGCCGCGTGAAAGTCAACGGCCGGCGATCGCCGACTGACACTCGTGCCTGCCGACGGCGATTCCGCCACGCGGGACTCCGTCGGCGGATGCGCGCGATTGTAACCAACGCGATCCGGGAGCAGATGCTAGCGCGCAGGTCGCAGCTCGTACGCCTGCCCGGCGCTCCCCAAGAACGACACGACGTACTCCGCGCCCGTGCGGTCCCGCCTAACGTGCAGCGCGGGCGAGGCTCCGCGGACGGTGAGTGGACGCCGGCTCCGAACAACCACCGCGCCGTCGCGCAGCGCGCGGATCGTCGCCGTCGTCAGGCGACCGTCCGCCCACGCGAGATCGACCTCAAGGCCACCGCGGGCGCGAAGCCCTTCCACGGAGCCGGTCGACCAGTCCATGGGGAGCGCAGGGAGCAACTGCAGGACGCCCTCGTGCGATTGCAGGAGCATCTCGGCGATGGCGGCGGTCCCGCCGAAGTTGCCGTCCACCTGCAGCGCGCGCCCGCATAACGAGAACAGGTTGGGGAGCGAGGATTGCGTGAGGAGCGCGCGGAACTGCGCCCAGGCGCTGTCGCCCTGCGCGAGTCGCGCACGCAGTCCCATCTTCCATGCATACGACCACCCGCACCCCCCGGTCCCGCGACGGTCGAGGGTGACCGCCGCGGCCCTCGCCAGCACCGGCGTTCCCTGCGGCGTGATCTCGTCCCCCGGATACAGTCCCCAGAGCGGGGAGAGGTGCCGATGCTGCGGCTCCAACTCGTCCCAGTCGTCGAGCCACTCTTGCAGCTGTCCGTGGCGCCCGACCTGGTTCGGGGCAAGGCGACGGCGCGCGGCGCGCGCCGCTACCGCGAGCGCGCTATCGCCGATCGCGAGCGGTCGGCCGTCGCCTGACGCGGAGGGACGCGGCATCGCGGCGAGGCGGGCCTGCGCCTCCTCGAAGTTGCCGAGGAGCTCGCGGATGATCTGCATGTCCATGGTCGGTCCAGCCGTCATCGTGCGCGCCTGCAATTCGATCCCGCTGACCTCATCGAAGAAGGGGCCGTTGCCCGGCCATGCGGGAAAGTTCTCCGGCGAGTTCGACGGCGCGGTCACGAGCCACTTCCGCCGCGGCTCCTCGACCAGAATGTCCAGCACGAAGCGCACCTGGTCGCGCAACAGGGGATAGATCGCGCGCAGCTGCGTGACGTCGCCCGAAAATCGGTAGCGTTCGTACAGGTTGGTCATCAGCCACGCCCCGCCGACCGGCCAGGCACCCCACGAGGGGCCGTCCATCGGCGTCGTCGATCGCCACAGGTCGGTGTTCTGGTGCAGCACCCATCCGTGCGCCCCCCAGTGCTCGCGCGCCGTCTCGGTCCCGGCAATCGCGACATCTCGTACCAACCGGTCGAGCGGTTCCACCAACTCGGCGAGATTTCCACTCTCCGCTGGCCAGTAGTTCATCGGCAAGTTGATGTTGACCGTGTACTTCGAATCCCACCACGGATTCGGGTTGTCGTTCCAGATCCCCTGCAGGTTGGCGGCCTCGGTTCCCGGTCGCGAGGATGCAATCAACAGGTAGCGTCCGAACTGATAGTACAGCGCGGCGAGGCCTGGGTCGCTCGACGTGGCAAGGTGGCGGATGCGCTCGTCGGTCGGCAGGGCGCGCACCGAGTCCGGCGTGCCGCCGAGCGCCAACCGCACGCGACGGAACCAGCGCCGGTATTCGGTGAGGTGCTCGGCGAGCATCACGGAGTAGCTGCGTTCCCGGGCACGATCGAGCACCGATCCGACGCGTGCCGCCGGGTCACCGCTCACGTCGCGAAAGTTCACAAAGCTGGTGGCGGCGGCGAGCCGGAGGATGAGGGTATCGGCCCCCGTCACACGCAGCTGCCGGCGATCGACCACCAACGCACCACCGACCGCCGATGCGACGAGCCGCACCTCGTAGCGCAGGCGACTAGCAATGCCGAGGTAGTCCGAGTTCTTCCCCGTCACGCGCAGCGTGGCCGGCGGGATCCCGTCCATCTGGAAGTAGTCCGTTCCGTAGTTCGAGTGAGCCGGATTGCGCGTCCCGTACAGCTCGGCGACACAGGTGATGGCGCCGGGTCGATCCGCCGTCAGGCGCACGACGAGGATCTGGTCAACGGCGGACACGAAGACTTCGCGCGTGAAGGTCACTCCGCCGACGCGGTAGCGCACGCGCACGAGCGCGGCATCGAGGTCGAGTTCGCGTCGGTAGTCCGTCGCTCCCTCATGCCCGAAAAAGGTCAGCAGGAGGTCGCCGAGCGGTTGGTACTTCATCTGTTCGTAGGGGACGCCCATCATGCGTCGACCGAAGAGGTCGTGTGCGCCGGCGATGTCGCCGGCGAACAGCAGGCGCCGGATCTCGGGGAGTGCCGACGCGGCGCCCTTCACGACCGGGTCATAAGGGCCACCCGTCCACAGCGTCTCTTCGTTGAGTTGGAGGTGTTCCCTTTCCACGCCACCGAAGACCATCGCCCCCAATCGCCCGTTGCCGACGGGGAGCGCCTCGTTCCAGGTCGTGGCGGGCTTGGTATACCAGAGGAGCGTGCTTCCCGGCACATCGGCCGGAGCCTGAGCAGGCGCTGTGGCTGTCACCAACAGCAGCGCGGTGATCGCGCCCCGCGCCGACGAGGGAAGGAACGGGACGGGCGGCATCTATCGACCCTCGCGTCGTGAACCACCCGGCGCGCGGGCCGGGCGCTCGTAGCGCAGCGCCCACGTGATCGGCTCGCCGTCCGTCGGCTGCAACCTTACGTTCCGCAGGCTGCGGCGCAGGCCGGTGCTCGACACCGTGGCGTGGGTCACCCGCACGTCGCGGAAGCGGGTGCCCGCGGGTTCATGCACGTACAGCGTGTATCCTTCCCCGGCGACGACCTGGCTGCGTCCCTCCAGCGTCTCGTCGTGCCAGGTGACCGATTCGAGGTCTGGGCCACCACAGGTGACGTGCCGGTCGGTCGCCACGAGTTGTGGATGCGGCAGGACGGTTCGGATGCAATACGCCTGCGCGTGAAATGTCGTGTCGAGCGGCGGAAAGGTGAAGCCGGCGCGGGTCGTGCGCTGCAGGCTCCTCGTCCAGAACTCGAAGACGAGATATCGGGCCGAGTCGGGAAGTCCAAGGTCGGCGAAGCGCACGGTGCGCGACTCGCCGCCGGTACGCCCGAGCACGCTCCAGCGTTCGAAGGGGCGTGCGATGTCGAGCTGGAACAGGTGGGTGACCGGGAGCTGATCGGCATCGAGCGGGCGCGGCCCGGCGCCGCTCAGCTCGACGTCTGCACGCCCTAACTGCGAGGAGCGCGACGGATCGACATCGAAGACCTGCCCGGGAACGGTCGCGAGGACCGGCGCCGTACGGCGCGCCACGTCTACGCGTGCGGTCCGGTACACCTCGGCCTTGTCGGTGAGCATGAGGTGCGATCCGGTGAGCGTCGTGGCCATCGCGGCCGCGTAGGCGTCGGGCGACCCGACCTCGATGTGGTCGGGGTCGTTTCGCCACACGACGTTGTTGAACGAGTTGTACTGCGCGAGTCCGCCGAAGCCGAAGCCGTCGTCGCCGATGCGCATGGCATCGACCAGTCCGATCAGCTCGGGGCGCGCGCCCCAGCATGCGAGGATGAAGCGATCGCCCCCGAGCGTATCGCGAAGCCGCGCCATGACCCCGCGCAGCTCCGCCTCGCGAGACGCGCCGGGGGCGAACGAGCCGGCGTGACTGTTGTAACCCTCATACCGCAGGTGGCGCAGCGCGTCGACCTTGAAGTACTGGTACCCCATCTCGCGAAAGCCGCGGTAGACCGGCGCGAGCAGGGCGTCGAACGTCGATGGGTTGTTCGCGTCCATGACCCACCCCACCCAATTGCCGTAGGCGGGACGGCCGTCGGCATCGCGCAGGAAGTACTGCGGATGCAGCGCGCTCCACGCGCTGTCCTGAAAGCTCACGTTCGTCCAGATTCCCGGGAGAAGACCACGCGATCGGATGTAGGACGCGAGCGCCGCCATCCCCGAGGGGAACTTCGTGTTGGGGGTCAGCCAGTGGTCGACGACGCCGATCGGCAGCTGCTGATATCCGTCGTCCAGCTGCAACCAGCGGTAGCCCCACGGCGCAAGCCGCTCGGCCATCACGTCGGCCACGCGGTGCACGTCCTGTTCGGTGATGGCATCGCGATAGGCGTACCAGGACGTCCATCCCGCCGGGACGTCGCGGGGGAGCCGATAGTTCCACGGCTCGTAGCGCACGAGTCCGCGGTGGCGCTGGTAGTAGCGCGGCCGGAAGCGCAGCGCGACCTCACCGCCAGCCGCAACGAGGTCGACGCGCACGCGTCCCCCGATGGTCTCCGCCGCCACGATCTCCACATCGACCGGATAGTCGACCGAGAGCAACCAGTCGCGCCGCCGGTCGTAGACACCGCGGTTGAGGCGCGACGTACTGAGTCCCACGGCATGCCGCACGATCGCCAGCCCGCGTGGCATGGGATCGGCCTGCACGGGAAATGCCTCGTCGCTGCCGTCGATGCGGAGTGAGAGGCGGATCGGCGCGCCCGAACTCGTCCACTTGAGGACCTGCGTGACCCGATCGCCGGACGCATCGACCAACTCTTGAAAGGCGACGCTCGTATCGAGGGCGTCCCATCGCCCCTCGGCGAGCGTGCGGCCGTCATAGCGCAACACGAGGCGACTGCCGTCGCGGATTACCTCCGCTGGTGCCGGTACCGGAGGCGCAGTGGCGGCGGATTGTGCACCGCACACGACTGGGAGCCCAAACGCGAGCAGGGCGACGAACGCACGAGGTGACCGACGGTCGATTCGGGAGACGAAGCTCGGTGTGCGATGCGGTGCCCGTCCAGCGAGAGGATCGTGGCGCATGTCGAGCGGGGTCCGTGGAAGGAGTCGAGGCAACATGTCGAGCATCGCCGACCCGCGTCAACGACGTGACCCGTCTCGAGAGCGTTGGCGCCCATCGGCAGGCGGCTCCCGCTTCCCGCCGCCAAGGATCACTGCGGCCGCGCGGGACAGCGCGATTCTTCGACGGTCTTCTGCGCGTCAGGGGGGGCCCCGGCGCTCGTCGTGTGGATGCTGCCCCCGGCCGGACATGGCGTCGGCCTCCCGGCCTTGCGCGCCCTCTTCCTTCTGGCGCAGACGGCCGGGATCATCCGCAGGTGGCTATCCGGGGGCTCGCCCACAGCATCGTGGCCGTCGACAAGCACCGACGCGCTCCCCAGGGCTGTGGTTGACGCGCGCGGCGGGCCGCTTTCGATTTGCGGGCGATCGCAGTGGCCGACTGCACCTGCAGTGTTCTCCCCCCCCGCCATCCGAGCGCGCGGTGGAAGGACCGGTGTAGGCGAGGGCGAGGGAACGGAACCGGAGGTCGACGGATATGGGCCGCCGGGTAGTGCGTGTCGAATGCGACGCGCCTTCACTCGCCACTAGGAGGATCGATGTCCGAGGTGACTCCCGCAACCGTGCCGCAGCCGCTGGGCGAACCGCGCACCTCGTCCGTGGTGACGCGACACCACTGGATCGTGCGCCTCACGCACTGGGTCAATGCGGTTGCGCTCCTGGCCATGATAGGCAGCGGACTCCGGATCTTCAACGCGTACCCCGCATTCGCCAGGCGAGGGGAGACGTTTTGTTGCTTTCCCGCGGGGCGCCATCCGATACCCAACTGGCTGACGTTTGGCGGGTGGCTGGGCGGCGCGAGGCACTGGCACTTCGCGATGATGTGGGTGCTGTTCCTCAACGGCTTCGCGTATGTCGCCTTTATCTACCTGCATGGTGAATGGCGCGACCTCGTCCCACGACGCGGCGACCTGCGCGATAGCTGGGAAATGGTGCGCTTCTACCTCTTTACGCGCCCCGATCATCCGCATCAGGGGAAGCACAACGCCCTGCAGAAGGCGACGTACTTCGCCCTTCCGTGGCTCGCCCTCGGCTCAATCCTGACCGGGATCGCGATCTGGAAGCCCATTCAGCTGCAACCGCTGACCACGCTGTTCGGTGGCTACGTGTGGGCGCGGTACTGGCACTTCGTGGTGATGGCGATCCTCGTCCTGCTCTCGGTCGGCCACGTCATCATGGTCTTCGCGGTGGATCCGTGGTCGCTTCGCTCCATGATCACCGGGCGCTACGACGAGCGGAAGTCGCCAGAAACCAGGAACGCGCGCCCCTTCTTCTGGCGGCGCGCGCGACAAACTTCCGTGACGGAGACCACTCCATGAACCGCTCCATGAACCGCCGCCTCTTTCTCGGCGCCCTCGGGACGGGGGTGAGCAGTTCGTTGCTGGCCGCGTGCGGGAGCGAAGGGCCGCGCTCGGCGGCCGGCTTCCTGCACGGGGCCGAACGCCGCAATGAACCGTTGGAGCGATGGCTCTTCAGGACCTCCGCCCGTGACTACGTGGCCGACGACGCGAAGCTCGCGCGGTCGGCGTTCCCGAGCTACTTCGTCTCTCCCACCGTCCCCATGTGGGATCCTGCCACGCGCGGCCCCTGGCGCCTCAGAGTCGAGGGCGCGGTGCGGCGACCGCTCACCCTGTCGCTTGAGGAGCTGATGGCGTTGCCCGGCATTACGCAGCGAGTCAATCACTTCTGCGTGGAAGGGTGGAACGCACGTGCCGAATTCCGGGGCATTCGCGTGCTGGCGCTGGCGAAGCTGGCCGAGGTGACGCCCGACGCGGGCTACGTCGACTTCCAGTCGTTCGATAACTCATATCACGAATCGTGGGACCTGGAGAGCGCAATGCATCCGCAGACTATCGTCGCCTACGGACGCGAGGGACACATGCTGAACCCGCTGCAGGGCGCCCCCGCGCGCGTCCATTCTCCGGTCAAGCTGGGATACAAGAACACGAAGTACCTCACTCGCATCGTCTTTATGCCGGCGCGGAACGGGGGCTACTGGACGGATCGCGGATACGAATGGTTCGCTGGCGTGTGAGGATCGACCGTCGGTTTCGCACGTTTGCGTGCGGCTGACGACAATAGCAACGCGCGCCGACAGGGCGGAACGCGGCCGAGTCGGAGAATCATGGCCGTGATCTCCCCCGCACCCCGGCGATCCTCTACCCATCGGTGCCTACGGCCGGGGCGGGGCTTCCGGCGTGGACGGCGGCCAATCATTCCTTCGTCAATACGTATGTAATGCCCTGGCTCACCCTCGGCTTCCACCACGTCCCGCGTCTGGAGGACTTTCCCGTGATGCCGGTGGCGTGGCACAACTTCGAGATCCGGCCGGTGGGCGTCTTCAAGCGCAACCTGGCGATCGATCGCCCGCGAAGCCGAAGCAGGGCGGGGCGCCTAACGACTGGCCTCAACGGCGATCCATGCCCTCGATCGTCGCCGTCGACGCCGGCCGCGCCTTCTGCAGCCGGCTCGCCACCACCTCGTTGGCCCGCAGCACCCGCAGCATGTTCCCCCCGGCGAGCTTCGCAAGCGCAGTGTCCGACCACCCACGCCGGATCAACTCCGCGAACAGCTCGGGAAACTTTGACACATCCTCAAGCCCCCGCGGCATGTCCGTGCTTCCATAGAAGTCGCTCCCGATTCCCACCTGATCGATTCCGGCGACCTTGCGTACGTGCTCGATGTGGTCCGCTACCTGCGACAGCGTCGCCACGGGGCGCGGATGCGTCCTGGCGTATTCGGCCAGCGACTGATCCCGTGTCGTACCTGTCGGTTGGCTCCTGACGGAGGCCGCCGCCGCATTCTCCCAATCAAAAACGCCCTGAGAAACGAAGTGGGGGATGAATGTCACCATCACCACCCCACCGTTAGCTTTGAGCCGAGCCAGCACATCGTCGGGCACGTTGCGCGGATGATTCGTGAGCGCCTTGGCCGACGAGTGCGAGAACATCACCGGTGACTCCGTCGCGTCGAGCACGTCATGCATCACCTTCGGACTCACGTGCGAGATGTCCACGATCATCCCCTCCCGATTCATCTCACGCACTACTTCCCTGCCGAACAGCGTGAGCCCGTTGTGGCGGGCTGTGTCGAGGGCGGCGTCCGCCCAGTCGAGCGTCACGTTGTGGGTGAGCGTCATGTAGCGCACGCCGAGTCGTCGATAGGCGCGCAGCGCACCGAGAGAATTCTCGATCGCGTGTCCGCCCTCCATGCCGAGGAGTGACGCCACCTTTCCGGCGCGAATCGCCGCCCGCACCTCGGCGTCGGTTGTCGCGAGTTGGAGCAGTTCTGGATAGCGGGCGATGGTGCGTCGGGCGATGTCGAGCTGTTCCAGCTGGACGCGGACGTATCCGGAGTCCCGAATTTCGCCCGGGACGTAGACGGACCAGAACTGGGCACGGACCTGCCCGCGCCGCAGTCGCTCAAGGTCGGTGTCGCCGGTCGTGTGCTGGCGCAGGTCGTATGCCTCCACGTCGCGCGGTGCCTTGGCGTCCTCGCGAATCACCCACGCCAGGTCGTTATGGCCGTCGACGAGGGGGGCGGTGCGGAGGATGCGGCGGGCGCGGGTGAGGGCGGGGTCGGGTTGGGCGGAGGCGGGCACGGTCGCGAGACCGGAGCACGCGAGCACGAGCAAAAGGCTGCGCATCAGTGGGAAGTCCAGGTTGCGTGTGAGCTTCGTTCTACGCTCGGAGACGGAATCTGGGAAGGGCCGCGCCGGTCTTGCGCACCAATCAGTTAAACACCCCCTCCCAGACCAGCCACTCTCTCCTCGCCGTCCGGCAGCACTCGGACCGCGGCTCCCCCCGGGCACGCCAACCGCCCAACCCAGGGTCATCAACATGGCCCGCGAGGAGGTGAAGGTTGGACATGCAGAAGATCACGCCAGGCACGACGCGGGGTGGCCCGCCGCGTCGGCCCGCGCTATGGCACCTTCCCGGACCTTGGGCTGATGCGATTCTTCGAGATCACGACCTTCCGCGTGCGACCCGGCTATGAATCCGGATTCGAGGCCGGCGTCAAGGCCTACGCTGCAGCCGCGAGGAAGGCAGGTCCGAACGCCAGCTGGATGAAGGTTGCCCGCGAAGGCCGCATCAGCCAGGACGCCAGCTCCTGCGCGATGCTTTGCATCATCATGTGGATGCCGCCGTTGCTTGCAGCGCAAGTAACGCGTGCAGCTACGGGATGATCTGATGTGCTGAGCTGACGCAGATGATCCTGCCGACCGCATAAAAAATCTCAGGCCGGAGGCCGCTCCGGCACCCGCCGTTGGTGCCGCGGCACCGGCATGAAATCCCCATTCGTCCACGCGGTGACTACGGAGACGGCGGCGAGGCGCCGGCCGGCTAGTTCCATCATCTGCATCAGCAGGATGTGGTAATCATCGACCATGGCGCGGTCTACCTCGACCAGCTGCGCAACGGACAACCACGGCAGGTCCGCCGCGAGCGAGTCCTCAATCCACGGAATGGTCATCATCCGAGCCGTGCGATCAAGTAGTCTCCGACGCGGAGCGCGTTCGCCATGACGGTGAGCGCCAGCCAACGGTACCCCACCTGCCGTTCACTCAGCTACGGGCCGAAGCGGCGCAACTACGGGCCGCCCGCGCGCAGGTGGGCGAAGGACATCGCCGGCAACGAAGGCTCGATGAGCTCGAGCACGAGTTGATCAGTCCGATCTTCACGGAGCCGCTTGTGGTGGCTCAACGCACCGAGTCGCGGGGCGCCACCGGCGCGAAGCGCGCGATGAAGCGGCAGTCGAGCCAATCCTTCCACCGCATCGCCCACTTCCCTTCGGCCACTCCGGCGCCATACGAAGCGATCGCAC
The DNA here is from genome assembly GCA_039927015.1 of Gemmatimonadaceae bacterium. Taxonomy (GTDB): domain Bacteria; phylum Gemmatimonadota; class Gemmatimonadetes; order Gemmatimonadales; family Gemmatimonadaceae; genus SCN-70-22. The sequence goes on along the minus strand of JBDSVW010000295.1, from coordinate 967 downwards.
GCCCGTCACCCGTGTTCACGAGCGCCAGGAAGCGCGGTTGCGGGTGAAAGGGCGGCGCGGGGTGTGGCGCGCCCAGTGCGTTGGCGAGCGACGATGCCAGGTACGGCCCCATGCGCACCGCGTAGACGCCGGCCTTGGGAGTGTCCGGCGCCGAGGCGAGCGTGGCGCAGTCGCCCGCGGCATGTACACGCGGGTCGCCAAGTGAGCGCAACTGGTCGTTTACGAGCAGCGACCCGCTTCCGTCGACGGGGAGACCGCTCTCGCGCAGCCACGGCATCGACGCCGCACCCGTGGCCCACACCACGAGGTCAGCCGCGCGATTGAAGCGGGCATCGCCCCGCTGCAGGGCAATGCGGTCCGCGCGGACATGAACGGGACTAGTCTGCAGCAGCAGCTCGACGTCGTGCCGTTCACACGCCCGTTGCAGCTGACGAGAGAGCCGCGGGTGACGGTCCGCAGCGAGGGCTGCATCGCGAGAAACGATGGCGATGCGTATCGACGTCGCGGCCGCCTCAATGGTGGCGCGCGCACGCAACGCCAACGCCACTTCCACACCGGCCATCCCCCCGCCGACCACGACGACATCTCCACCGCCCGCATGCGCGATTTCGTCGAGCCGCGCGCCGATCGCCTCCACGGTGCGCAACGGCTTGAGCGGGAACGCGTGGTCGGCGACACCGGGAAGCGACATCCCGCTGGCCGCCGACCCGACGGCGACGGAGCAGACGTCATACGACTCCGTCGATCCGTCGGCCAGCGTCAGCAAGCGCGCACCGGGATCGATCGCCGTCACATGCGAGTCCCGCCAGCGTCCCCCCGCTTCGCGCACCAGGGACGCGGTGTCGAGCGACAGTTCATCCAGTGTGTATCGCCCCGCCAGCCACCCCGGGACCATTCCGCTATAGACGTGGCGGGGCTCACCGCTGCAGACGACGAGGTCGCACGGCGGGAGCCGGCCGGCGCGCAC
>JBDSVW010000294.1:0-21993 GCA_039927015.1 Gemmatimonadaceae bacterium | reverse complement strand
GGTGCCGAGGGCACCGACCGCGTTTCATTTTCGTGCTAATAGCGGGGGCGGGATTTGAACCCGCGACCTTCGGGTTATGAGCCCGACGAGCTACCAGGCTGCTCCACCCCGCGCCAGAACCCGCAATTTAGGTGACGTAGGGAGCAAGTCAAGGGATGCCGATTACTTCCGCTCCACCCGCACGACCGCGGTGTCAGTGAAGCGATAGACGAGTTCCTTGTCACCCCGCACCATGCCATTCACCTCGCGCGCGACGCGTTCCTGCAGCGCGACGTCGGTGGCCAGCCTTCGCTTGAGTTTCTGCAGGGAATCCACGGCGGTGCCGAGCGAATCGATGCGCGCGCGCAGCATGTGCCCGCGCGTGCGCTGCCGGAACAGATCGGTGGTGGAATACTCTCCCCCCTGAATGGCGAAGTAGATCGCCACGCCAAGCAGGAGGACGAGCACCAAGCGTCTCATGTCGCGCGCCCTTACAGCCCGTAGATCGCACCGCCGGGATACTCGGCGGCGTCGCCCAGCTGCTCTTCGATGCGCAGGAGCTGGTTGTACTTCGCCACGCGATCGCTGCGGGAGGCGCTGCCCGTCTTGATCTGGCCCGCACCCGTTCCGACGGCGAGGTCGGCGATGAAGGTGTCTTCCGTCTCGCCGCTTCGATGCGAGATGATGGAGAGGTAACCGGCCGCGCGAGCCATTTCCATCGCCTCCAGCGTCTCGGTGAGCGTGCCGATCTGGTTCACCTTGATGAGGATCGAGTTGGCGATGCCACCCTCGACGCCCTTGGCCAGGCGCTCGGTATTCGTCACGAACAGGTCGTCGCCCACCAGCTGCACGCGATCGCCAAGCTGCGACGTCAGCACCGCCCAGCCGTCCCAGTCGTCCTCCGCGAGACCGTCCTCGATGGACACAATGGGATACTCGTCGAGCCATTTGGCGTACATCTCCACCATGCCCTTCGCGTCGCGCGATCCACCCCCACTCTTCTTGAACGTGTACTTCTTGCCCTTCTTCTCGAACAGCTCGGACGCGGCGCAATCGAGCGCCAGTGCGATCTCGGTGCCCGGCGCGTAGCCCGCGGACTCAATCGCCTCGATGACGATCTTGAGCGCGTCCTCGTCGCTCTTGAGGTCGGGAGCGAACCCCCCTTCGTCCCCCACGCCGGTGGAGAGCTTCCGCTTCACCAGCACCTTCTTGAGCGCGTGAAAGACTTCGGCGCCCATGCGCAGGGCATCGGCGAACGACTCGGCACCGACCGGAACGATCATGTACTCCTGGAAATCCACCGTGTTGGTGGAGTGTGCCCCACCGTTGAGGATGTTCATCAAGGGCACGGGCATCGTGCGGGAGAGTGGCCCGCCGAGGTAGCGATACAGCGGCAGTCCGCTCTCCACCGCGGCCGCACGCGCCACCGCCATCGAGACGCCGAGGATCGCGTTGGCGCCGAGCTTCCCCTTGTTCGGCGTCCCGTCCAGGTCGAGCATCGTCCGGTCGATCGCGACCTGGTCGCTCGCATCCATGCCGCGCAGCGCCGGCCCGATCTTGTCGATCACGTTCTCCACCGCGTGCTGCACTCCCTTGCCGAGGTACCGCTTCGCATCCCCGTCCCGGAGTTCCAGCGCCTCGTGTTCACCCGTGGACGCGCCGCTCGGCACGGCGGCGCGACCCGCCGCGCCGCTCTGAAGCGTCACGTCGACCTCCACGGTGGGGTTGCCGCGGCTGTCGAGGATTTCGCGCGCGTGAATGTCGAGAATGCTCATGATGGCTGGTTGTCTTGAGGTGAAGAGTGTGTGTCGGGTCCGGAGACACGCGTCTCTCGTCCCCTCCCTGCCCGTGCTAATCGGTCACGCCGACCGCAACGCGTCCGGGACTTCGTTCGCTGTCGATGCCGTACTCCGTGCGCAGCGTGTCGGCCATGCGCGTCCATGTCTCACGCGTGAGTTCATCGCGCCGGTCGTGCGTATAGCCCTCGGTGCTGATCTCTTCCAGGAAGTGCAGGTGCACGTCGCCGCGCCGCACGCGCCACGATCCCTTTGGGTGGATGGCGATGGTGCCATGGACGATGGTCGGAACGATCGGCACGCCAGCCGCGATGGCGAGGACGAACGGACCCTTCTTGAAGGGCCGCAAGCGGTAGTCCGCTCCCCGCGTACTCTCCGGGCAGACGATGACAGACGCGCCCGCGTGGATGTTGCTGGCCGCAAGTTCGTACTGTGCGAAGGCCGCCTTCTTGTTGTTGCGCTCGATGAAGATCATGCCGGCCGACCGCGCGGCCGGCCCGAAGATGGGGATGCGGCCAAGCTCCGCCTTGGCAATCCACTTGTAGCGCGGCAGGACGCCAGCCAGCGCGAACACGTCGTACCAGCTGACATGGTTGGACACATAAATGCGCGCCCCGCTGTGCGAGATGCGCTCCGCATGGTGCAGGTGCAACTTCACGCCGCCCGCCCAGAGCAGCGCCCGCGCCCATCCCCGGGGCGCCCAGTCGTAGACGCTTCCCTCGACGTCGGGGAGCCGAAGCAGTGCCGCAAGGAAGGTCAGGCCCCCGAAGAACGGGGTGGCCACGAGAAAAGTCAGTCCGACGAGGATAGCTCGCATCAACTCCTAAAGTGATCGTGCCCCGTACCAAGGTCAACGCGCGCTTCGCGAACCGTGCGGTACGCGGTGACCGAGGGAATGCCGGCAGCATCCACGATCCCAATTTCGCTCAGGGACACGCCAAAAGCGCGCACAAATGCCGACGGATCAATCGCACCGGGCAGAGCCGCCACGATTTCGTACTCCTCGCCGCCGCTGATGGCATCCTCGAGCGTGCAGCCTGGCATGACCGGGACCCGCGCCACATCCAGGCTGAGGGCGACATTGCTGGCGGTCGCAAGGTGCCGAAGCTCAGAGGCCAGCCCATCGGAGACGTCAATCATTGCCCGGGCGCCGTGCGCGGCGAGCCACCGCGCCTCACGAAGGCGAGCCCGCGGGCGGGCGAAGCGCTCGCGCAGCGTGCCCGGCGGCGTGCGCCCGCCCTGCAGGTCGCGCAACGCGGCCGCCGGTCCCCCCAGCACTCCCGTGACGAAGAGTCGGTCGCCGGGGCGTGCGCCATTGCGCGGCACGGGTCGCGCGCTGCTCCCGAGTACGGTCACCGTGATGCCGAGCGCCTCGCCCTGGGTCACGTCGCCGCCGAGTATGGTTGTCTCTGCCAGTCGAGCCGCGTCGCCGATGCCGTCGGCCAGGGCCGGCACCGCCGGAATCCACCGCGCCGGCAGTGAAAGCGCGACCAGGAATCCGAGCGGTGTGGCGCCCATCGCGGCCACGTCGCTGAGCGCTGCCATCGTGGCGCGGTAGCCGATCTCCTCGGCGGAAAGCCATTCCCGGCGGAAATGCACCTGTTCGACGGACGTGTCGGTGCTCACGACGAGGCGCTCCCCCTCGGGCACCGCTAGCACCGCGGCGTCATCGCCAACGCCGTGCGCGAGTGCTCCCCAGCGCGCGAGCATCGTGCGCACGAGGTCGAACTCTCCACCCGGCCCGAGCGGCATGTTCAACGCGGATGACACGCCGTCGTCGTCAGGCATGCGGCAGCGCCGGCAGGGCGGCGAGCACGCCCGTGGAGGAAGAGGAGGAGGAGGAGGAGGAAGACGGAAAGTGCCAGCTGTGTCCGAGTGCGTCGAGCACATCCGGCAATGTCACGCCGCGCACCGGGCGGCCGGCCACGGCGCGCTCGGCCGCGTGCCCGTGCACCCACGCCGCGCAGGCGGCCGCGGTCAGGGGATCGCCCGACTGTGCAAGGAGCGTGACGGCAATTCCCCCGAGCACATCGCCACTGCCGGCCGTAGCTAACGATGCGTTGCCGCTCGCGCTCACCAGCGCCTCCCCGTCCGGGGCCGTGACGACCGTCGGCATCCCCTTGAGGAGCACCACGGCGTGCAGCGCGCGCGCCAGGCGGGCGCCGATCTCGAATCGTTCGTCGAGCACCGTGTCGACGTCCACGCCGATGAGACGCGCAAACTCCGCGGGATGCGGGGTGACGATCGCGGGGCGACCGTCGAGCAGGTCGCCTAACGACTGCTCGTCCCCGGCAAAGGCGTTCAGGGCATCGGCATCCAGCACCACGGGGCCGCGCCACGCACCGAGCCAGTGCGTGACCTGCCGGCGCGCGTCGGCCCCCAGGCCGGGACCGATAAGCAGGGCGTCGGGCCACACACTCTCCGCATCAGTGGCCACCCCCTGCTGTTCCGGCCATGCGAGCGCCGTCGCCTCGGGAACCGCAACCTGAAATGGCGGCACGCTCGCTTCGTGCAGGCATCCGCGCACCATTCCCGCGCCGGAGCGGAGTGCGGCGCGAGCCGCGAGGATAATCGCGCCCGCCATGCCCTGGTCGCCCCCCACCAGCAGCACCTTGCGGCGCACGCCCTTGTGGGCGTCACCCGGGATGGCAGGCACGTGCTGTCGCACCCACTCCGCATCGATGAGGCGCGGCGCCCCGTCGTCCAGGTCCGCGTGCCTGCCGAGGCCGATGTCGACGACGAGAATCTCGCCGACCAGGCAGCGCGCCTGCAGGAGGCCGCGCTTGGCGGTGCCGAAGGTGATAGTGAGGTCACTCGTCACCGACCCGTGCGCGGCTTCGCCGGTCGTCGCGTCAATGCCGGTGGGCATGTCGAGCGAGATGACGCACGCGCCGGCGGCGCGGCGCCGCGCAATCTCACGCGCCCCCTCCACCACGGGCTCCCGCAGCTCGCCGCGAGCGCCCGTGCCCAGCAGCGCATCGACGACGAGCGCCGGCGGGATGTCGCCCGTCCCTAACGAGACCTCGGAGAGTGCCGCGAATTTCGCCGCGCGCGCGTCGTCTCCGCGAGGCGGGGCGGATTCCACGACGCGCACGGCCAGTCCCGCACGTGCCAAGGCGGCGGCGACAATCCATCCGTCGCCGCCATTGTTCCCCGGCCCGCAGAACACGAGCACACCAGACTCTCCCTCGCTCGCGTAGCGGTCGAGAATGATGCGCGCTGCCGCTTCCCCGGCGCTGCGCATGAGCTGCATGGAAGGAATTCCCGCGGCAATCGCCACATCGTCACGAGCCGTGGCCTGGGAGGCCGATACGACGCGAACCGTCATCGTCAGGTCGCGACCGCGGGAAGGGAGGAAGGCTTACTTCTGCGACTGGGCGACCGTGCGACCGAAGCTGATTTCGCCGTTGTCGATACGGATGTTGAAACCGCACTCCGGGCTGCTGCACACCCACGCCTTGAACGTGATGGGTGCTCCGTCGCGTCCGTAGTCGCTCAAGGGGAGCAGGACGCCCTTCTCGCACTTCTGACAGTGCGGATATTCGTTGATCTGGGTCAAAGCGCCTCCAAGCGCTAAGAGGAATCTTGTCGGGAGATCGCGGCGTGATCAGGACAGGTGCGCGGCACTCCAGGGATACGACTGCTCAAATGCACGGTCGAACTCGTACACATCCACAAAATCCAGTCTCGAGTCGTTGGGCTGACTCATGAGCAACCCGAGGTCCACCATGGTGAACACGATGTCACCGACATCGGCGGTCGCGCGAACACCCCAATGCTCGAGCACGAGCCTCGCCATCACCCCGAAGCGCTCGAGCGCAAGATCCCGCACGGCCATCGCGAGCTCCCGCCCGTCGATGTGACGCCGTTCGGTCATGCGTGCCTGCTGAAACTCCAATGCCGCAAGCACGAAGAGGTATGCGTGCTCGTGAAATCGTGTCTCGCGCAGCCGGATCTGTTCCCAGATGCCGTCTCGAAATGCCAGCTCCGCCACCCTCGCGATACTCTCCCGCGGGTTGCTCCACCCGCCACAGGACGTCGAGCTCCGGACCGGGGAAAAATGCTCCCCTGAACGGGACCACACAACTGCTCATGGCGTCCCGTCCCTCATTCTACGTTAGTGTCGGCGGACGCCAACAGCGGCTGGAGCAGCAAACGCACAGGATCATTGCGTAAACTTCCGCTAACTCTCCTGTTCCGTTCGCACGAGCGTTCTGTCTCACGGCGAACGCGGGTTGCGGCGATGGCGGTTCCCATTTCCGACGCTCCACGTCGTGTCGGTGTCGCGTCGTGTCGCGTCGCGTCGTGTCGCGTCCGCTGCGGACCCGCGGTGTACCAGTAATGTACCGGTGGCGCGCCGGAGCTGTTCCGGTGGCGTGCGCCCCGCGACCGTGCGATCATTCCTGCCACGCCGTCCTTCCCCATCCTAACGAGGTTTCCCGATGCGAGTGCTGGCCCGCTTCCGCTGCATCCCGCTCCTCGCCGCGATCGCCGTCGCGGCGCCACTCGGTGCGCAGGAGAGTCACGGCTCCGGAGGTGCCCTGCCCTGGCCGCCCGTCGCGACATTCTCCCTCCTGGGGTACGATCCCGCCACCGGCGAAGTGGGCGGCGTCGTGCAGTCCCGCGTGTTCTCGGTGGGCAACGGCGTGCTGTGGGCCGAGGCGGGCGTGGGCGTCGTGACCACCCAAGCCATCGTGGACGTCAGCTATGGACCTCAGGGGCTGGCCCTGCTGCGTTCGGGAAACATGTCGCCCGCCGACATCGTCCAGAAGATCTGGCGCGACGATCCCGATCCCCGGCCCGACGACTGGACGAAGTTCGGACGGCAGTTCGCGGTCATGAACACCAAGGGCGAAGTGGCGGCCTACACCGGACCGAAGGCCAGTGCGTGGGCGGGTGACCGTCAGGGCAAGTTCTGCTCGGCGCAGGGAAATATTCTCGCCGGCGAGTCGGTCGTGACGTCGATGGTGGAGACCTTCGAGAAGACCTCGGGCCATCTCTCGCTGCGCTTGCTGGCAGCGCTCGAGGCGGGACAGGCAGCGGGGGGTGACACGCGCGGCATGCAATCGGCCGCCATGATCATCGTGAAGAAGGATGGCGGCGTGTGGCTGCACAACGACGTGGTGCTTCGCCTGCAGGTGGACGATTCGCCCGAGCCCATCAAGGAATTGCGCCGACTCGTCGAGAAGGCCGCCGAGCAGCGCAACCGCGTTCGTCGCTGACGCGATCGGCGAGTGGTGACCGCGCGCCCAGCCGCCGCGGTCACAACTCGCGCACGAGCGACTCCAGCAGCCGGCTCGCGGTGCCTAACGTCCGGAGTTCCCGTGCGGGAATCCGCCCCAGCGCCTGCTCGAGCCGGGCCAACCGCCGCGCGCGTCCCTCGTGCAGGAGACGCACCCCCTCGGCCGTCGCACGCACGCGTACCATGCGGGCGTCCACTAGATCCCGCTCCCGCTCCACGAGTCCCTGGTCAACCAGCCCCTGCACGAGTCGCGTCATGGTCGGCGCCCTGACCTGCTCCGCCGCTGCCAGTTCGCCCAGCGTCATCGGCCCGGCGAACACGACCACGGACAGCGCCGACGCGCGCGGGCCGCTGAGTCCCGTTCGACGATCCTCCGTCCGCAAGCGGCGCAGCATGGAGATGGCGACGCGGTGCAGCCGCTCCGCCACCGCGGGCGCCATCTCGGGATTCACCGGCTCTCTTGCGCGTGTCATCAGTCGCCCCAATATTCGTTAGCACAGCTAAGTATATCAGCGCGGAGGCTGGCGCCGCGAGGCTGATTCCGTTCACGTGACAGGGAGGCAGCAATGGCAGCCGACGTTTCCTTTGGGCTCTCGGCGATCGGCCAGATCGCCATCAACGCGAAGGACATCAAACGCGCCGTGGCGTTCTACCGGGACGTTCTGGGGATGCCGTTACAGTTCGAGGCGCCGCCCAAGCTCGCATTCTTCCAGTGCGGCGGCGTACGGCTGATGCTTTCCGAGCCAGAATCACCGGCCTTCGATCACCCCGGTTCCATCCTGTACTACCGGGTGGATGACCTGCCCTCGGCACACCAGACGCTGACGGAGCGTGGTGTGCTGTTCGAGCGGGAGCCGCAGCTCGTGGTCAAGATGCCCGATCACGAGCTCTGGATGGCGTTCTTTCGCGACTCGGAGGGCAACCTGCTCGGCCTCATGAGCGAAGTGAGGGAGGCGGTGGTACGCTAACGCTCCTGAAGCTCAGCTCGCGCGCGACTCGACGCCGACGACCACCGGAAAGCCCTTCCGGACGCTTTCCGTCACGATGCAGAAGTCCTCGAAGACCCCGAGGCAGCCTCGCATGCGCTCCGCGTCCGCCGTTGCGACCTCTGGAAAGAGTTCAATGTGGAGCGAACGCACGCGCAGTCGCTGACGGTCGTTCCGGGCAATCTCGCCGCGCGCCACGACGCGCAGCGACTTGAGCTGGATCTGCGACTTCTGCAGGCAGTACACGAGGCTGGAGCCGAGGCACGAGGCCATGGCGGAAGCGAGCACGCGCACCGCATCGAAATCCTGACCGGTGGCCCCCTGCCGGCCGTCCTCGATCGCGAAGCCTTCGCACGGCTCGTCGTCGAGCGCGGTGACTTCAAAGCGAAAGCCGCTCGCGCGCGTAAGGGTGACCGCGAACACTTCCGAGGCTTCCTCCGAATCGGAGGCCATCGCTGGGTTTGCTGACGCGTCGTCGCTCATCGTGCCACCGCGCAATTCCGGGGGCGGGACCAGGCTTCCGCGCCGCGGTCAGGCGGAAACCGCGGCGCTGACCGTGTGGTGTCTGGGTGCCTGAGGCGAAATTATGTAGCGGAGCGCCGCCCGCCTAGAGGGCGTCAGGCGTTAGGCGCCGGCTCCTCGGCGGTCGAGCCTTCCCCTTCGGGGTCGGGCGCCTGATTCTCAGTATTTTCCTGTCGGCGGAGCTTCTTCGCCTCTTTCTTCTGCTTTCGCTCGAGTTCCTTTCGGCGCTTCTCAAAATCGTAGTTGGGCTTGCGTGCCACGACGAACTCCAGTGAAATGGGAAGAACGGCAAGGGAGGGTCGCGGTTCCGACGGAATGGCGCGAGCCCTCATGCTGACCTAAGCTAGCCCATGTCGTGGCGCCATGCGCGCTTCCTCGCTGCTTCTGCTGGTTTCCCCCGCGTACCCGATTCCTCACACTGGTATGAAGATTCGCTTCCGACTGTGCACCGCGCTCGTGCTGCTGGGCGTCGTTGGCACGGGCTGTCGCGACGTGGTGCTGGCATCCCGGACGGACACGCCGCCGGCGTTGTCGCGGGTAGCCGACTCGCTCACCGAGGAACACTTCGGTGGACTGGTGTATGTAGCGCAGCCCTCGCCGGGGACATTGACGCTCCTCGTCCGTGATCCGAGCTGGTGCCGGGAAGTCGTCTCCGATCTCGGCCGGTTCGCCGAGGCAATCGCGCGACGGGCGCTCCTTCTGTACCGAAGCCCACCCCTGCAACGCCCCGTCACGCTCACCCGAGTGGAGGTCGTCCTCAAACGGACGCATCGAATCGGACCCGTCGTGTGGGCCACCACGAGCGGCCGACACGAGTTCGACGCGTCCCGACTCCGTGCGCAGCCCGCGCAGGCAGCGGCGCACTGTGGCATGCCGCCTGCATTGCTGAAGTACCTGCCCGACACCGAACCCAGCTCGTGACGACGTCCGACGCTCTTGTCCTCCCATGCCCTCAGGGCGAGCTTTCACGCATGATCCTTTCTTTCGTTAGGGGTACGACCACGGGCACACGATCGTGGCGAGTGCCCGGATGCGGCCTCGCCCTGCTCGCGATGCTGGCGGCGACGCCGTTGGCCGCGCAGGACAACAATTGCGCGCCGCCAACCAGCCGCCGCGCCTCCACTGCATCGCTGGACGGGTTGCACGGCTCGTTTCTCCTGCTCATGTACGCGAGCGAAGGTCCCCGGGCGGGCCGGATTGCGGGAGGCACGCTGGACCTCTCGCCCGCTGCCCCGAAGCAGCGCGAGCGCGGCACGCTGTACGTCGGCACGGCGAGCATCGACCTGGCGCGCATTGGCGCGTTGTTCACCGGTTCCCTGCTGTCACGTGATCCGTCCGCTCCCGGCGTGACCCTCGAGCGGGGGGCGGGAGCGGGCGAGGCGGCGTTCGTCTTCGGCTCGAAGCGACACACGCGCGACACGCGCGACACGCCCTCGACCCCGCTGCCGGTCACGCGCGCGACGTTGGTGGAAATCAGCGCGCGCGGCCTGCGCGGCTTCTGGCGGAGCACCGGGGGCGAGGCCACGGGGTATTTCTGCGCCACTCGCTACTGACACGTCGCCAGGCCCAAGGAATGCAGCGGGGCCGCAGGTGAGGGACAGCGCGCGACGGCGGACGTTGCTCGTTAGGGTCCGGTCGGGCGGGTGCCTGTCGGTGCTGGCGCTCGTGCTCCTGGCCTGCGCGCCTCGGCAGGTCCCGCAACTGCGGGTGTCGTCGATGGGGCAGCAGCTGCCGCTGGCGGGTCACTTCGCGGGCCGCTCCAGCGTGGACGACGGGATACTCACGCTGCAGCTGGACACCGTGCGCGTGACGCGGGGAGCGGGGGGTGACGTGGAGCATCTGCCGCTGCGCGATGTCTCGGTACGAGCCGTCGTGGTGACGGACTCCGCGCGCCACTGGATTCCGGTGGGGGTGAGCGAGGCCGTGGACGTTGCAGGTGCAATAGGGCCGGGGGAGACGCGGGACATCGGCGCCTTGGTGATGGCGCTCCCGCTGCCCCCGGACACGCGAATGGAGAATCTGTGGGTGGTGTTTCAGCTGCGGGCGATGGCCCCGCTGCCGGGGGGCGGGGAGCGCGAGGTGGTGGCCCACGCCTGCAGCACGACTCCGCTTGGCGGCCCGACGGCTGCATCGCGGAATCACGCACGGCGATTACAGGCAGACTACATCGGCACCTGCCGGCTCTAGCCGGGGGTGACGGAGCCCTCGCGGCCGATTCCGGCCTCCACCATCCTCATAAACGGGTTCCGGCATTACATTGCGGCAGCCTCCCATTCTTGCGAGGCGGGTGATGGTTCTTCACTCCCAGCTTCGGAGTGCTGTATGCCTGCACGTAAACGCGACACTCGGTTCTCGTCGCGGCGCCAACCGGCTCGTTATGCGGGCGCCGCCAACCGCAAAGGCAGCGACAACTTTGCCTCCAAACTGACGGAGAAGGATGTCGCGAGGGCCCGCCAGATGCACAAGCGTGGGCTGCCCCTGCACGCGCTCGCCGAGAAATTCGGCGTTCATGCCTCGACCATGTCTCGGGCGCTGCGCAAACTGACCTTCCGGCACGTCAAGTAGGAGGAGCGCCAACCCAGCGGGTGTGCGTGCTGCGGTGAGTCCGTCCGCTGCACGGAATATCCGGGTCGTCGACCCTGGCCTGAACGGCATCTTCCGACGGCCGTCGCCTCGTCACCCGTTTCCCACCCATGTCCGCCTCCACGCGCCGGGTTCTCAGCGCCATCGCGATGTTCGTCGCCGCCGTCTCCCTGCAACGGGCCTGTACCATGACCTGGGGCGGTACGCGCGCGCTGGGTGGTGTCCGCTATGAGTTCTCGGTGATCGGCCTCTCGCGGTTGCAGGCGACGGACGTGTCGCCTGCTGCGCGGATCGATTGCCGCTGGTGGCCGGCGTACGGTGACGCGGCGCTGTGCGCCCCGGGCGAAGCGGGCGAGGTGCCAGGCGCGCGTCTCCGGCTCGCATATCCGCTACTGCAGGTGGGCCTCTGGCTGGCCATCGTCTCTCTCCTGCTGCATGCGCTACGCGTCCCGCGGGACTGGCGAATGCAGGCAGCCTTGCCGACCCTGGTACTGCTCCTCACAGCGTCGGGCGTCGTGCTCGCGCGGCAGGGCCTGCACCGCGGACTGGCGGCGCTGGCGGGCCTGGAATTGTCGTTCAATGGGGCCGGCTACTGGTTCGCCATGTTCGCGGCTACGCTGGGGCTGGCGAGCCTGCTCTTGCTCATCGGCACAACGCCGCCCGCTTCCCCACCGCCGGGGGGTCCAGCGCACCGATGACCCTGATTCACACTTCGCGCCGTCCACGAGTTCCGCACGTCCCGCGCTGGCGCGGGGCCATCGCCGTGGCCGCTCAGCTGGCCCTCATCGCCTGCTGGGCCGTTCCCGTTCAGGCGCAACGTGCCGCCGCGCGAGGCCCCATCTCCATTCCTCCCGACTCCGCGCGCGCCGACGCTGCGGCGTTTGCATCGCTGCCGGCGCCGGTGCGGGAGGTGCTCGACGTGCGCAGCCGCGTCGATCGCGAGCGCGCCGATCCCAACCTGTCGTGCGTTGCCCTGAGCGAAACGTCGGATGGCAGTCGTCGCCAGCGCGTGCAGGGGCGGCTGGGGGACGGCACCAGCCTGGTGGTCTTCGGCAGGATCACGCGCGCCGGCGCGCTGGCGCGTGTGGAGTTCATCCGGCGACTCACGTCGGGCGTCCAGCGCGGATTTACCTGGGATGCCGCGGACGATCGCACGACGTCCATGGAGTGGGCGGCGGGCTCCACCGACGCCGTGTCGTCGCCCGTCCCGCGCGGATCGCCCATTCCACGCGCCTTGCGCGGCCTCGGCCGACTGGTGTTCACGTGGCCCTGTGAGGCCTCGTAGCGACGCATCGACGCACGCCCCGCGCGTGCCCTCCGTTCCGCCTTTCACTCCGGCTCCCGCATGTCTGTCGCCCGCTCCGTCCTGCTCAAGGCATCGAAATCCTCCTGGCTCGCCACCCAGATGACACAGCGCGCGTTCGCCCGGCGTGCCGTCAAGCGCTTCATGCCGGGGGAGCGACTATCGGATGCGCTGGATGCCGCACGCGTGCTCGCAGCGCACGACATCGGAACGCTCATTACCCGGCTGGGAGAAACGCTCACCGGGGAACGCGACCTCGACGAAGTGCGCGCGCACTACACGTCGGCGCTGGGAGAAATCACGCGACAAGCACTGCCCACGATGCTGTCGGTCAAGCCGACGCAACTGGGACTCGACACGTCCGTTGCGGAGTGCGTGCGACAGATGGCGCCCATCGCGGCCGCAGCGACGGCCGCCGGACAGATGTTGTGGGTCGACATGGAGGATTCCTCGTACGTCGATCGCACGCTAGACGTATACGAGCAGCTCAAGGGCCAGGGGTTCTCGGCGGGGCTGTGCCTGCAGGCGTACCTCTTCCGCACGCCGAAGGACCTGGAACGATTGCTGCGCATCTCCCCGGCGATCCGCCTGGTGAAAGGGGCCTACGCCGAGCCGCCCGAGGTGGCGTTCGCCCTCAAGAAGGACACCGACGACCAGTTCGTCGCGTTAGGCGAGACGCTGCTGAAGGCCGCGGTGGGCGGCGGCACGCTGCCGGTGTTCGGCACGCACGATATGCGCATCGTGCATCACCTCATTGCCGCGGCGGCCCGCCTCGGAGCCCAACCGAAGCAGTTCGAAATCCACATGCTCTACGGCATCCGCTCCGCCGAGCAGCGGGAACTGGCGGCGGCGGGGCACGCGGTGCGCTGCCTCATCAGTTACGGCGACAACTGGTTCCCATGGTACATGCGTCGGCTGGCAGAGCGACCCGCGAACGTATGGTTCGTGATGCGAAGCGCCTTCATGTGAGCACCCGCGGGAGGGAAAGGGTTACACTAGGGAAGACGCGCCCTTCCCCCTGCGGCCCTCCAGATGAACCTCGCACGCCGACCGATCGCCCTGCTCCTCGCGATGATGGCCTTCGCGGTCGCTTGCAGCTCCGCGGACGGGTTCGGCGACGACGCCCGCGGCATGGGGCTCGCGGAAGCGGCGTTGCCGCTGGAGAAGCAGGTGGAGGTGTACGCCGTGGCGGTCCGCGCGGCGTTCGACGTGGGCCCCGACCTCACCCTGCTTGCCGACAGCATCCTTTTGCCGCGCTGGTCGGGATACGACGGGGGCTCGGCGATGCCGGCAACGCTGCTGCAGGCACTGCGACAAACCCGCCTCGTGCGCGGGGTGTGTGCGGCGGACCGTGGCAACGATCGCAGCGCGCCGCGCTGCGCGGCCGGGCAGGCCGGATACATCGCCCGTTTCTCACCGATCTTCCAGCGCGGGGGGGATACGTTGCAGCTGTATCTGCTCTCCGAGATCTTCGCGACCTCCGATGGCCCGGGGCAGCAGCCGTTCTCCTTCGAGATGGCGTATCAGGTGGTGCCGAGAGGCTCGGGGTGGCGTGTGGTGCAAGAGGGACGCGTACGCCAGTCAGGGTCGGCGCAGTAGGCGCGCAGTAGCTACCTCGCGGGCGCGCGGTAGCTGTATTGGGCGGCGCAGTAGGCGGATCGCTGGCGCACGGCAGCCGCAACGCACGAGGGCGCCCCACGCGGGAGCGCCCTGGTATGCAACGGTGCAGCAGCCGGTCAGGCGACGATGGCGTCGCCCGCGCTCGGATAGAGCGGGAACGCACTCGTGAGCGCCTTCACCGCCTGCTTTACCGACTGGTGCACCGCCGTATCGTCGGGAGCGCCGATCACGGTGTCGATCAGTTCCGCCACCTTGATCATCTCCGATTCCGTCATGCCGCGCGTCGTGACCGCCGACGTGCCGATCCGAATGCCACTCGTCACAAAGGGCGACTGCGTCTCGTTCGGGACGGTGTTCTTGTTGACGGTGATGGCGGCGTCATTCAGGATCTGCTCGGCGCGCTTCCCGGTGAGTCCCTTGTTCCGGAGGTCGACGAGCATGAGGTGATTGTCGGTGCCGCCCGACACGAGATTGAAGCCGCGTTCGATGAGCGCCCCGGCGAGCGCGCGCGCGTTGCGCACGATCTGTCCACTGTACTCCGCGAAGGACGGGAGCATCGCCTCGCGGAATGCCACCGCCTTGGCGGCAATGACGTGTTCGAGCGGTCCACCCTGCGAGCCGGGGAAGACCGCCTTGTCCACCGCTTTCGCATGGACGCTCTTGCACAGGATGAGGCCGGCGCGCGGGCCGCGCAGCGTCTTGTGCGTGGTGGTGGTGGAGACGTCGGCGTGCGGCACCGGAGAGGGATGGTGACCGGTGGCCACGAGTCCCGCGATATGGGCCATGTCCACCATGAAGATGGCGCCCACCTCCCGGGCCACCTCGGCAAATGCCGCGAAGTCGATGACGCGCGGGTAAGCGCTGGCGCCGGCGATGATCAGCTTCGGCCGCTCGCGACGCGCAACATCGCGCATCATGTCGTAGTCGATGTATCCGGAATCGGTCACGCCGTAGTGCACGGCGCGGTACAGGAGGCCCGAGAAATTCACCGGAGAGCCATGCGTGAGATGGCCGCCCTGCGACAGGTCCTGGCCGAGCAGTGTGTCGCCGGGCTTGAGGAAGGCAAGACAGACCGCGCTGTTGGCCGACGCCCCGGAATGCGGCTGGACGTTCGCGTGCTCGGCGCCGAAGAGCTTCTTGGCCCGGTCAATTGCCAGCTGCTCGATCTGGTCGACGATCTCGCAGCCACCGTAGTAGCGCTTGCCCGGCAGCCCTTCGGCGTACTTGTTGGTCAGCGTGGAGCCGGTCGCCTCCATCACGGCGGGCGACACGAAGTTCTCGCTGGCGATGAGTTCGAGTCCCTCCGACTGCCGTTCCGTCTCGAGTTCAATGAGGCGAGCGATCTCGGGATCGGTCGCGCGCAACGCGCTGCCCGGGGGACACTGGTCCCAGTTCTGCCACCCACTCATCTCACTTCCTCCGGGGGTTCGATTTTCTCCACGCGACGCTCGTGACGGCCGCCTCCGAATGGCGTATTGAGCCAGGTCTCGAGTATCGTATTCGCGTCCTGCTCCGTCACGAAGCGCGAGGGAATGACCAGGACGTTGGAGTCGTTATGCGACCGCGAGAGTGCCGCGATCTCGGGCGACCAGACCACAGCCGCCCGCACATGTGCATGCCGGTTGGCCGCGTACGCCATGCCGAGGCCCGTTCCGCAGAGCAGGATGCCCCGCTTCGCCTTCCCCTGCTCCACGAGCCCCGCGAGCGGGTGGGCGTAGTCGGGGTAGTCAGTTGACGCGTCCGAATCCGTGCCGAGGTCGTCCACCTGGTAGCCTAACTCGACCAAGCGGGCGACGAGCTTCTGCTTGAGTTCGAAGCCGGCGTGGTCGCTGGCGATGGGGATGGTGTCGGGCATTTTTGAGAAGACGAGAAGACGGGAAGACGAGAAGACGGGAAGACGGGAAGACGGGAAGACGGGAAGACGAGGATGCGCACTGCAGAGAGTCTAACCCGCCCCCCCACCCTCGTCTTCCCGTCCTCTCACCTCTCGTCCTCTCAACTAATTCTTGCGCGGCCACTGCGGCCAGGTGCGGACCAGGCCGCCCACGGCAGCGAGGCGGCGTTCGGCGAGGCGGTCGGCGGCTTCGTACGTCGGGATGCCCTGTTCGCGAGCAATCTCGAACACACCCAGCGTCGTATCGAAAATTTCGTCCGCCTTGCGCAGTGCGCGCTGGGCGGTCCAGCCGGCGAGTTCGCTGTAGACATTGATCACGCCACCGGCATTGGCGACGAAGTCGGGCGCGTACAGGATGCCCTTCGACTCGAGGTCGACGCCATGACGCTGGTCGAGCAGCTGGTTATTGGCGGCGCCGGCCACGATTTCCACGCGGAGCCGTGGCAGGGTATCGTCATTGATGATGCCGCCGAGGGCGCACGGGGCAAAGATGTCTGCCTGCACGCCGTAGATTGCGTCGAGTTCCACGGCGCGCGCGCCGCACTCGTCCACCACGCGCTTGATGCGGGCCGCGTCGATGTCCGTGACAATCAGCTTGGCTTCGTGCGCGTGCAATTCCTTGCACAGGTAGTAGCCGACATTGCCCAGGCCCTGCACCGCAACCGTCTTGCCCGCGACCGATTCCGAACCCCAGCGCTGCTTGGCGGATGCCTGGATGGCCCGGAAGACGCCGCGGGCGGTGACCGGCGACGGGTCGCCGGACTTGGTGGCGAGGCCCGCCACGTAGTCCGTCTCCATGTGCACGAAATCCATGTCCGCGGTGCTGGTGCCCACGTCCTCGGCGGTCACGTACCGTCCACCTAACGACTCGACGAACCGGCCGTGCGCGCGGAAGATCATTTCGCGCTTTGGTGTGCGGTTGTCGCCGATGATCACGGCCTTGCCGCCGCCGAGATTGAGGCCGGCCACGGCGTTCTTGTACGTCATGCCGCGGGCGAGGCGCAGCGCGTCGATGATGGCTTCGTCATCCGACTTGTACTGCCAGAACCGCGTGCCCCCGAGCGCAGGGCCGAGGGTCGTGTCGTGAATCGCGATGATCCCGCGGTAGCCACTCGATTCGTCATGGCACACGACGAGCTGCTCGTGCCCCATCTCGGCGATGATGTCAAACAATTGCATGGAAGCCTCAGTTAGGATTTTGCGTAGAGCTCTCTGGCAATCACGATCCGCTGGATTTCAGAGGTTCCCTCATAGATCTCCGTGACCTTTGCATCACGGAACAACCGTTCGACGGGATAATCCTTCACGTATCCATATCCGCCGAAGATCTGAATGGCCTGCGTGGTCACCCACATCGCAGTCTCGCTGGCCATCAGCTTGCTCATGGAGCCGAACTGCGTGATCGGCTGCCCACGATCCTTGGCGGCCGCGGCGGCGTGCAGGAGCGCACGCGAGGCGGCCACGCGCATGGCCATGTCGGCCAGCTTGAACTGCACGCCTTGGAACTCCTTGATGGGCTTGTCGAACTGCCGGCGCTCGCCGGCGTACTTCACGGCATGCTCGAGGGCCGCGCGGGCGATACCGATCGACTGCGCGGCGATGCCGAGACGTCCGTTGTCGAGCGACTGCATGGCGTACACGAACCCGCTGCCCGCCTCGCCGAGGAGGTTCTCCCGCGGCACGCGCAGCTCATCAAACACCAGCTGCACCGTTTCCGAGGCACGCAGCCCCATCTTGTCTTCCTTCTTCCCCACCCCGAAGCCGGGCATGTCGGGCGTGACGATGAAGGTGGAGATGCCGCGGGCGCCCTTGCGGTCGCCGGCATGATCGGTGCGCGCCATGGCGAGGATCACGTCGGCGTGACCGCCGGCGCTCACCCACGCCTTCACGCCGGACAGCACATAGTGATCGCCGTCGAGTTCCGCCTGCGTGGTGAGCGACGCCGCGTCTGAGCCGGCGCCAGGCTCCGAGAGTGCGAAGGCGCCCAACCACTCACCGCGTGCCATGGGCCGCAGGTACTTCTCCTTCTGTGCTTCGTTGCCGTACCGCAGCAGCATCTGCGTGGGCAGCGAGTTGTGCACGCTCATCAGCACCGCCATGGACGCGTCCACCGCCGCAATCTCCTCCAACGCGACGAGGTAGGTGCAGGTGTCGAGTCCGAGCCCGTCATAGCGCTCAGGAATGAGCATGCCGAGGAATCCGAGCTCCCCGAGCTTACGTGCCACGTCCCGATCGAAGAACGCCTCGCGATCCCAGCGGTCGCTATGCGGCGCCAGCTCGGCGTGCGCGAACTCGCGTGCCGTCTGCTGCACGGCGAGCTGTTCTTCGGTGAGGGGGATCAGGGCCCAGGACATAGGTCAGAGGACGAGAGGACGAGAAGACGGGAAGACGGGAAGACGGGAGGGCTACTTGTTCTGGTATTCGTAGAATCCTCTCCCGCTTTTTCTTCCGAGCCAGCCGGCGGCGACGTACTTCCGCAGTAGGGGGCAGGGGCGGTACTTGCTGTCGCCGAGGCCGTCGTGCAGGACCTCGAGAATAGCCAGGCACGTATCCAGGCCGATCAGGTCGGCGAGCGCGAGGGGGCCCATCGGGTGATTCATGCCCAGCTTCATCACCGTGTCGATCGCTTCCGGCGTGCCGACGCCCTCCATGACGGCGAACACCGCCTCATTGATCATGGGCAGCAGGATGCGGTTTGCCACGAAGCCTGGAAAATCATTCACCTCCACCGGGGTCTTGCCGACCGCCGTGGCGAGGGCGAGCACGCGCTGTGTTGTCGCGTCGCTCGTGGCGAGGCCGCGAATCACCTCCACCAGCTGCATCACGGGCACGGGATTCATGAAGTGCATGCCGATCACCTGTTCGGGGCGCTTTGTCTGGGCCGCGATGGAGGTGATTGAGATCGAGCTCGTGTTGGTGGCCAGGATCGCGACGTCCGATGCCAGGCGGTCCATGTCGCCGAAGATGCGATACTTGAGGTCCACGTTTTCCGTGGCCGCCTCGATCACGAGCGTCGCGCCGGCCACGGCCCCGATGTCGGACTGGAGGCGAACGCGTCCCAGTGTCTCGTCGCGCGCGGCGGCATCGATGCTGCCCTTCTTCACCTGACGATCGAGATTCTTCTCGATCGTCGCCCGGCCGCGCTCGAGCGCTTCGGCGGACACGTCGATCATGGACACCTGAAAGCCGTGCTGCGCGAAGACATGGGCAATACCATTGCCCATCTGTCCGGCACCGATCACTGCGATTCTGTCAGTCATGCTCATTGGCTCCGCGGGCCCAGGGGCGCCGCAGCAGAAAGTACATGGCGAGCAACATGCCAGCGCCAGCGAAGAGGCCGGCCTCGGGCCCCCACGCGCCGCCGGTGGCCCAATCGGGGCCGGCATCCACAATGCGATAGTTCGGCGAGTCCAATCCCATCCCGCTCACCGAGGCGTGCATCACCCCGGCCATCACGAAGTTCCACGCGACGTGGGCGGCCCAGGCCGCGTAGAGGCTCTTCATGGACACGAGGATGCTGCCCAGGAAGATTCCGGCGAGCGTCACGAGGGCGATCGACTGAAAGGTGGCTCCGGCGTTCTCCAGGTGCATGGCGCCGAAACCAACACTCGTGAGCACGATCGCGATGCGCGCGCCGAAGCGCTGCCGCAGAAGCGCGAACATGTAGCCGCGCGCCAGCAGCTCCTCCCACAGCGCCGCCGGCACGAGCAGACCGAGCGACAGCAGCGCGGCCGCCCATGCGTCTCCCGGCGAGGCGGGCTCGTAGCGCAACCATCCGATACCGAGCAGGATGGCCGACGGCACCCCCACCGCCGCCGCGCCGAACGCGGCACCACCCCCCACCTTGCGCCACGTGAACGCGCTCCGGTCGAGTCCCACCAGCTTCCAGCCCTTGGGCTCTAACTGGCGAAAGGTCCACCAGTGGCCGGCCAGCAGGCCGAGGCTGAGGGTGAGGACGAAGGTGGGAAGGCGCACGTCCGCGACCGGCTCGACGAGGCTGGCGAGCTGCGACAGGATCGTCCGGAACGCCAGGAAACTGACCGACGTGGCGAGCACGAAGACCGCGAACTTCCAGAGCGGAGCGACGGCGGTCGGCCGCCGCGGCTCTTCGACCGCTGCGCCAGGCGTGGACGCGGAGCGTTCGCCGGCGCTGGTGGGCAGCATCTCGAGCGGGGCCTGTCGGTCCTGAGGCGTGCGCGCGTCAGGCCGGCCGGCTGACCGACATGGCGACCGCGTCACCGCCGCCAAGACAGAGCGTGGCGAGGCCGCGTGACTTGCCACGATCGGCCAGGGCGTAGAGCAGCGTGATGAGAACGCGAGCGCCGCTGGCACCAATGGGGTGACCCAGCGCAATCGCTCCCCCGTTGACGTTCACGCGGTCCCAGTCCCATCCCAGCCCATCGCCGTCGGCGAGCGACTGCGAGGCGAAGGCCTCGTTGGCCTCAATCAGGTCGTAGTCGGAAATCTTCAGCCCCTGCTTTTCCATCAGGTTGCCCACCGCTCGGATCGGCGCGAAGAAGAGATCGCGCGGCTCGACCGCACCCGTCGCGTAGGCGTCGATGTGCGCGAGGATGTTGAGTCCATGTTTCTTCGCGTACGCTTCGGACGTGACGACGAGGGCCGCGCCCCCATCGTTGAGCGACGAGGCGTTGCCGGCGGTGACGGACAACTGCTCATCGGACGCGCCAGGGAATGCGGGGCGGAGGCGGCCTAACGATTCCACCGACGAATCCTTGCGGGGACCTTCGTCGGCCGTGACAAGGGTCGGGCCCTTTCGGCCGGGAATCTCCACGGCCACGATCTCGGCGTCGAAGCGTCCCGCTTCCTGCGCTGCGACGGCCTTGCCGTGCGAGGCCACCGCAAACTCGTCCTGACGCGTGCGGTCCACTTCACCCTTGGCCGCGGTGTACTCGGCGTGCCGGCCCATGTGGGTGTCGCACGACGCGCACCAGAGGCCGTCCTTGATCATGCCGTCCACGACGGTCTGATCTCCGATCTTCACGCCACCGCGCAGGTTGTACAGGTAGTGGGGCGCGTTGGACATCGATTCCTGGCCACCGGCGATGGCCACCTCGAGGTCGCCCGCCTTGATGGCCTGCGCCGCGAGCATGACAGCCTTGAGGCCCGAGCCACACACCTTGTTGATGGTCACGGCGGATACCGAGGCGGGAATCCCGGCCTTGAGCATCGCCTGACGAGCCGGGGCCTGCCCTGTGCCACCCTGGATCACGTGTCCCATGATCACTTCCTGCACGGCTTCGCCAGAGACACCGGAGCGTTTGAGCGCCTCGCGAATGGCGATGGCGCCGAGTTCCGGGGCGGAGAGGGAGGAGAGGGCGCCCAGATACTTGCCGATAGGGGTCCGGGCGGCACCTACGATGACGGGCGTTCGCGATTTATCGGTCATGACGGATTCCACGGAGGGGGTCACCCGCCCCACGGGCGGGGAAGTACAGCACCGTAAGGTAACAAGGGTCGAGGCGCGGACCAACGGACGGCCCTGCCCGCTCCCCTCCGTCTCCCCTGAGAGCGCCGAGCTTGCCGGCATTCGTACGGCCCGCCCCGTGAGGGATGCGCGGTCGTTCCCTCCCCCGGCGCTCCACTCGCACGCCGCGGCGCAGCGCCTGCCGGTTGCTGACGACCGTGCTGACGGTCGCGCGGACGGGTCGTGCGGACGGGTCGTGCTGACTCAGGTGCTTCCGTTAAGCGCTGCCCGCCGGCAACCGATCAGCGCACGCGCAGGCTTATCCGGTGCGCCCCGCCCGAGCCTCGCATGTCGTCCCACGCGTAGTCAATCGTTAGGCGGTCGAACGTGAAGCCGGCGCCCGTGGTGAAGGGTCGCTGCGCCTGCAGCTCGGGCCGGCGCGCTCCCACGCGCGCGGCGAACACGATGCCCTCAATGGGCGTCGCGATGAGCTCGGCGCCCCCACTCGGCAGCACTTCCCCGTCACGTCGTACCACAAGTCCGGCGTTGGCGGCGACGTCCACGTACCGGCTGACGAGGCGGGGCGCGGTGCCGAAGCCTAACGCGAGACGGCTGGGCAACTGGGTGCCGCTGGCCTCCTCCT
>JBDSVW010000293.1:0-5090 GCA_039927015.1 Gemmatimonadaceae bacterium | reverse complement strand
TACATTGCCTACGGACAACCGTTCGGCAGCCGCTCCCGCCGAACGCATGGCGGCGGTGCGAAGCCAGACCTCCACGAGCACATCCAGCCCTCCCGTCGACTGGTCGGAGGTGTGCATCAGGTGCGGCAAGGGCGTCGGATCGCCCTCCGGTCGCGCAAAGGCCGCGGTGCGAAACGGCGCCAGCGCCTCCAGCGTCACGACCCACGGCGAGACGGTCGTGGCGAAGCTCTTGGCCAGGAACGGACCGAGTGGCTGGTACTCCCACGCCTGCATGTCGCGTGCGGACCAGTCATTCAGCAGGCAGACCCCGAACAATTGCGATTCGGCGTCGCTGATGTCGATGCACTCACCCAGCGCATTGCCCGGTCCCACGAAGAAGCCCACCTCCGCCTCGTAGTCGAGTCGCTGCGTGGGGCCCACGCGCGGTGGCGTCACCGCATCCGTGCCCACCTGTCCGGTTGGGCGACGGACCGGCGTGCCGCTTACGACGATGGACGACGCACGGCCGTGGTATCCGATGGGGATCCACTTGTAGTTCGGCAGGAGAGGATTGTCGGGCCGGAACATCGAGCCGACGTTCGTGGCGTGATGCACCGACGCATAGAAGTCGGTGTAGTCCCCGATCTGCGCCGGCTTCGCCATCTCGGCGTCACGTCGCGCCACGAGGATCTGCTCCGCGTGCGAGGAAGCCACGTGCCCCTCCGGAGTGTCGGCGCGCAGGATGCGGCTGAGACAGCCGCGCAACCGGTGCCAGTCCAGCGCGCCTAACGCCATGAGGGCGTTGAGCGAGGGGGCGCGACACGCCGCGGCCGGCACGTCGGCGTCGCCGCCCAGCAGGCCCGCATCGTGCGCCGCCGTCACGTCGACGATCATGTCGCCGATCGCGACCCCGACGCGCCATGCCTCGTCGCGACCCGTCCGGCGAAACACCCCATATGGAAGGTTCTGCACGGGAAAGTCGCCGCGGGGATCGTCGGCACCCGGGACCCAGGACAACAGGTCAGCGGCATGGGTCTCGTTGAGCATCACATCCTCACGTGAACAGCGTGTCCAGGTCGTCCAGGGGCTCCCGGAAGGAGCACGAACCAAATGCACGGGCGAACGTCGCCCGGGTCTCTGCCAACTGCTCGCCCGTCACGTGCACGCCGTGCCAGGCGATTTCGCGGTCGGTGAACGCCAGCGTCGCACGATCGTGAAAGCCGAGCACCTCCTGCAGCCGTGTCACGCTCACGCCCTCGCGCGCCAGTACGGCCGCGAGGAAGACGTTCAGGTAGCCGAACATCGTGCCGCGCACGCTGTCGCTCGCGTACGTCATCCGATACTCGTCGCGCACCGGATGATGCAGTCCAGCCGTCGCCTTGAACGGAACACCGGCGCCCGCGCACGCGTGAAGGAAGCGCGCCATACGCTCGGTCGAGGGCACGGCATCGGGCGTGACGCCTCCCGTGCGCACCTTTGCACGAGCCCCCGAGGCCTTGAGCGTGCCGATCAGGGAGGCCAGGTCGCCGTCGAGGGGAATCTCGACAAACGTTTCGGTGCCTGCGAAGAGTCCGGCAAGGGTCCCGATCGCTTCCAGGCTCCCGGCGCGCGTCTCGACACTCGCCACGCGGGCGTAGGCCCCATACGCCTCCTCAAAGCGCGCGATGCGTGCCTTGTCCGCCTCGGGATCAGAGCCGGCGAGCGCGCTCAGGCGCCACGGTGCGCCGCCGTCCGACGCCCACATCGGCGCCGCGATAACGGCGAGTTCGTCCAACCGCGTGGCGGGCAGCACGAAGCTGCCTAACGCCCACGCCTCGGTCCCCGTCCGGTACTGCGCATAGTTGGTGGCCGCGCTCACCATGTCGAGGCCCGCCGGGGGAAAGAGCCCCGCGTAGTCGATCGCCCCCGCCAGGAGGGCCCGGACGGACGCGGAACCTCGCGGAGAACCGGGTGCGGTCATCGCGCCGCTCGCCGGCCCGCGCGCTTCACGGTTCCCTTCCCCGCGCTGCGGCGCTTCGTCTTGCCGCCGGACTTGCCCCCCGACTTGCCGCCCGACTTGACCGCGGCTCCCTGCTTCTCCGGCTGCTCGTGCGCATGTCTGGCCACCACGTGATGCACCTTGGGCAGGACTTTCCTCTTCTTGGGCGCCTCGAGAATGGTACCGCGGCACTTGGCCGTCCCGCACCGGCACGCGTAGACGCGCTCATCCTCTTCCGTGGTGGTCTTGTCCCGGGTATAGGCGTAGTCGTAGAAGAGCTCATCGCCCTTCTGGACCTTGCGCATCGCCTCCACGAAGATGCGTCCGCCATCGTCGATGGCCTCGCAGTTCGGAGCGCAGCTGTGGTTGATGAAGCGGGAGTCATTCCCCTTCACCCCCCCGTCGATGACGGTGCGGGTGGTGACCCCGAACAGGAACGTGTGGTGGCGGCGCATGCCCGTATCGTCATAGCGCTCATCGGCCACCCTCCACGAAATGCGCTCGCCCACGTATTCGGCGATGCGCTCGCCCTTGGCGAGGTCCCGCGTGGCGAACACCCCCTTGCCCTGTACTCCCGATCGCCTAACGACAAACGGCTGCGGCATGGCAACAGACTTCCTGGGCATGCCTACTTCCCCTTCATAAGCTTCTGGACGCGCGGGCGAAAGCGATCCATGATCTTCCGACCCATCTCCGTCTCCGTCGCCACCCACTCGGCGTTCCGGAAACCGGCGGCGTTCACCTGCTCGCGGTACGGCGCGAGGAAGGGCTCCACGCGCGCGAAGAGGAGCAGGCCCTCGCCGTTGCTCTCCATCATGAAGTCGCCGTGGATGACGCCGTGCTTGGCCATGGCGTACACCATCTCCCAGTACGAAGAACACTGGCGGAACGCGGAGTTCAGCGGGTGCTCGGCCTTCGTGACGGCCAGCACCTCATCAAACGTCGTGGGCCAGAACTCCGCGTTGAGTGAATTGCGCGAGGCACGCATGGCCGCTTCGCGCCGCAGTTCGTACAGCTTGAGAACCAACTCGGCGTCGTGATGGTCGGGATAGTCCTTCGGAACAGTCATGTCGGGAGGAAAGAGGGAGGAGTCCGTGCCCATGCACCCGTCTGCGGGGTATGACGGATGTCGCGCGTAAGTTATGCGCGCGGAGCGCATTATGGCGTGGCGCCCCACCGGCCGCCAGTGATCGATCACTGCCGTACGCCGGCCAGTCAGCGTGCAATGTCAACCTGTTCCTGGAGGCTCGAAGATGAAGCTGACTCGACGATCATTCCTCGTCCTTGCGGTGGCGACGCTCGGTGCCGCGTGCGCTGGACGAACGCAACCACGCAGCGGCGGAACGCAGGGCGCCGAGCTGCAAGTGGAGAACCAGGCGTTCAACGATGCGACGATCTACCTGGTGACGGGCTCGCAGCGCATACGGCTGGGGCAGGCAAACGGCAACTCCACCACGAAGCTGCGCATTCCTTCGCACTACATCTTCGGCCCTACGCCGCTCCAGTTCATCGCCGATCCCATCGGCGGCAACCGGACCCCGGTTTCGGAGTCGATCACGGTGACCGCCGGTGACGTCGTCGTGCTGCGTATCCCCCCGAGCTGAGTCCGTTGGTCAGGGGCGGGACGGACGCAAGACGGGGGCGCCGTTAGGCGCCCCCGTTGCATTCTCCCGGATGTCCGGGCTCCGTGACGTGTTACCGGAGGATATGCGGGATCGGCAATCGCCCGCGTCCGCGCCGCCGGGGCGGACAGTGATCGGGCCCCACGCCGCCGCCACGAATCACGACGCCGATGATATCTCCGATGCCCACGCCGCGCCCTTCGTCACGTCCCACTCCGATACCGCCTCGACCGTTCCCTTCCATCGACGGAACGTCCACTGGCATCGGCGAAGGCCGAGGGGCGACCGAAGGCGTCGTGGGAACGTCAGACTCGGGAGCCGGGGCCTGTGCCGTCTCGCTGGGCAGCTGGGCCACCTGAATCTCATGCTGCGGCTCGGGAGTCGGCGAGCGCGTCTCGTTCTGCTGCAGGTTGGCAGACTGCGCAGCCACGCGTCGCGGCGTCTGTGCACGCTGCACCGGTTCCGCGGTCTGCACCTGTTCGATCTCAGAGACGAAGCGCATGGGCTGCGCGGCCGTCGTCGCGAGTACAGGCCGATCGGCGGCCGACGCCTCCAGGTCCTTCTGGAGATCAGCCGACAGCGTCCCCTGCCCTCCGCCAGCGCTGCAGCCGGCGACAAGCACAAGAACGGCGGTCGGTACGATCAGTCTGACAAAAGCGGTGCGCATCTTGCCCTCCGAATTCAGGAGCAGCCCGCGGAACGAAGCGTTGCCACGGCCCTCCGCACTACTGTAAGTAGCAGGGATCGTTCCAGCACGTCGCGCTGGGAGATCCGGTCCAAAGATAGCACTATTGTCCCCTCGTGCTGACATTTGCGTGTCCCCTGGCGCGGACATTGACGGCGGCAGCGGGCGCGCTGACCCAGTTGCCGCAACCCTCCAACGCCGCGCTCACCGCCTCTCGTATTTACCTCCATGCACTCCTTCGGCCGCCACTCCACTCCACTCGTCGCCGCGCTTCTGCTGCTCACCGCGTGCAGCGGCCAGTCCTCCGACTCAGCGCAGCCCCAAAGTGCAGCGGACTCATCCGCCATTGCCGACTCGCTGCGTACGCTCGTGAAGGGCGCTTATGACCTGTCGCAGGGCGACGTCGTGCGCCGGATGATGTCGCTCTACCCGGACGAAGGGCGGGTGATATCGGCCACCGCGGGTCGCGTCACGCTCTCGCGCGACTCGCTCGCGTCCTCGGTGAACGCGTTCTGGACGGGAGTCGGACAGTTCATGGTGCGCCCCGCGTGGACGTGGGACGCAATGGACGTGGACGTGCTGAGTCGCGACGCCGCCGTGCTCACGGCGCGCTATTCGGTGCCCCACTGGACCGAAGAGAATCGGGCGCACGTGATTGGCGGGGTGTGGACGTCGGTATGGCAACGCCGGAATGGGCGCTGGCAGGTGATCCATGAGCACCTCTCCGACATGCCACGCGCCCTGGCGGAGCGTCTCGAATCCGGGATGGCGGGCGCGCCGCTCGCTGAACAGCACGAGCATTAGTCGGCGCGCACGAGGGCAGCTC